>JBLNEK010000247.1:0-61918 GCA_050262635.1 Candidatus Sericytochromatia bacterium | reverse complement strand
GCCCCCGCCCACCCGGGTTTTGCGCCCACCTCGGGGGCGGGGCCCGCAACTACCCGGGGGTGCCCCCGCGGTGAGGTAGTGGCTCATCGGTCGTAGTAGTTGGGCGCTTCGACGGTCATCGTGATGTCGTGCGGATGGCTTTCCTTCAGGCCGGCCGCGGTGATCTGGACGAACTGTGCGTGCTGCAGCGCCTCGATCGAGGCCGAGCCGGTGTAGCCCATGGCCGCGCGCAGACCGCCGGTGAGCTGGTGGATGACGGTGGCCAGCGGGCCGCGGAACGGCACCCTGCCCTCGATCCCCTCGGGTACCAGCTTGTCCTCGGAGAGCACGTCGTCCTGGAAGTAGCGGTCCTTGGAGAACGACTTGTTCTCGCCGCGACCGCGCATCGCGGCCAGCGACCCCATGCCGCGGTAGCTCTTGAACTGCTTGCCGTTGACGAAGATCAGCTCGCCGGGCGCTTCGGCGGTGCCGGCCAAGAGCGAGCCGAGCATCGCCGTCGACGCACCCGCGGCCAGCGCCTTTGCGATGTCACCGGAGTACTGCAGGCCGCCATCGGCCACCACCGGCACACCCGCGGGCGCGCAGGCGGCGACCGCCTCCAGGATCGCGGTGATCTGCGGTGCGCCGACGCCCGCCACCACGCGCGTCGTGCAAATCGAACCCGGACCGACGCCGACTTTCACCGCGTCCGCCCCGGCATCCACGAGCGCGGCGGCCCCGCTGCGGGTGGCGACGTTGCCGCCGATCACCTCAACCCTTTCGCCGGCCTCAGCCTTGAGCTTGCCGACCATCTCGAGCACCAGCCGGTTGTGCGCGTGCGCTGTGTCCACCACCAGCACGTCGACACCGGCGTCCACGAGCGTCATCGCCCGCACCCACGAGTCGTCCCCGGTGCCGACGGCCGCGCCGACCAGCAGCCGGCCGTCGCTGTCCTTGGTGGCCAGCGGATGCTGTTCGGTCTTCACGAAGTCCTTGACCGTGATCAGCCCGGTGAGCCGGCCGTGTCCGTCGACAATCGGCAGCTTCTCAATCTTGTTGCGCCGCAACAGTCCTAGGGCAGCGTCGGCGGTGACGCCCTCGCGGGCGGTGATCAACGGCGCCTTGGTCATCACCTCCGCGACGCGCTTGTTCTGGTCGACCTCGAAGCGCATGTCACGGTTGGTGATGATCCCGACGAGGGCGCCGTCGTTGTCGACGACGGGCAGGCCGGAGATCCGGAACCGTGCGCACATCGCGTCGACTTCGGCCAGGGTGTTCTCCGGCGAGCAGGTGACGGGGTCGGTGACCATGCCGGCCTCCGACCGTTTGACCATCTCCACCTGGCCGGCCTGCTCGGCGACCGAGAGGTTGCGGTGCAGCACCCCCATGCCGCCCGCGCGAGCCATCGCGATCGCCATCCGCGCCTCGGTGACGGTGTCCATCGCCGAGCTGACCAACGGCACCTCGAGGCGGATGTTCTTGGTCAGCTGGCTGGAGGTGTCGGCGGCGGCCGGGATCACGTCGGAGGCCGCCGGCAGGAGCAGCACGTCGTCGAAGGTCAGGCCCAGCATGGCGACCTTGTGAGGATCGTCACCCCCGGTGGGGACGGTGCCGGTGACCGGATGGGAGGCAGCCGAGTTCACCGCAGTATGACCGTCAGTTATCGACATCGGCGGGGCCTCCATCGGTGCGGGGCTAGGTTCTCATCCTATCGGCAACGACCGTATCGCCGCGGTTGCCGACGCGGTGCCGGCGGCTGGCGAAATGTCGGACCGGCTAGCTACTGTAGAGGCGTGCGCGACCAGCTCCCCCCGGGTTTGCCGCCGGACCCGTTCGCCGACGACCCGCTGGACCCCTCGGCGGCGTTGGACGCGATCGAGCCCGGCCAGCCGCTGGACCCGCAGGAGCGCATGGCCGTGGAAGCGGACCTCGCAGATCTGGCCGTATACGAAGCATTGTTGGCGCACAAGGGGATTCGCGGTCTGGTGGTGTCGTGCGACGACTGTCAGCAAGACCACTACCACGACTGGGACATGTTGCGCGCCAATCTGTTGCAGCTTCTGATCGACGGCACGGTTCGGCCGCATGAGCCGGCCTACGATCCGGAGCCCGAAGCCTATGTGACGTGGGACTACTGCCGCGGCTACGCCGACGCCTCGCTGAACGAGGCCACCACGGATCCCGACAGCTACCGCTAGACCTCTCCGTTAGCCCGCCGACGTCGTCGGCGCCACCGTGGGTGCCGCAGAGCGATGCGTGGGCCCCTCGGTTCCCGTCGGTTGCGACCGCACCGTGGTTGATTGCGCGACCGTTTGCGACGGCGTCGGGGCGGCGGTGGTGGCCTCAGTGGTGACGATGGCAGCGGTTTGCTGCGACGTCGTCGGCTGCGGCGCCATCGCGCTCGGTGCCGTCGTTGCCGGCACCTGGGTGGTGGTTCGCGGCACCTGCGTCACCGTCGGAGCCGGTGTCGTGACGGTGGGCAGCGGCGTCGACGGCGTGGGCAGCGGCGTCGTCGGCGTCGGCAGCGGCGTCGTCGGCGTCGGCAAGGGCGTCGTCGGCGTCGGCGTCGGCAACGAGGTCGATACTGGCGGTGTCTCCGGGGACGTGGACACCACTTCGGGCAGCGTCGGCACCGAGAGCAACGTCAACGGCGAGGACGGCATCGGCGGAAGCGGCTCGCCCGGCGGCGGCAGCGTCGCCTCGGGATTGCGCTGAATGACCTGCACGGTCAGCGTGTTGTACTGCTCGACCAGCTGCTGCTGTGCCGCGACGTCGCCCACGCTCTGCACGGTGTTGGACGCCGCCATGAGCTGCTGCTGGGCCTCCTCCCACTTTCCCTCTTGGACCAGCTGCCGCGCCTGCGCCAGCTGCTGGGATGCCAGCGCCACAGCGTCGTTGCGCGTCTGGATGGACTCGCCGAACAGCATGCTGCGCAGGCCGTAGAGCGCATCGCCGGGCCCGGATCCGTAGACGACGGCCCCGAACCCACCGAGGCAGAGCATCGCCGCGGCGACCGCACCGACCACGGTCAAGCCGAACCGGTGCCGGCGCGGCGGGTCCTGCGTCTTGGACAGCGCGGCGGCCGCCTGCGCCAAGGTGATCACGTCGTTGTCCGGGCGGCTGCGCACGTCGTCGCGCCAGGCGCCGAGCATCGCCGAGAGTGGATCCACCGGCGACATCCGCGCGCCGGAGGCAAGCGCGTCGACAAAACGGTCGGTGCGCATGACGGTGTCGAGGCTGGGGTCGTGCTCAGGCATAGCCCGCCCCAATCATCTCTTCGCGCAGCCGCGCCAGGGCCCTGTGCTGCGCGACACGCACGGCACCCGGCGAGCTGCCAACGGCCTCGGCGGTCTCCTCCGCGGACAGTCCCACGACCACGCGGAGGATGAGGATTTCGCGCTGCTTCTCGGGCAGGATCTGCAGCAGGACGTTCATCCGGGCGGACGACTCGGCGTCGATGGCCAACTGCTCCGGCCCGGCCTCGAACGTAGCTCGCTCGGGGATGACGTCGGTGGGGTCGGCACGGTTGCGCGCGACCGCACGGTGGGCGTCTGCCACCTTGTGAGCCGCGATGCCGTACACGAACGCCAAGAAGGGCCTCCCCTGGTCCTTGTAGCGAGGCAACGCCGTGATGGCGGCCAAGCACACCTCCTGAGCCACATCGTCTGCCGAAAGACCGCTGCGCTCGGCCGTCCCTAGCCGTGCTCGGCAATACCGGACCACGATCGGGCGAACGATCTCCAGCACTTCGCGGAGTGCGCCCCGATCCCCCGCAACTGCGTCAGCAACGACAACATCGAGGCGATCTCCCGAATTTGTCATCGGCGACGAGGACTCCAACGTTACGAGCCGAGGACTTCTCGGCGACGTATCGACAATAACGATCCAACAACGTTGCGCGGCTTCACCGGCGCCAAACGCCTCCGGCGCGGCGTATCTGCTCCGCGCATACGTTTCGGGCGGAAATCAAACGACGGGCCTGCCCGGGGTCGTCGGCGATGTCGGCCAGCAAACTGGCCAGCGCCCATCGCAGGGGCGTCAGGCGCAGCGTGTCGGTGGCCGCGTACGCGTCCTCGGCAACCACGCGGGCCTCGCCGACCCGGCCGGCGCTGCACAATGCGGCGGCATACACCACCTGTGTCTTGACGCGGTGCCTTTCCGACGGATACGCGGCAGCCAACTCGACCGCGCACTCGGCGTGCCAAACCGCGGCGGCCCCGTCGGCGCAGGCCATTGCGAGTTCGGCGGACACCCACTGCCAGCGCAGCGGCAACCGGGTCGCCGTCGCTCGCTCGAGAGGTACCCGGGCCCGGTCGAGCAGCGCTGCCGACGCCGCGAACCGGCACACTCCCAGGGCGTCGGCGGCCAGGCCGAGCAGCGCGTCGACTTGCGCCTCGGGGTCGTCCGCCGCGAGCGCCATAGCCCGGCCGTCCCAGTGCCGCGCCTGGACGTGCCCGCCCAGCTGCCGGATGAACGACGCGTGCGTGCTGTGCGCCATGGACGCGATCGGACCCGCGGCCATCTCCCGTGTTACAGCCGCCAGCTCGGCGGTCGCGATGCCGTAGCGACCTTGACCGCCTGCGGCGACGGCGCGCAACCACCGCTCGCGGGGCGTGGTGGCGGCCGGCAGCGGCCAGCATCCCGGCTCATCGCCGAACGCGGCCGCTTCGAAGATCGTTTGAGTCATCGGCTTGTGCTCTTCGCGCGAGCGCTCAGCATCGGGCGCGGTTAACAGTTTGTGGTCGATGTGTTAACGCCATGTCAACCGCCTACTCGGTCCGTAGATTTGCGCGACGGCGCGGCCGTCGGCCCAACTGCGGAAACCGGTTCGCCACCACCGCAACGGGGTTCGTCGATACCACGTTGATCGCTGCCGATGGGTCGCAACGATGAACGTGATGTAAATTCTGGGCCTGCGGTTATGCCGTTGCGCACAGTAGGTAGCTATTGACGCCATTTCGTAAGCACCCCTACCTTGTGACCACGAGTAGTCATCGGCGACATGTCTCGGAATCGTCCGCAACTCACCGTCCAGTGAAGCTTCGCGAATTGGACTCGGCGAGAGGGGTTTTCCATGGCGCAGACGCAACAGCTGCCCGGACCGAACGCTGACATCTGGGATTGGCAGATGCAGGGGCTGTGCCGGGGCGTTGATTCGTCGATGTTCTTCCATCCCGACGGCGAACGCGGCCGCGCCCGCACGCAGCGGGAGATGCGGGCCAAGGAGATGTGCCGCCGGTGCCCGGTGATCGCCCAGTGCCGCGCGCATGCGCTGTCGGTTGGCGAGCCGTACGGCATCTGGGGCGGGCTTTCCGAGGGCGAGCGGGAACTGCTGCTCAAACGAGGCATCCGCCGGACCGCCTGAGCCAGGTGACGTCAAGAGCCCCCGACTCGGGTCGGGGGCTTTTGCGTTGCTACGACGTCGGGGAGGACTTCTTCGCAGTACTGCCACAGATGATCGGCGCGTCGTAGGGCATCGGTTGACCGGACTCGACGTCGAGATACCAGTCCGAAGACAGCGCGGACTGATCGACGTCCTCGACCACCGAGGTCTGGTATGCGGTGCCGTTGGCCGAGGCCACCAGATCTTTCAGTAGGTACTTCGGCGGTTCTCGCGACTCACATGTGCCCAGACCGATGTGCTGGGCGTGGGCGCTGCCCGGAGCAAGACCGCTGGCCCAGGTAGCGACGACCAATGTCTTGTTCCCGGGGTTGTATGTCGCGGTCGCCCACCCGCCGGGGCGTGAACCCACAGGTCCCATCGCGAGGGTGGTCGCCGCATCGGCAGCGACTATTTCGGCGCAAGCCATCGGCGACACGTCCGGTTGAGTCGGAGCGCCCGTATTCGGGGCGATGATGAGCGCGGTGCCCGGGAGCAGACCTCCGGGCGCAAGCCGCTCGCCGACGAGGCTGGTCTTGATGGTCCCTGCGCTGTCTGCGGTTACCGCCGGGAACGGCACGGCAATGTCCGTCGGTGTGGCGCAGGTGCCCTTGTGAATGTCGACGGAATAATTGCGGTCTGGGGTGAACCCGGCCATCTGGAGGTTGGCGGTGACGGTTTGGCTTTGGCGGTCCCAGCTCATCGCCGCTGTCCCGCTCGGCTGATAGGAAAGGGTGATCCTGACGGTCGCCGCTTCACCCGACGTCGTCGGAGGGGATGACCGTGCAACATTGGGGCTGCATCCGGCAACGGACGCGGCGATCATGCACACCGCCGCAAGGAATGTGACGCCTGACTTGTTGCTCATGGGTCTTTCCGCTCGAGCCAGCATCCAGAGTGCGGCAGGTCGATCATCAGGCACCCCCTTTTTCCGTGCGGTGAGAACATAAGCCTCGCCAGCCAGAAATGGCACCGCGACAAACCGCACAGTTCAATTACGTGATGGTGCAGTCATCCACTTGATACGAAACCAGCACAGGGCACCTGCGATGTGGACCTCCGTGCCGCATGGCGGCGGGACGACCGAACACCGGCTCACACTCGGTCTTGGATTGCCTATTTGCCCTCGATGACGACACCGATCGGACACCCAATTCGCGGCACCAAACGTGAGCTCCCCAAGTGTCATTGCACAGCGCCAACCAATAGGGTGTGGGTGACCCAGACTCTGGTCGCGCCGCGGGAGGTTCCGGTGGCTATTAGCGGGGGCGAACTGCTCGCGCGTGCGTTGTCCGACGTTGGCGCGTCGGAAGTGTTCACGCTGCACGGGGGACACTTGGACGCCTTTCTGGTCGCGTGCGACAAGTACGGCATCCGGCTCACCGACACCCGCCACGAATCAAGCGCAGGGCACGCCGCCGATGCTTACGCAAGGGTGACGGGCCACCTAGGTGCATGCGTCGTGACGTCCGGCCCCGGGTTCACCAATGCGTATACCGCAATCGTGAACGCCTACCTCGATCGCACCCCCACCCTGTTCATCGTCGGCGCGCCGCCGTTGCGGGAAACAGAAACCAACCCGCTGCAAGGCGGATTCGATCAAGTTGCGGCTGCCGCGCCGGTGACGAAGTGGGCGTACCGGATCACCGATGCCGCGCGGATCCCGGAGATCGTCGCGCTCGCGGTGCGCAAGGCCACCACCGGCGCGCCGGGCCCGGTGCTGCTCGAGGTGCCGATCGACGTCATGTTCGGCGAGGCCGACGAGGCGACGGTGCGCTTTCCGGCCGCCTACACCGTCGACGTTCGTCCGGGTCCGAGCACTTCGGCCGTGCAAGAGGCACTCGACGTGCTCCAAGGTGCCCAGCATCCGGCGATCATCATCGGCGGCGGTGTCACCTTCTCCGGAGCCGCCGACGCGCTGGTCTCCTTCGCCGAGACGGTCGGCGTCCCTGTCTTCTACCCGGGCAAATCGGACGGCGCGATCCCGGCCAGCCACCGGCTCGCCGCCGGCGGTCTACTCGGGCTGGGAGCGCTTCCGACGCTCGCAGCGACAACTCCCGACGTTGTGCTGCTGATTGGTGCCCGCACCGGAATGTTCACCGGCGGCCGAGCCAGCGTGTTCCCTGGCGCGCGGATCATCCAGGTTGACCTCGACGCGGCCGAGATCGGCCGCATGCAGGATGTCGCGGTTCCCATCGTGGCCGACTGCCGAGCAACGCTGGAGGCCTTGACTGAACTCGCGGCCACCCGCAGTTGGCCGGACTGGTCGGCATGGGTCGACGTGGCCGCCAACGCCCAGCGGTTCCATGAGGCGCTCTTCGTTGACGACGCCACCTCTACCGGCCGCATCCATCCCTACTTCGCGGCGAAGGCGGTCATCGAATCATGCCCGCCGGGCACCATTTTCGTGCTCGACGGCGCCGAAGCACCGGCCTGGGCGGAGTTCTTCGTGCGGACCGAAAGCCCCGGCGGCGTGTTGCGACTCGGGTATCTTGGCGCACTCGGGGTCGGGCCCGGGTTCGCCATCGGGGCCGCGCGGGCCCGGCCGGACGCACCGGTGGTGTTGATCACCGGCGACGGCGCAGCCGGCTTCCATCCTCAGGAGTTCGACACCATGGCCCGCCACGGCCTGTCGGTGGTGACGGTGGTCTTCAACAACGCGGTGTGGGGTATGTCGCTGCATGGTCAACAGGCGGTCTACCAAGGTGCCGACACCGTCGTCACCAAACTGGCCGACAGCGCATACGAGAAGCTCGCTGAGGCGTTCGGCGGCTACGGGGAGCGCGTCGCCACCGCCGATGCGATTCCAGGCGCGATGGGCGGCGCTTTCTCTGCGGACGCTCCGGCCTGTATCAACCTGGAGATCGACCCCGGCATCGTCCATCCCCTCACCACGATCATGCTGGGCGACGTCACCGCCACCGATGAAATCGTTATCCCCTACTACGAGAATCTTGAGCGTGTCCCGATCTGCGTGGATTTTCGGTGACGATCCACGGTGAACTCTAGGCGGCGGCACCGACGGGGTCGGTGTCTTTGGCGGGTTCGGGGTGGGCGTGTCGGTGCAGGGCCGTGACGAGCTGGGGCATCTGCTTGTGGCCCTTGATGCGGCGGAAGGATCGTTCGGCGTTGAGCATTCCGGCCGCGGTCCAGCGCAGCACCATCTGCCCGTCGCGCCAGCGGGTGACGTTGCGGTTGGTGGTCCGGGCGATGGAGATCATGCTCTCGACGGGGTTGCTCGTGGTGAGGGTCTTGGCGAGGCGGCCGTCGATGCCGAGCTGGGCGACGGTGAACATCTCCTCGAGTCCTTCGCGCAGCGACGCAGCCGCACCGGGGTAGCTCTTATCTAGTTGTGCGGCAAGGTGTTTGGCATTGCGCAGCCCGGTCTGGGGGTCGGGATGGTGGAACGCCTTGACCAGCTTGGCGTCCACCCACGCCTTGTCCTTGTCGGGCAGGTGATTGGCGACGTTGCGCCGCTTGTGCAAGGTACATCTTTGGATGAGGGCCTTGTCGCCGAACACCTCACGCACCGCCGCCGAGAGGGCCTTGGCGCCGTCGATGACCACCAGCAGCCCATCGCCGACGCCCAGGCCGCGCTCGACCAGGTCGGCCAGCAGCGAGCGGACCACGGTCTTGTTCTCCGTCGAGCCGTCCCACAGCCCGACCGGGACCTTCGTGCCGTCGGCGGTGATCGCCAGCGCGACCACCACGCACCGGTCGGCCATGTGCTCCCCATCCAACATGAGGACCTTGATGTCCAGCTCGCTCAGGTCGCGGCTCATCAGCTCGGCCAGCGCGGTCTGGGTCTGGCGCACGAACCGGCGCGAAATCGCCGAGCGGCTCGTCGATTTCGCTTGCTCGCCGACCTGGGTGCCCACCGGCTCGGCGGTGCGGGCGTGCCGGCGGGTGGCCACCCCGGCCAGCATCCGCTCCATCACCACCTGCGACAGCAGGTCCTCGGCGGCGAAGTGCCCATAGCTGCAAAGCGGCACCTCGTGCCCATCCAGGGTGCGCGCCCGGGGCCGGTCCACCGCCACCTTGCGCCCACCCAGGGTGACCGAGCCACGCCCGCTGCCATGGCGCACCGCGGCCCGGTTCGGATCATGCTTGCCTTTCGGCCCGGCCACCCCAGCGATCTCGGCCTCGAACATTGCCTGCATCACCGCCAGCCCGGCGGCCACGCTCATCGCCAACAAACCCTCCCGCGCCGCGCCGGCGATATCGGCCATCGCCAGCTGGATCTCCTCCGGCAGATCAGAAAACACCACAGCATCGGTCGTGTCAGCGAGACGAACAGTAGGTACGGTCTTCATGGCGGTCCCTTCCTTCGTGGGTGTACTTGGTCGTTCACCCGAAGACCTACCATCAGGCAGGCCTCAGGTGAGGGGCCGCCACCTCAAATTCCACGAAGAGCGAGACAACCTCAGAATCTTCCGCGTTAGGACGCCGGCTCCCGGCTCCGCCGGATGAGCCACGCGCCCGTCCCGGTCACAGCCGCCCTCATTCATCCGGACGTCGACCTGACCACAGTTTGCTCCAGCCGTCACCGTGCCGACCAACACGTCGCCGGGGAGCTAGCGCGGGTCGGCGGCGAGGCGGCCGGCGATCGCGACGACGCGTTGGGCGAGGTGTTCGAGTGCGGCTGCAACCGCCTCGTTGACGGGTGATTGATTGTCAGGTCCGGTGATGTGGCTTACGCCGTAGGGATTGCCGTCGGCGAACTTCAATTCGTTGGTATATCCCGGCGGAACGATGATGCCGCCGAAGTGCATCAGCGTCACATAGAGGTTGATCAGGGTGGTTTCCTGGCCGCCGTGGGCGGTTTGTGAAGACGTGAATCCAGCGTAGACCTTGTCGGCGAGCTTGCCCTGAGCCCATAGCCCACCCAGTGTGTCGATGAAGGTGCGGAAAGGCGCTGCGGGAGAACCGAACCGGGTGGGCGAGCCGAAGATCACCGCGTCGGCCCAGACGATGTCATCCCCGCCGGCCGCTGGCTGATCCTTCGTGGCCTCATAGTTCGCCGTCCACGCCGGATTGCTCGCAAATGTTTGCGGGTCACGGGTTTCAGCGATATGACGCAGCCGCACTTCTGCACCGACTGTCTCGGCAGCTTTGGCAACTTGGCGCGCCATCGTTGTGCCGTGCCCGGTTGCCGAGTAGTAAATCACCGACAACTTGACCATGAGAATCCTTTCCTCATTCACTTCGGGCGCGAACGCTCTGTGGGCCAGAAGGGGATAGATGTCAGCCCCGCCCCCAACGCCCAGTGAGCCTGGCCGTGATGACGACCGTGGTTGTCGTCATCCTCCTGGCGCCGCTGGGTTGACCGGATTGCGGCTGTTGGGTGACCCTGCGCCCTAATGTAGGTCAATGACGATCGGCGAAGTGGCTCAGCTGTGGCGTTATCCGGTCAAGTCTCTGGGCGGTGAACAGGTCGAGCATGCCGAAGTTGGCGTTCGCGGAGTGCTAGGGGATCGGTTATGGGCAGTCCGCGACCTCCAACGCGACATCACTGCGTCGGCTCGCCGCCTGCCCGCCCTGTTGACAGCCACGGCCAGGTACCCCTGCGGTGTTCCGACGGATGCTGGGCCAGGCAATGTGCCCGACGTCGAGATAACCTTCGCCAACGGCGCGGTATTGAATAGCAGCGACCACGAGGTGCACGCCAAGCTGTCGGAACTGGCCGGCCGCGAAGTGCGGCTGACGGCATTGCCCCCGGCGGAAAACACCAGCTTGCATCGCTTGCGCCGCGATCACCAGACGGACAGCCTATCGTCAGCAACGATGCGCGCGGACTTCGGCGTCGAAGAAGGGGAAAAGCTCCCCGACCTCTCGATGGTCCCAATGGCGGACATCCTGACCCTGGGCCGTTACTCCACTCCGCCCGGTATGTTCGCCGACCTGGCACCGCTACATGTGCTAACCACTGCGAGCCTGGCGACAATCGGCGCGGAGGTCGGCAGCGAACTCGACGTTCGTCGGTTTCGACCGAATGTCTTTGTGGCGCTCGACAACACGGACGAGGATCTTCCCGAGTCGCAGTGGATCGGGGCACAGATGGTGCTCGACGAAGTCACCTTGAACGTCAAAATGCCGACCGTGCGCTGCGTAGTTCCCAGCCGCGCACAACCCGGACTCGAGGTCAATCGGCAGATCACCCGGGCGGTGGCCGCCAGGGCGCAGCGGTGTCTTGGCGTGTACTGCGATGTCGAGCGCACGGGCACTATCAGAGTCGGCGATCAGTTCACCGTCCGCGCTGTCGCCTCGTCGCGCCCGCGCCGATTACTTGATGACGCTGCCCGCCGCACTAAGCGGCTCGCATTCGGTCTCGCAACGGCGGCGGCGGACCGTCTGTCCCACTCACCCTAGGAGCCCGGAGCACGGGGCAAGCGGTGGAACGGGATCCGACGTAGCTCACGCGCTGACAAAGTGACCCAAGTTGACGATATCGAAAGGGGCACTCAACTCGACAGCGCGTACCCCTTCCGACCTCCGCTAGTGGGCGTGACCATGATGGTGGTCATGCTCGGCCTCATCCGCCGGCTTTTCCACCACCGCGGTCTCGGTCGTGAGGATCATCCTCGCCACCGATGCGGCGTTGAGCACCGCGGACCGGGTGACCTTGACGGGGTCGATGATGCCGTCGGCGACAAGGTCGCCGTACGTCATCGTCGCCGCGTTCAGTCCATGTCCTCTGGGCAGTTCGGCCACCTTATTGGCCACCACGGAGCCGTCGAGCCCGGCGTTCGTCGCGATCCAGAACAGCGGGGCGCTCAGCGCGCCGGCGAAGACGTCGACACCCAGTGCCGCGTCACCGGACAGCGTCGACTTCAGCTCGTCGAGCACACCACGGGACTGGATCAGTGCCGAGCCGCCACCGGCGACGATGCCCTCTTCGACCGCTGCCTTGGCCGCCGCGACCGCGTCCTCGACGCTTTCCTTGCGCTCCTTCAGAGCGGTCTCCGTCGCGGCACCGACCTTGATCACCGCCACGCCGCCGGACAGCTTCGCCAGACGCTCCTCGAGCTTCTCACGATCCCAGTCGGAGTCGGTGGTCTCGATCTCGGACTTGAGCTGCTTGGCGCGTGCCGCGATGGCTTCGTCGGTGCCGCCGCCGTCGACAATCGTCGTGGTGTCCTTCGTGACGACGACGCGCCGGGCGGTGCCCAGCACCTCGAGCCCGACCTCACGCAGCAACAGGCCGACGTCGGGGTTGACCACCTGGCCGCCAGTCACGATCGCGAGATCCTCGAGGAACGCCTTGCGGCGGTCGCCGAAGAACGGCGCCTTGACCGCGACGGCCTTCAGGGTCTTGCGGATCGCGTTGACCACCAGCGTCGACAGCGGCTCGCCCTCGACGTCCTCGGCGATGATCAGCAGGGGCTTTCCGGCCTGCGCAACCTTCTCCAGCAGCGGCAGGAAGTCGGGCAGCGAGCTGATCTTCTCGCGGTGCAGCAGCACGTAGGCGTCCTCGAGCACCGCCTCCATCGCGTCGAAGTCGGTGATGAAGTACGCCGACAGGAACCCCTTGTCGAACTGCACGCCGTCGGTGATCTCCAGCTCGGTGTTCATCGACGAGGACTCCTCGACGGTGACGACGCCGTCGTGGCCCACCTGGGTCATCGCCTCGGCGACCATGTCCCCGATCTCCTCGTCACGCGACGAGACGGTGGCCACCTGAGCGATCGCGTTCTTCTCGGTGACGGGCGTGGCCGCGGCCAGCAGCGCTTCGGACACTGCGTCAGCCGCCTTGCTGATCCCCGCGCCCAGAGCGATCGGGTTCGCGCCGGCGGCCACGTTGCGCAGGCCGCCCTTCACCAACGCCTGGGCCAGCACGGTGGCCGTCGTCGTGCC
Source organism: Candidatus Sericytochromatia bacterium (assembly GCA_050262635.1). Classification (GTDB taxonomy): domain Bacteria; phylum Actinomycetota; class Actinomycetes; order Mycobacteriales; family Mycobacteriaceae; genus Mycobacterium. Next base: position 48,705 of record JBLNEK010000247.1, on the reverse strand, counting down.
GTCGCCTGCGACGTCGTTGGTCTTGGTCGCCACCGACTTCACCAGCTGTGCACCAAGGTTCTCGAACGGGTCCTCCAGGTCGATCTCACGAGCGATGGTCACGCCGTCGTTGGTCACCGTGGGGCCGCCGAAAGCCTTGGCCAGCACCACATGCCGGCCGCGCGGTCCGAGTGTCACCCGCACGGCGTCGGCGAGCTTGTCGACGCCGTGCTCCATCGCCCGGCGCGCGGTCTCGCTGTATTCAATCTGCTTGCTCATTCAAGCTCCTCAGTGCCATCTGCTCTTCGCGCAAGCGCTCGTCGCTAACGCGCACCGCCCCGGAAATCCGCCGCGGATGCGCGGTGGATCGCCGGGGCGGACACGGGTGAATTACTTGTTGACGACAGCCAGCACGTCGCGGGCCGACAGGATCAGGTACTCCTCGCCGTTGTACTTGATCTCGGTGCCGCCGTACTTGCTGTAGATGACGGTGTCACCCTCGGAGACGTCCAGCGGAATCCGCTTCTCGCCGTCCTCATCCCAGCGGCCTGGGCCAACGGCGACAACGGTGCCTTCCTGCGGCTTCTCCTTGGCGGTGTCAGGAATAACCAGACCGGATGCGGTCGTGGTCTCGGCCTCGTTGGCCTGGACGAGGATCTTGTCCTCGAGTGGCTTGATGTTCACCTTCGCCACGATGTGAGCCCTCCACTTATCTGGGTGCGGCCCGGGGCTTCCCGGGCATTCGGCATTACAGGTTTCGGCATGCGCCACCGCCGCTGAGCCGTCGTCGCGGGTGCCGACCCAAGGGGCAGCGCGCCTGCCACCTAGCACTCTATACACGCGAGTGCTAGCACTCAAGCACCGGCTAGAACACCTGGGATCTGACGACCGGAAGCCCCGGGTCGGCGGCCGCCGCCAGCGCCGACGGCCGCGCCCCGGCGGCGATCAGATGTGCGGCGAGCGATGCGATCATCGCGCCGTTGTCGGTGCACAGGCGAGGCCGGGGCACGCGCAGCGTGAGCCCGGCGGCGGCGCAGCGCTCGTCGGCGAGTTCGCGCAGCCGCGAGTTTGCCGCCACTCCACCGGCGATCAGCAGCGTGCCGACGCCGAGGAGCTGCGCCGCGCGCACCGCCTTGGCCGTCAGCACGTCTGCGACCGACTCCTGGAAACCCGCGGCGACGTCGGCCGGCACGTAGTCCGGGTGCTGCTGAAGGTGGCGTGCCACTGCCGTCTTCAGCCCGGAGAAGCTGAACGAGTACGGGTCGTCGCGCGGGCCGGTCATGCCGCGCGGGAACACCACGGCGTCGCGGTTACCGGTGCGGGCCAGTTCGTCGAGCACCTTGCCGCCGGGATAACCCAGGCCCAGCAGCCGTGCGACTTTGTCGTACGCCTCCCCCGCCGCGTCGTCGACCGTGCTGCCCAGTTCGATCACCGGCTCGCCGAGCGAGCGCAGATGCAGCAGGTTCGTGTGCCCCCCGGACACCAGCAGCCCGACGCATTCTGGCAGCGGACCGTGGTCGTAGACGTCGGCGGCGAGATGCCCGCCCAGGTGGTTGACCGCGTAAAACGGCACATCCCATGCCGCCGCGTACGCCTTCGCGGCGGCGACACCGACCAGCAGCGCCCCGGCCAGGCCGGGTCCTATCGTCGCGGCGACCGCGTCGGGACGCTCGATCCCTGCGGTCGCCAGTGCCCTGCGCATCGTCGGGCCCAGCGCCTCCAGGTGGGCCCGAGACGCGATCTCCGGAACCACGCCACCGAACCGGGCATGCTCGTCGACGCTGGATGCCACCTCGTCGGCGAGCAACGTCACGTTGCCGTCCGGGCCGAGTTCGGCGATGCCGACCCCGGTTTCGTCGCAGGAGCTTTCGATAGCGAGGACTTTCATGTCACATCCCGCCGCATCGTGTAGGCGTCGGCGCCGCTCATCCGGTAGTAGCTCTTGCGCAGCTTGACCTCGACGAACCCGGCGCTGCGGTACAGCCCGATCGCGGCCGCGTTGTCGGTGCGCACCTCCAAGTACACGGCCCCGCCACCCGCGTATGCCAGAAGCTCGTCGAGCAGCCGGCGGCCTACGCCCTGGCCCTGGAACGCGGGGTCGACGCCGATGGTGTGGATTTCGTACTCGTGTGGCGGCAGGATGCCCAGCCTGGCGATACCGGCGTAGCCGATGAGTTTGTCGCCGCTGCGCGCCGCTACGTAATGGTTGTGCCTGCCGTCCAGCTCGGACAGGAAAGCCCTTGCAGGCCAGGGGTCGTCGCCCTCGAACAGTTGCGCTTCGAGTTCAGCGCACCGGGCGGCATCGGCGGCGGTGAGCATGTCGATCGTGAAGGTCATCGCGCCAGCGCCTTGCGCTCGGCGGGCGTCTTTGCGTCGGGGCGGCGAAGATACAACGGCACCAACGGTTTTGGCGGAGCTCCCCCGTCAGGCACGCAGCGCACCAGCCCCAGTGGAGTCGGGTATGTCGGGTCGAGGCGCGGCAGGGGGAACATTTCCGCATGCTGCGGCGACCCCGCCACCGCGGCGGCGCCGTCGTAAGGGACGTCCGCGGGCGCGTCGACGCAAGGACCGGCGGTGCGCACGCCGTCGCGGTAGCGCGCCCAATACACCTCGCGACGACGGGCGTCGGTCACCACGAGCGCATCTCCGCTGGTGTCTACCCCGATTGCATCGAGGCTGCATACACCGTGCACCGGGATGCCGAGCGCGTGCCCGAACGCGGCGGCGGTGGCCATACCGACCCGCAACCCGGTGAACGGTCCAGGCCCGCAACCCACCACTATCGCGTCGAGGCTGGTTACCTTCAATTTCGAATCTCTAAGGGCAGCAAGCACGTTCGGGGTGAGCGTCTCGGCGTGCGCGCGTGCGTCGACGGTAACGTGTTCGGCCAGCACACAGTCACCGCGCACCACCCCTGCGGTCACCGCCGGGGTCGCGGTATCCAGCGCGAGCAGGATCACGTGCTCCACTCCCATGTGGCCGTGCGGGTTTCGGAGTCGTCGTCGTAGCTCAGCCGCACGTCGAGATGGCGGTCGGAGAGCCGTTCGGCCAGTCCCTCACCCCACTCGACGACGACGACCGCATCGGCCAGGTCGGTATCGAGGTCGAGCGAGTCGAGTTCCGCCGGGAGGTTTTCCGTGTGCTCCAGCAGCCGGTACATGTCGACGTGAACCATCGCAGGCGCTCCCGTGCGCCGTGCGGGATGCACACGCGCCAACACGAACGTCGGCGAGATCACCGCTCCCTCGACATCCATCGCGTGCGCAATGCCCTTGGCCAGCACCGTTTTCCCAGCGCCGAGTGGGCCGGACAGCACCACCACGTCGCCGGCGCGCAGATCTGCGCCCAGGCGGGCGCCCAGCTTGAACGTGTCCTCGGCGGTACGCAACGTCTCAACGGCTCGAGCTCGACGTTCCTCGCGCAAGCGCTCGTCAGCGGTTTGATGTTCCTCGCGCAAGCGCTCGTCAGCCGCTGAATTTTCCTCGCGCAAACGCTCGTCAGCCACTGCGGCGGACCTTTTCGCGCACCCTGCGCGCGAGTGCCACCAACTTCGACGGCGTCGCACGCTCCACCAACCGCACGAGCGCGTCGTCGATCACCTCCGGTTGCTCAAGCTGAACGAGATGCCCCGCGCCGGAGACGATCACCAGCTCGCACTTGGGTAGTGCCACCGCCATCTCCCGCGAGTGGCCCACCTGCGTCAGAAGATCCCGGTCCCCGCAGGCGACGAGCGTCGGGACCTTGGCGAGCACGGTGAGTGCTTCGCTCTCGTCGTGGACCTCAAGCGCGTGCAGGAGCTCCACCATCGTGTCGATCGGAGTGTCGTGAATCATCTTCTCCGAGTAAGCCACCACCGCAGGGCTGATTTTCTCGTCGCCGTAGGAGGCGGTACGCAGAATCGGCCGGACGATCGATCGCGCCAAGCCGCGCCCACGCAGAACAAGTTTCGGTGTGTATCGCGCCGCGAAACGCACGGCCTCCAGCGCCGGGTTCTTGAGAATCTCGCCCAGCGGCGACCGCGTGACTCCTTCGGCCGCCGTCGAGATCAACGCGACACCGACGACGCGGGAACCGTAGTCCGCAGGGAACTGCCGCGCGTGCGACAGCACGGCCATGCCGCCCATGGAATGCCCGACGAGCACCACCGGCCCGCGCGGAACCGTGACCTTCAGAACGGCTTCGAGGTCCCGGCCGAGCTGTTCCATGTTGTATGTCTCGATCGGCGCACGTCCGGACTGGCCGTGACCGCGCTGGTCGTAGAACACCATCCGGACCTGGTCGCCCCACTCTTCTTCCAGACGTGCCCGCTGAAAGTGGAAGGCGCCCATACACATGCAGAACCCGTGCACGAACACGACGGTCAGCCGAGCGTCGGCCGGGCCGACTTCGCGAACTGCCAGCGGCACCCCATCTTCGGCGGTCACCACGCTGCCGCGGTCGGCGTCGAGCAGCGTGAAATCCTCCGTCGCATGCGGGTCGTCCGGCGAATCGAGCTTGGCCATCGACCGGGCGGCGGATACGCCTGCGACGGTGCCGACCGCGGTCAGCCCGGCCATGCCCGCCATCCAGCGGGCGTCTTTGAACCGTTGGCGTTCGGGCGCTTCGCCGTTCGCAAGTTTGGCCAGCCGCTCGACGTTCTTCGCCGCCGTGCGGGCGAGGCGCTCGTCGATCCGTTGCGCGCGTCGCACTCGTCGCTCGGCTTTCTTGTCACCCAATGGTTCCCCCCTCGCGGTACACGCGGGTGACCCGGCCGCGCGGACTGGTGACCACTTCGTAATGGATGGTGCCCACCAGGTCCGCCCATTCCTGCGCGGTCGGCTCGCCGTCGTTGCCGGGCCCGAAGAGGATCGCCATATCACCTTCTCGCACAACGGTTTCACCGGGGCCGAGGTCGACGACGAACTGGTCCATGCACACCCGGCCGACGCTTCGCCACCTGCGGCCGTTGATCATCACCTCGAGGCGGCCGCTCAGGGAGCGGTATACACCGTCAGCGTAGCCGATCGGCAGCAGCGCCAGCGTGGTGTCCCGGTCGGCGATCCAGGTGTGCCCATATGAGACACCGTCGCCGGCCTTGATCGACTTCACCAGCGCCACCGGGCATCTCAGCGTCATCGCGGGGACGAGACCCATCTGCCCTCGCTCCGGAAGGGGGCTGAGCCCGTACACCGCGATGCCTGGCCTGACCATGTCAAAGGCAAGATCGGACCGCGCCATCACCGCCGGCGAGTTCGCCAGATGAGCGATCTCGTACCGCACCCCGCTGGCTCGGGCTTGCGCGAGCATGTCGGAAAACCGTTGCGCCTGAATGTTGTTGGTCGGGTGCTCCGGCTCGTCGGCATTCACCAGGTGCGACATCAGGCCGCGCACGCTCACCGTGCCCTCGGCCTGAGCACGCAGCACCGCGTCCAGCATCGCCGGGTACTCGGCGGCGCTCACCCCGTTGCGGTTCAGTCCCGTGTCGAGCTTCACCGTCAGCGTCGCCGTGACCCCCGTGCGGTGCACCGCGTCGAGGAGGTCGGACAGCTGGCGAACCGACGACACCCCGATCTGCACGTCAGCATTGAGCGCCGGGGCGAAGTCGGTGCCCGGGGCGTGCAGCCACGCCAGGATCGGGGCGGTGATGCCATCGGCGCGCAGGGCCAGCGCCTCGTCGATGGTGGCAACCCCGAGTTCAGCGGCACCGGCCGCCAGTGCGGCCGCAGAGACGCGGGTGGCACCGTGGCCGTAGCCGTCGGCCTTGACGACGGCCATTACGTCCGCGGACCCCGCGTGCTCACGCAGGACGCGGATGTTGTTCGCGATCGCGTCAAGGTCGACCACGGCCTGCGGCGTGGGCGTCGAGTGTGTGGTCAGCGGAACGGTGTGCATACTCACCCGATTGTCCCAGAACGCGCCGAGCGGATCCCGCGCGCAGGTGTGCAGGGACGGTGGCCTCGGCGACCGCGTCCTCGCCGAAACTACGCCTTATGACGGAAAACGGCCGAAATCCGTCACAAGCCGTAGTCTCGGTGCGACGCTCGGCGCGACTAGGCCGCGAGCTCAGTGCGCGAAGTGCTGCTGCTCGTTGAACTGACCGCCCGGCTTGAGCTCGTCGAGCTGCGCGACCACCTTGGCCAGGTCCTCGAACAATGACCTGGCCAAATCCGCCGAGAACCCCTCCCGCACGACCACCCGCAGCACCGAGACGTTCTCCGCTCCCTCGGGCATCGTGTACGCCGGCACCTGCCAGCCGAACGACCGCAGCCCCGCCGACACGTCGAACTCGGTGTAGCCGAAGTCCCCGGAGAGCCGGAAGGCGATCACCGGGATCGCCGAGCCGTCGGTGATCACCTCGAAGTGCCTGGTCGTTCGCAGCTGGTCGGACAGCCACCGGGCCGTCGACGACAGGCAGCTCATCACCTGCCCGTAGCCTGCCCGTCCGAGTCGCAGGAAGTTGTAGTACTGGCCGACGACCTGGTTGCCCGGGCGCGAGAAGTTCAGCGTGAACGTCGGCATGTCGCCGCCGAGATAGTTGACCCGGAACACCAGATCGTCGGGCAGATGGTCGCTGTTGCGCCACACCACGAACCCGATGCCGGGGTACGTCAGCCCGTACTTGTGGCCGCTGACATTGATCGATGCCACTCGCGGCAGCCGGAAGTCCCATTCCAGGTCGGGGTGCAGGAACGGGACGACGAAACCGCCGCTGGCCGCGTCGACGTGCACCGGTACGTCGTGTCCGCCGTCGGCCGCCAACGTGTCCAGCCCCGCGCAGATCTCGGCGATCGGCTCCAGCTCGCCGGTGTAGGTGGTGCCGAGGATCGCCAGAACGCCGATGGTGTCCTCGTCAACGGCGTCGAGCACCTGCTCGGGTGTGATGGTGTAGCGGTCCTCGGCCATCGGCAGGTACCGCGGCTCGACTTCGAAGTAACGACAGAACTTCTCCCACACCACCTGGACGTTGGAGCCCATCACCAAATTCGGCGTCCGCGTCTTCCAGCTGTCGCCCACACGCTCCTTCCACCGCCACTTCAGCGCCAGCCCGCCAAGCATCACCGCCTCGCTGGACCCGATCGTGGACACGCCGACCGCGCTGGACGGGTCGTCGTCGCGCAGGTTCTCGGCGTGGAACAGGTCGGCAACCATGCACACGCAGCGCTGCTCGATCGCCGCGGTGGCCGGGTATTCGTCCTTGTCGATCATGTTCTTGTCTAACGTTTCGGCCATGAGTTTCTCGGCCTGCGGGTCCATCCAGGTGGTGACGAATGTCGCGAGGTTCAGTCGCGAGCTGCCGTCGAGCATCAGCTCGTCGTGGATGAACCGGTAGGCCGCGTCAGGGTCCATCGGGTCGTCGGGCAGCCGCAACGACGGGATCGGCGCGGTGGAGAGCCGCCCGGTGTAGGCCGGGGCGATCGACGGCGATTGATGCGAAACACGCGGCATGACAAGTCCTTTCGTTACAACGCAGCAAGAGCCGACCGGATGTGAGCGAGGATCCGTGATGCCGACGTCGGCACCGGAGCCGGGCCGGGATCCGCCGCCGAAGAGTTGGCGGCGCGGGCGTGGACGAACGCGGCCATCGCCGCGGCCTCCGCAGCAGGCAGGCCGTGGGCCAGCAGCGCGCCGATCATCCCGGACAGCACGTCACCCGATCCGGCGGTCGCAGCCCACGCGGCACCCGCCGGGTTCAGGTACACCGGTCCGCCAGGCTCCGCGATGACCGTGACGTAGCCCTTCAGCAGCACAGTGGCACCGAATCTGTCGGCCAGCGCACGGGTCGCACGCACACGGTCGTCGCCGGGCGGGCCCCCTGCCAGTCGGGCGAACTCGCCCGCGTGCGGGGTCAGCACCGTCGCCGCTCTGCGGGATTCGACGGCGTCCGGGTGGGCGGCCAGGATCGTCAGTGCGTCTGCGTCGACAATCACCGGAAGGCCGGTGCCCAGCGCGAACCACAGCGCGCCGGCACCAGCCTGGTCTGTACCGATGCCCGGCCCGACCACCCAGGCTTGCACCTTTCCCGCCGACTCGGCCGTCTGCGACGCGATGACCTCCGGCCAGTGTGAAAGTACTTGCGCCGCAGCGGTTCCCGCATAGCGAACCATGCCTGACGTGGCCGCGACCGCGGCGCCCGTGCACAGCACCGCCGCACCCGGGTACGTCGCCGATCCAGCCAGAATGCCGGTGACGCCCTGGGTGTATTTGTCGTCGATGCGGCTGGGTACGGGCCAGCGGGCCCGGACGTCGGCGGCCTCGAAGCCCAGCAGGTCGGTCGGAGGAAGGTCGAGGCCGATCTCGACGAGCTCGACGCGCCCGCACTCCCCCAGCGCGTGCACGGGTTTCAGGGCGCCGAACGTCACGGTCAGCGCCGCGCGCACGTGCGGGCCGCTGGTCGCACCGGTCTGCACGTCGACACCGCTGGGGATGTCCACGGCCACCACCGGGATGCCGGCCTCGTCGACCGCGGCGAACACGTCGGCGGCGGCGGGCCGCAGCGGCCCGGAGCCGGAGATGCCGACGACGCCGTCGATCACGAGATCCGCTACCGCCGGAACAGATTCGACCACCCGACCGCCTGCTGCACGGAACGCGGCCAGGCCCTTCTTGTGCGTCTTGTCCGGGTTGAGCAGCACCGCAGCCGCGGCGGCTCCGCGCCGGCGCAGGAACGCCGACGCCCACAGCGCATCTCCGCCGTTGTCGCCGGAGCCGACCACCGCGCAGACGCGCCGGCCGGCGACTCCTCCGGTGCGGGCTTTGAGTTCACGGGCGACGGCAACCGACAGCGGGTAGGCGGCGCGGCGCATCAGTGCGCCCTCGGGCAGGCTGGCCAGCAGCGGGGCTTCGGCGGCACGGATCTCGTCAGCCGAGTAGTAGTGCCGCATCAGCCCCCGTTCCAGTCGAGAAGTTGCGCGTCAATAGGTTACGTGCCGGGCGACGCGACGGGGAGTCCCCTGGACCGCGCGACCATCGCCAGGCGTCTGTCGTAGGTGACGAATGCGCCACTGCGATCGCACCCGACGCGGCGCGTCAGGCGACGCGCAGTCGCTCCTCGGACAGAGTCTCGAGTGAAGGTGTCGAGGTCGGCCAGTGTCTCCCTCACGGTCGTAGCGCTCCCGACGCCTCAAGCTCCTCGATCCTGGCCGGGCACAAGCGTGGCGATCACCTTGCCGTGCCGAGTGATCTCTGAGGTCTCGCCCTTTCCGCCCGAAAGAACATTGCGTTCGGGTTGTGGGAGAGCTCGCGCACTGACACCTTGCTCATCGTCCCGACCTCTCGCCCACCCCAGCTGTACCACGTGTGCGTACAGCGTTGTACCTACAAAGGCCCCGGTGTTATGTTCGCGCCGTGGCGGCCCTGCACGACATGGGCGGACGAACCGAGTTCTACGGTCCGGTCGACGAGGAGGTCGACGAGCCGGTCTTCCACGAGCCGTGGGAGGGCCGCGTCTTCGGGTTGTCCATTGCCCTGATGCCGCTTCTGGGGCGCAACGTCGACGCGTTCCGGTTTGCCCAGGAGCGGCTGCCGCGAAACGTCTACCTATCGGGGTACTACCGGCGCTGGCTGGCGGGACTGGAGAGCCGGGTGGCGGAGGCCGGACTGCTCGGATCGGATGAAGTCGGCGCGCGGCTGGACGGCCGCGGCGCAGAAGCGGGGCCTCGGCGCGTCTCGGCGATACGCTGCGCGGCGACGTCGCGTGGGTTGCGACTGCTCCTGCGGCCGCGTCTGCCCGGCTGGGTGGCCGGCCGGGTGATCCCGCTCGCTCTGGGCAATGCCCGCGTTCCGCTTGGGCGGCAGCGTTTTTCGGTAGGTGACCGCATCCGGGTCCGCGACCGACAAGCACCCGGGCATACCCGTCAGCCGTCCTATGTCACCGGCAAGCCGGGCGTCGTCGTCGCGCATCTCGGTGCGTACGTCTTCCCGGATGCGCACGCCGTGGGATGCCGGGCGAAGCCGCAGCACCTCTACACGGTCGCCTTCGACGCGGGCGACCTCTGGGGAGCCAACGCGGAGCCGGGGACCGAGATGCGGGTGGATCTCTACGAGCCGTACCTGGAGCCGGCGTGACAGACCCCGCCGCACGCGTCGAGGCGCTCGAGGCGCTGCTGGTCGAGAAGGGCCTCGTGGACCCGACAGTGGTCGACCAGGTAATCGAGCACTACGAGACCAGTGTCGGCCCGCTCAATGGTGCGAAGGTGGTGGCCCGCGCGTGGGCCGACCCTGCCTATCGGCAGCGGCTGCTGACCGACGGCACTCGCGCGATCGCGGAGTTCGGGTTCGGCGGTCCAGAAGCTCAGAAGCTGATCGCCGTCGAGAACACCCCGACGGTGCACAACGTGGTCGTCTGCACCCTGTGCTCCTGCTATCCGTGGCCGGTACTCGGCCTGCCGCCGGCCTGGTACAAGTCGACGGCGTACCGCTCCCGGATGGTCGCGCAGCCACGGGCCCTGCTGGCGGAGATGGGCCTCGATCTGCCGTCGCACGTGCGGATCCGGGTGTGGGACAGTTCCGCCGACGCGCGCTACCTCGTCGTGCCCGAACGGCCGCCTGGCACAGAGGGTTTCGACGAGGCCGCCCTGTCGCGCCTGGTCACCCGCGACTCGATGGTCGGCGTCGGCCGCGCGGTCAATCCCGTCGATGTCTGACATCGACGCCGACCTTGACGGGCCGATCTCGCCACCCCGCGACAACGGCGAGATCGTCTTCGCGGCGCCGTGGGAGCAGCGGGTGTTCGGACTCACTATCGCGCTGTGCCGCTCGCCGGCATGCGACTGGGAAGCCTTCCGGCGCAACCTGATTCGCCGCATCGCCGGTGCTCCCGACATGCCCTACTGGCAGAACTGGACGCTCGCTCTCGAAGACGTGCTGAAGGCGACGTCGACGGTCACGCCGTCAGAACTCGACACCCGCAGCCGCGAGGTGCTGAATCGCCCGCCCAGTCGCGCTCATCACCACTGAATCCGCTCCCGAGAGACGGCCGGCGTTACTGGCGGGCCATCGCTATATTCATCCGGTCCTCAGCTGTGATCAGGTGGTCGTGGCTGTCACCACCGATGTCTATCTGAACCCACGCCACCTCGCCGGTGAAGGCGTTCTCAACGGGGCCGTAGTCCGGTGACGCCGGCGAGCCGGTGTCCCTTCCGACATCGCACCCTTCGTCTGCCGAGAATGCCATCGGCTCAGTGCGGTCGACCCGCCCGTCGCCAACCTGCTGGCCGTCGTAGTACAGGGTGACCGTGCCGCCCTTGCCCATGCCACCGCCGTCGTAGGCGAACTCCATCCGGACCTGGTGCTCGCCGGCCGGAATCGGCTTGTCTGCGGAGACCATGTAGTAATCGATGCCGAAGAAGTTGTAGCAGTACTTCAGTTTCCCGTCGTGGGCATACAGCGCCCAGCCCCCGACGATGCCGCCCTGAGTGACGATCACACCTCGCGCACCAGATTCTGGGACAACGAGCTGGGCTGTCACCGCGTGCGACTTGTTCTTGATGTTCAGCACACAGTTCTCGCTGAGTCGCATGCCGGTGAACACAAGCTGGCTGTCGCCGCGGATCAACTGCGGACGGCCCGCAATGGCGGCGTCGAACCGCTCGAAGGACCGGTCGTCGAGCGGAATGACGTTGTACTTGACGGCTTCGATGAGCCAAAGCCGTTGCAGCTCGGCCAATTTGTCGGGTTCCTCGTCGGCGAGGTCATGGGCCTGGGTCCAGTCGTGCGGTCCGTAGAGCTCCCAGATGTCCTGATCGAACGGCGGCGCGTCGAAAAGCCACGGCGTGCGGTGCTTGGTCACCGCGGTCCACCCCTGGTGATAGATGCCGCGATTACCCATGATTTCGAAGTACTGCACATCGTGGGTTTCAGGCGCATCCGCGTCGCGCAACGTCGCCAGCATGCTGACACCCTCCAGCGGTGCCTGCTGAATACCGTTCACCGAGAACGGTGCGGGCAACCCGGCGGCTTCCAAAAGTGTCGGCGCAACGTCGATGACGTGATGGAACTGGTTGCGGCTGGCGCCCTTGTCGGCAAAGCCGTTCGGCCAGTGCACAATCGTGCCGTTGCGTGTGCCGCCCCAGTGCGAGGCGATCTGCTTGGTCCACTGATACGGCGTGCACAGCGCGTGGGCCCAGCCCACGGCGTAATGGTTGTACGCATTCGGCGTGCCGAAGTCGTCGATCTTGCTCAGCAAGAACTCGGTGGTCTCGATGCCCGGCATGCCGTTGAGCGTGGTCATCTCGTTGAAGCAGCCGTTGGGGGTGCCTTCGGCCGACGCACCGTTGTCGCCGATGATGTAGTAAATGAGCGTGTCGTCGAGCGCACCGAGGTCCTCGACGGCATCGATCACGCGCCCCACCTCGTGGTCGGTCTGCTCCATGAAGCCGGCGTAGATCTCCATCTGCCGCGCCAACACAGGCTTCAAGTCGTCTGGCATGTCGTCCCAAGCCGGGATCTCGTTATGACGCCTGGTCAGCTCAGCGTCTTGCGGGATGACCCCAAGCCGTTTCTGCGTCGCGAAAATCTTCTCTCGCAGGGCATCCCAGCCACCGTCGAACTGACCACGGTACTTATCGATCCACTGCTTCGGCACGTGGTGCGGCGCGTGCGTGGCACCGGGCGCGAAGTACATGAAGAACGGCTTGTCCGGTGCGAGCGCCTTCTGCTGCCTCACCCAGGTGATGGCCCGGTCGGCGAGATCCTCGGTGAGGGTGTAGCCCTCCTCCGGTGTCTTCGGGGGTTCAATCGGGGTGGTGCCCTCGAACAAGCCCGGGTAGTACTGGTTGGCTTCGCCGCCCACGAAGCCGTAGAAGTACTCGAACCCCGAGCCTGTGGGCCATTGCTGGAACGGGCCGACGGGCGACACTTCCCAGACGGGCACCTCGTGACACTTGCCGAACTGGGCGGTCGAGTAGCCGTTGAGCTTGAGGGTTTCGGCGATCGGCGCCTTGTCCTTCGGACGGACGCTGCTGATCCCGGGCGCGGAAGTGGCGATCTCCGTGACCCCACCCATACCCACCGAGTGGTGATTGCGACCGGTCAGCATCGCCTGTCGCGTCGGTGAGCACAGTGCGGTGGTGTGAAATCGGTTGAGCTTCAACCCGTTCGTGGCAAGCCGCTCGGCTGTCGGCGTCCGGCATGGGCCACCGAACGCCGACGACGCGCCGAATCCGACATCGTCGATCAACACGATCAGGATGTTCGGCGCTCCCGCGGGCGGCCGCAGCATCGTGATCGGCGGATATTTCGTGTTCGGGTCCTTGGCGTCGTATGTGGTCAGGCCGACGTGCTTGGTGTCCGGAATTGGCAGGGTCTGTCTGGAAAGCGCCATGGTCGTCCCTTCACACCTGTCGATTCGCCGAGATCTGCACCAGGCCTGTTCATAGCGCACGGCCGCAGCCCTCACGCAGAAATCGGCGAAAAAGGTGCGGCCCTACTCCACCGTGACGGACTTGGCGAGATTTCGCGGCTTGTCGACGTCATAGCCGCGGGCCTGCGCCACCGACGCGGCGAACACCTGCAGCGGGATCGTCGACAGCAGCGGCTGGAAAAGTGTTGAGACAGCCGGGATTTCGAATAGATGGTTGGCGTAGGGCCGCACCGTGTCGTCGCCCTCCTCGGCGATCACGATCGTGATCGCGCCGCGCGCCTGGATCTCGCGGATATTGCTCAGCAGCTTCGCGTGCAGGATCGCCGACCCCTTCGGCGACGGCATCACCACAATCACCGGAAGGCCGTCCTCGATCAGCGCGATCGGCCCGTGCTTCAGCTCGCCCGCCGCGAACCCCTCTGCATGCATGTACGCCAGCTCCTTGAGCTTCAGCGCGCCCTCCAGCGCCACCGGGTAGCCGACGTGGCGACCGAGGAACAGCACCGTCGACGACGTCGCGAACCGGCGGGCCACGTCGGCGAACGGCTCGATCTCGGCGAGCACCCGCGACACCAGCGCGGGCATGGCCTCGAGCTCGTGGTACTCGCGGGCCACCTCGTCGGGATACTTGGTGCCGCGCGCCTGGGCCAGCGCCAGGCCGACGAGGTAGTTGGCCGCGATCTGCGCCAGGAAGGTCTTCGTGGACGCGACACCGATCTCCGGGCCGGCCCGGGTGTAGAGCACCGCGTCCGACTCGCGGGGGATCTGGCTGCCGTTGGTGTTACAGATCGCCAGCACCTTGGCCTTCTGCTCCTTGGCGTGGCGCACGGCCTCGAGCGTGTCGGCCGTCTCCCCCGACTGTGAGATCGCGACGACGAGCGTGCTGCGGTCCAGGACCGGGTCGCGGTAGCGGAACTCACTGGCCAGCTCCACCTCGACGGGCAGGCGCGTCCAATGCTCGATCGCGTACTTGGCCAGCAGCCCGGAGTGGTACGCGGTACCGCAAGCGACCACGAAGACCTTGTCGACCTCGCGCAACTCCTGATCGGAGAGGCGCTGCTCGTCGAGCACGATCCGGCCGCCGACGAAGTGCCCGAGCAGCGTGTCGGCCACTGCGCCCGGTTGCTCGGCGATCTCCTTGAGCATGAAGTACTCGTAGCCGCCTTTTTCCGCGGCCGACAGGTCCCAGTCGATATGGAAATTCCGGTACCCGCCGACGTCCTCGCCGGAGAAGTCGGTGATCCGGTAGCTGTCGGCGGTTATCACGACGGCCTGGTCCTGACCCAGCTCGACCGCGTCGCGGGTGTACTCGATGAAGGCGGCGACATCGGAGCCGACGAACATCTCGCCGTCGCCGACTCCGACGACCAGGGGCGTGGAGCGCCTGGCCGCGACGATCGTGTCTGGGTGGTCGGCGTGGGCGAACACGAGCGTGAAGTGCCCTTCGAGCCGGCGCAGAACGGTCAGCGCGGAGCCGACGAAGTCGCCTGCGGTGTCGCCGAACCGGTACTGACGGCTGAGCAGGTGCACTGCGACCTCGGTGTCGGTGTCGCTCGCGAACTCGGTGCCGACGGCTTCCAGCTCGTGGCGCAGGGTCGCGAAGTTCTCGATGATCCCGTTGTGGACGACGGCGATCTTGCCGGTGGCATCGCGGTGTGGATGGGCATTGCGGTCGGTGGGACGGCCGTGCGTCGCCCACCGGGTGTGACCCAGCCCGGCGTGGCCGGCGAGCGACACGGGGTCGGTGCAGTCCAGCGCCTCGCCGAGGTTCGCGAGCCGACCCGCGCGCCGCTCGACCGACATTCCCCCGTTGCCGTCCAGGATTGCGATGCCGGCCGAGTCGTAACCGCGGTACTCCATCCGATGCAGAGCTTGAACCACCACATCGCAGGCACGGCGCTGCCCGACGTAGCCGACGATCCCGCACATAGGTGACCAGGGTAGTGGAACCGAGGCCAACCAGCGGTTCCGCTACGGTTCACCCATGGCCCGCACACGCAAGCTGTTCAGCGCGCTCACCCGCCGCGGTCCGCATCGCGTTTTGCGGGGTGACCTGGCCTTTGCCGGTCTGCCGGGCATCCTTTACACCCCCGATTCGGGCTTCAATCTGCCCGCGATCGTGTTCGGTCACGAATGGCTCACAGCCGTCGACCGATACCGCGGCACGCTCGAGCATCTGGCGTCGTGGGGCATCGTCGCCGCCGCGCCGGCCACGGAGCGGTGGCTCGCGCCATCGACGCTGAACTTCGCCCACGACCTCGGCACCGCGCTGGACATCGTCGCGGGTGTGCGGCTGGGCCCAGGCAAGATCAGCGTGCACCCCGGCAAGCTGGGCCTGGTCGGGCACGGCTTCGGCGGGTCGGCGGCGGTGTTCGCGGCGGCAGGACGGGCCGGCTGCTCACGTTTCGCGCCGAAGACCGTGGTCGCGTTGTTCCCGACGGTCACCACCCCGGCAGCCGAAAAGGCAGCGGCCTCTCTGACGATCCCGGGCCTGGTGCTGACTGCCGCCGGCGATCCGCACAGCCTGCGGAGCAACGCCGTCGAACTGGCCCGCGCGTGGGACGGCGCGGTGCTGCGAATTGTCCGCAGGGGCAAGCCCGGCGGCCTGGCCGAGGGGCGCCGCCTCGCCCGCGTGGTGGGGTTTCCCGGCGCCGACCGCAGCACCCAGAAGGCAGTGCGGGCGCTGCTGACCGGATACCTGCTGCACACCCTGACCGGCGACAAGACGTACCGGGACTTCGCCGACTCTGACGCGGTGCTGCCGAAGACCGAGCCGGTCGACCCGGACGCCAACCCGATCGACGTCGAGGACAAGATCATCGCGCTGCTCAAGCCGTAGTTCGCGACCCGGACTGTTTCCCGGCTCATGCCTGCCCGAATGTCGGTGGGCGCCAGGCCCGCTGCTGGTCGGCGGGTTTCAGGATCGGGCCACTGGGGGTTCGTGGGGTTTCTGCCCGCGGTGCCGAGCCCTCGATTCTGTTCATCGTGTCGCTGTACTCGGCGAGGATGTCTGCCAGCCGCTGGTTGACGTCGGTCACTGGCCGGCCTGAGGCAGTTCGTCGGCGGCGATCTCACACGGAGTTCCGGCCTCAGCCACAGGCTCTTCGGGCGCTTCCGGCGGGGCCGGCGGCGGAGTCGGTTCGGGCGCCGCAGCGTCGGCTGCAGGTGCGGGCTCGACGGGCGGCGGTTCGTCCGCCGTCGACTCGCCCGCAGTCGGTGCCAGTTCGCCCTCCTTGTGTTCTCTTGTGCTGCAATCAATTTCGCTGTCGTCGGCGGTTTCGCTATCCGTTTCGTCCGGCTTGTCGACACCTGCGTCGTCCATTGGGTCGTCGAGCTTGGGCGGATCGAGAACCGGCTGTTTCGGCAGCGCGCCATCGCTCGGGGACGGCACGAGGCTGCCCAAGGCGTCGGCGAACCGCTGGCCCAGCCCGTCCAGCCCGCTCGGCGCCGTCGTCGGCACGGCGGGTGTCGCACCGAGAGCCGAAGGCGTTGCCGCGGGCATCTGCGTCGGTGCCATCGCCGGCATCGGTGCCGTCGTCGCCATCGGTGCCGTCGTCGCCATCGCAGGCGACGGGGACGGGGACGACGCGGCCGACGGCGACGAGCCGCCCGGCGACGGCGCGGACGGTGCCGCCGCCGCCGCGCGGGTGGCCCGCGCTGGATCGTCGCCGACAGGCGTCTCGGCGGCAGGCTGTTCCGGCGGAACGGCTGCCGGCCCGAGCGCGGCCGGAATATCGAAATGCACAGGCGCGACTGACGCCAACCCGGTGGTGGCAACGTCGTAGCTGCCGTCGACCGATGCGATCGCCGTGCGCACTGCGGCAAGCCAGTCGCCGCGAATGTCGTTGTCCACGAACGGTTTCACCTGCTGGTCGACGAGTTCACTGGCTGCGGCACGGTCGCCGGCTCCCGTGATGACCGTCTGTGCAGCGCCCAACCATGCGGGGCGCTGCGCTTGGCGCCGGTTGTCGATCCCCACCACCGCAGCGACCTTCTTGTCGACGATCTGCCACAGTGCGTCACGCAGTCCGGCGAGCGCGTCTACCGCGGCCCGAAGGGCCGTCGTGACACTCTCCGCTGTATCGCAGTGCCGGCGAAGGAAGTCCTGCGCAGAATCCGCGCCGTCGCCCTGCCAGGCGGCCGCAAGCTTGGTCAGCTGCTCGCGCTGTCGGCGCAGCGCGTCATCCGCCATGGCCGCCACCTGTTGCAGTGCGGACCGGTCGGCGCCGAGCACGTGCAAGTCCAGGCCGTCCTCACTGGAGTACCAGTCGCGGATCTGCGCCGAGTGCAGGGTCAGGTCGGGGTTCTGGTAGTTCAGTAGGTGGCACGCCCACACGTAGGACTGCGTGTTGTCCACCGCGGCGCGGCCTTCGGCCAGCCGCCCGGCAACGTCGAGTTCGTTGGACAACGGTCAGCCGAACTGCGCCGCGGCGCCGTCGTCGGAGCCCTGATAGCGGTCCACGCCGACGCGCAAAGTGGCGCCGATCTCCGCCGACGCCCGCGACCACGCCGTCAGCCCGTCGGTGAGCCGGTCGAGCGCGCTGCGCAGCGCGTCACCATGCGTGACGTAGAGCCGCCCTGCGGTCGCGCCGCTGAATCTCAACTGCGGCAGGTGAGCGTCGAGGATGCCGGCGGACGTGTCGAACGCGGCGGCGACGGCGCGCACTGCGGCCGGGTCGACTCGCACGGTCTGTGGTCCCATAACCCGCTACGACGCACGCAGAGCGGCTCCGGTTCCGTTTATGTCTGCCGGCTGACGCAGTCGGCCACGCGAATCGCCACCTGCTTGGCGGTGTCCTCGTCGGGCGCCTCGACCATGACCCTAACGAGTTGCTCAGTTCCCGAGGGCCGCAACAGAATTCGGCCGGTATCGCCCAGCTCCACCTCGGCGTCCGCGACCGCCGCCTGCACCGACGGCGCGGCCGCGACCGTGCTCTTGTCGGCGACCTCCACGTTGATCAGCACCTGCGGCATCGTGCTCATCGCCGACGCCAGCTCGCGCAGCGATCGACCCGTCTGCGCCATCCGCGACATCAGCCGCAGGCCGGTCACGATCCCGTCGCCGGTGGTTCCCAGCGCGGGCATCACGATGTGCCCGGACTGCTCGCCGCCGAGCGCGTAGCCGCCGGAACGCAGCTCTTCGAGCACATAGCGGTCGCCGACTGCCGTCGTCCGCACGTCGATGCCGGCCGAGCGCATCGCCAGGTGCAGGCCCATATTGCTCATCACCGTCGCCACCAGGGTGTCGGACGCCAGCTCGCCGGCTTCGCGCATCGCCAGCGCAAGGATCACCATGATCGCGTCGCCATCGACGACGTCGCCGTTCGCGTCGACGGCCAAGCACCTGTCGGCGTCGCCGTCGTGCGCCAATCCGAGGTCGGCGCCGTGCGCGATCACCGCGGAACGCAGCATGTCGATGTGCGTCGAGCCGCAGCCGTCGTTGATGTTCAACCCGTTGGGCGCGGCATTTATCGCGACCACGCGCGCGCCGGCGGCCTGATAGGCACGCGGTGCGGCGGTCGATGCGGCGCCGTTCGCGCAGTCGACGACAACGGTGATGCCGTCCAGACGAGTGGTGACGGCCTTGCCGGCGCGGCGCAGATAGCGCTCGAGTGCGTCCTCGGCGTCGACGATGCGCCCGATTCCGCCACCGACTGGCCGCTCCGCGGGGTCCGTGGAGATCAGCTGCTCGATGTCGTCCTCGGTGGCGTCGTCAAGCTTGTGACCGCCCGGGCCGAAGATCTTGATCCCGTTGTCGGGCATCGGGTTGTGCGATGCGGAGATCATCACACCGAATTCGGCGTCGTAGGCGCTGGTCAGATACGCGACCGCGGGCGTGGGCAACACCCCGACCCGTAGCGCGTCGACGCCCTCGCTCGTGATGCCGGCCACCACGGCGGCTTCGAGCATCTCGCCGCTGGCGCGCGGGTCGCGGCCGACGACGGCGACCCGGCGCCCGGCCGATGCGGTGCCGAGTCGGCGCGCCGCTGCAGAGCCGAGGGCCAGCGCGAGCTCAGCAGTCAGTTCGCGATTGGCGACCCCGCGGACGCCATCGGTCCCGAACAGTCGACCCATGCGGACAAACTTCTCACAATCGGTCGTCGAAGACACAACCCACGAGGTCATCAGCCGTCTTGCTGCCGAATCGCGACTTGCGCGATATCCGGAAATGGAACACCGCCCGCACCTCGGGGTGAGATGCGGGCGGTGAACTGACGATCAGCTAGCAGGCGTCGGGCCCGACGTCGGCGTCATCGGCGCCGAGTTCGGGGTACCTGGCTGCGAGCCAGTCGGCTGGTCGACGACGTTCTCGGCGTTCGGGCCGGTCGCCGGCGCGTTGCTGGCGTTCGGCGTGTTCGCCTGACCCGGCACGGTGTTGGAGTTAGGCGTGTTCTCCGTACCGTTCTGGCCGGTCTGGCCGTTCTGCGAGATCGTCACCACGCCCTGGGCGCTCTCACAGGTCGTCGTCGGGATCTGCCCGGCATCCACCTGGTTGGCGAGCGCGATGATGTCGCGGACGTTCGTGTTGCCCTGGTTGATGTTGCCCTGGCTGTTGGGATTGGCCTGGTTCGCCATCCCGGTTGCGCTCGGGCCGTTGGCGGGGTTGTTCGCCGTCCCGGTGACGCCAGTCCCGCAGAGGAGTCCGGCGATCTGCGCGGCAACGTCGACGTTCACGTCCTGAATGAAGTTCGCGTTGTTGCCGACACCCAGGTTGACGAGCTGATCGTTGACGTCGGTCCCAGGCGCCGCACTCGCGATTCCCAGGCCGCCCACGCACAGCAGCGACCCACCGAGAACTGCAGAAGCCCCAGCTCGCTTGATCATCTTTCGCATCAAATTACTCCTTTTCGCTTGGGAAGCAGATATCCGGCCCCGTCGTGCTTTGGTAGCCACCGGCGGCAGGGTCGGCCTGCCTGGCGCAAAGAAACGCCCCCTGCTCCCTGGCTAGGGGTTCCACGAGCGCTGCAGAGGTCAAACCTGCTGAGCGAAATTAAGCGGATAGCTTCAGCGACGCGACGCCGGTTAGCGCTTCGAGTACTGCGGAGCCTTGCGAGCCTTCTTCAGGCCGTACTTCTTGCGTTCAGTCGACCGCGGATCCCGCGTGAGGAAGCCCGCCTTCTTCAGCGCGGGCCGGTCCTCCGGCTGCACCAGGATCAGCGCCCGGGCGATCGCCAGCCGCAGCGCACCGGCCTGACCGGAGGGGCCGCCGCCGTCGAGGTGGGCATAGATATCGAAGCTGTCCAGCCGGTCGACGGTGACCAGCGGCGCCTTGATCAGCTGCTGGTGCACCTTGTTAGGGAAGTAGTCCTCGAGCATGCGACCGTCCAGGTCGAACTTGCCACTACCGGGCACTAGGCGCACCCTTACAACGGCCTCTTTGCGCCGGCCGACGGTCTGGATCGGGCGGTCGAGGACTACGGGCTCGCGGGCAGGCGCGGCCTCGGTCGCCTCGGTGGCTTCGGTCGCTTCGGTAGCCTCGGTCGCATCGGTGGCGTCGGTGGCTTCAGCGGTCGTTTCCGCGGTTTCGGTCACTGGGTCACCTGCTTGATCTCGTAGGGGACTGGCTGCTGGGCCTTGTGCGGATGATCGGGGCCGGCGTAGACGCGCAGCTTGCGCTTGATCTGACGGCCCAGCCGGTTCTTGGGCAGCATGCCGACGATCGCCTTCTCGACGACGCGGTCGGGGTGCTTCTGCATCAAGTCACCGATCGAGCGGGCCCGCAGGCCGCCGGGATACCCGGAGTGACGGTAGGCGAACTTGTTCTGCAGTTTGTCGCCGCTGATGGCGACCTTGTCGGCGTTGACGACGACGACGAAGTCGCCACCGTCGACGTTGGGGGTGAACGTCGGCTTGTGCTTACCGCGCAGCAGCGTGGCCGCTGCGACGGCAAGCCGGCCGAGCACGACGTCCGTGGCGTCGATGACGTACCACGTGCGAGTGGTGTCACCCGCCTTCGGCGTGTACGTAGGCACAGCGCTTACCTCTCTACTTCGGGTGGATCCGGCGTGAACCGGTGCCGATCAGCGCCCGCGGCAGGGATACTCTCGGCGACCGACGTTGACCCGAGTCCCATTTGGCGTACCGCGCGCCAACCGAGCAGCCTACCTGGGCCCGTTATCCCAGGTCAAAACGGATCAGTGCGCCGCGCCGAGGGCCCTTCCTTCGGCCGCTCAAGCGAGAAAAACTGTGCGGTCCCGAGGGCTCCCCTCCATCGGGACCGCACAGTGGTCTCGGGGGCTAACCGCCCCAGGCGCTCGCAGCGCGCCGGTCGGTGGCGGCGACGTCGTCGGCGCCGTCGCGCACGGCGTTGCCGAGCCGGAACAGAATGTCGTTGAGCGCAGCGGCCGATGCGTCCCACCTCGTCTGCTCGACTTGGTAGGCCTCGGCTGCCTCCCTCGTCCAGATCTGGCGCAGAGGAGTGATCTGCGACCGGAGGTCGTCGAGCGCCGAATTGAGGCGCGCCGACGTCGAGTGGATGTCTTGGCGGACCGAGAACTCGATCTCGGCGAAGTTGTACGACAGCGACTGATCCATGGCCCGGCTCAGAGATTTCCGGCGACGGCGTTGATCTGCGCCGAATGCGTGTCGGCGGACTGGCGCAGCGCCTGCTCGTTCGCGCGGATGGTTTGCGCGATGCCCTGCAGCGACTGCTGGAGTTTCACCGACTCGCTGTTCCACCGGTCGACGACGCCCTTGAACGCAGTGGCCGCGTTCCCGCCCCACACCGATGGTGGCACGCTCGTCATCCGGCCGATGAACCCTTGCAGCATCGTCCTGATCTCGTCGTTGCGCGCGTCGATCTTGCCGGCGACGTCGCGCATCAGGTCGAAATCGGTGGTGAGGCTGCCCGCTCCGGGTGAGGTCATGTCGGTCCTTTCACACGAGGTTATGTGTTGTTGGACTGACGATGCGGCTCAACGGTTCCCGCGATTTCGCCGACCTCGCGAGCCGATCTGACGGCCCGTTCGCACGCGTCCCGCACCGCCTCCTCGCCGCCGCGGGCGCTCTGGCAACCAATGCTGATTCGAACTAGCCCGTCGAGGAGCACGACCCATCGGATGTCGTGGCCGTCGCGGATCTCCCGGTAGGTCACCGAACTTCGGGTGCCGCTGCGGCCAGTGGCGTTGAAATCAACGAACACCCCGGGTGGTTCGTCGAGCATCGCACGCCGCAGCGTCTCGGCCGTCTGCGCCAGGGTCTCGCCGCGCGGCACCAGTGACTGCGTGACGTGGACGGCCGCGTGCGGGTCGCTCGGCGAGTCCACCTCCACCCTGGCAGAGCCTGGTCCGGCAGTGATGCGCCGCGCGGCCCACGTCGCGGGCACCTCGACGACCACGCGTCCTTCCACCAACAACGTCGGGCGCGTGGCAGCCGGCCTGCCGGCGCCCGTCACGATCCCGGCGACGGCGACGCCCGCCGCCACCGCAGCGCCGACCCAGGGCCATATCCGACGCGGTCGGCCCGCCCCGGCCGGTTCAACCCGCTCGTCGGCTGCAGGCGCCTGCACCGCCCGCAGCAGCCATGTGTCATCGACGACGGTGACAGTGGACCCGCCTGCTCGCAGCCGGTCTGCGATGAGTGTGCTCAACACGTCCGCTCCCGGCGTGCCGTCCGGCCGATCGATGACCACGCAACCCGTACCGGCGAACCGCGCCACCTCGTCGGCAACGTGGGTTGGGTCTTCTTCTCGCGCCACGATGCGGGTCGGCCTATCGATCGGCGGCCGGCTCACGGCGATGGCGTCCGCGGCGATCTCCACGACTGCGCCGGGTGGTCGGGTCACGACGGACGCGAGCGCGGCCGACCTCCGCGAAACCTCAACGCGTGCAACGACTGAGCGCGCCGCAGCGGACACGGCCGCGATGCGGTGCTCAGACCACCGGGACGGGCAGATCAACGTCGCTGCCTCATCGTCGAGAAGCGCCCTGAACACTTCGCCCCAGAGGCTGTCGACTGCCACAGGCTGCCCGTCGAGCAACACGAAGTCGTCGTCGACGCCGTCGAGCGCCGCTGTAACCACGTCGTCGATCCGAGAGTCCCGCGGAGCCCGCACCGCGGACGGGCCGACGATCACGGTCACAGGCATGGTGGCATCCATCCGAGTTGGACGACGCGCTCGCCGGTGCGGGTGATCAGCCGTGCGCGTCCGGGAGGCAGCCGACCGGGGCGCTGCGCACCGAGCAAGACACCTTCGTCGGGGCTCGCGCTCATCATGATTCCGAGGCAGCCGAGCTCTCGGAGCCGCGCCAGCAGCGGCTCATACAGAGCCCGGCCCGACCCTCCTGAGCGGCGCGCAACGATCACGTGCAGGCCGAGATCCTTTGCGTGAGGCAGCAACCCGACAAGCGGTGCCAGCGGGTTGCCGATCTCGGTGCTGACCATGTCGTAGTCGTCGACGACCACGTAGATGTCCGGGCCCGACCACCACGACCGTGCGTGCAACTGCCGCTGGTCGACGTCCGCGCCAGGAATCCGTGCCCGAAGCGTTTCCAGAAGCGTCGGCAGCGCAGTGGCGACAACGTCGCCGGAGACGGCGTAACCGGCGAGGTGGTCGGACTCGACCACGCCCAGCAGCGTGCGCCGGTAGTCGACGATCATCAGCTGCGCTTGCCGGCCAGTATGGATGCGGACCAATTCCGCGCAGATCGTCCGCAGCGCAGCGGTCTTGCCGCATTCACTGTCACCGAGGATCAGGACGTGTTGCGTGTGCGCGAAATCTATCGCCACAGGGGCCAGTTCGTCTTCGTCGACACCCAGGACCACCTGCGGCGGTCGCCCCTCGATCAAGGCGGCGTGGTCGAGACATTCGGGCAGAAGCCGCACGCTCGGCGCGCCACCCCGGCCGAACCGCGCGCGGATTCTCGTTGCGGCGTCGGCGGCGGCGGCCGAGAGGTTCGCGCTCTCCTGTTTGCCGTCGAGCCGCGGCACAGCGACCAGCATCTGCATGCCGTCTCGGGTGATGCCCCGACCGGGCCGGTCGAACGGAACCTGCTGTGCCGCATGTCGATTCAGTTCGGAGTCGGCGGCGTCGCCGAGGCGCAACTCGATACGGGTGCCGATCTGGTCCTTCAACGCAGGGCGGATCTCGGCCCAGCGGGATGCGGTCAGCACGACATGCACGCCGTACGACAGACCACGTGTCGCAAGCGCCGCGATCGGCGGCTCGAGCGCATCGAACTCGTCACGCAGACTTGCCCACCCGTCGACGATCAGAAACGCGTCACCGAACGGGTCGTCGGTGCCGAGGTCGGCTCGCCGGCAGCGATAGTCCGCCATCGAGTCGACGCCGAGACGCCGGAAGGTCGCCTCCCGCCTGTGCAGCAGCGCGGCCAACTCGGCGACGGTCCTGCGCACGAGGTCCACGTCGGCAGACCCGGCCACCGCGCCCACGTGTGGGATCGCGGTGAGTGCCGACAGCGTTCCACCGCCGAAGTCAAGGCAGTACAGCTGAACCTGTTCGGGCGTGTGGGTGGCGGCCAGGGCCGTCACCAACGTCCGTACGACGGTCGACTTGCCGGACTGCGGCGCCCCGACGATCGCGACATTGCCTGCCGCTCCGGCTAACTCGACGAAGAGCGGATCACGACGCTGGTCGAACGGCCGGTCGATCAGACCGATCGGAACCGACAGCGTGCCGACGCGGTCACCGATCAGACGGTCGAGAGCGGGTGACTCGCCGAGCGGTGGCAGCCAGACGCGATGCGAGGGTGTGCCGCGCCCGGCGACGCGGTCGAGCACCGTGCTCAGCACTGTCGTGCCGGAGGCGGCGAGCGTCGGAGGTGGTTCGGGCGCGGCGATTTCGGCAGACGTCCGAGTGAAGAGCGTGACGACGGGCACGGCGCGACTCGGCTTCGCAGCTGCCGGGACAGCGCAGGATCCCGACACGTACGCGGTCTGGAAGGCGACAGGATCAGCGGACCCGACCTTCAAGAACCCCGCGCCGGGGCCGGCGGGAAGGTGGAAGGCGTCGGCAGTGCCGATAACCGCGCGGGACTCGTTGGCGGAGAATGTCTTCAGACAAACCCGATACGACAGATGAGATTCAAGGCCGCGCAGCCGGCCCTCGTCGAGGCGTTGCGTCGCCAACAGCAGGTGAATGCGCAACGACCGGCCGAGCCGCCCGATCGCCACGAACACTTCCACGAAGTCCGGATGCTGGCTGAGCAGTTCGGAGAACTCGTCGACGATCACCACCAGCGTGGGCAACGGCGTCAGCCGAGCACCGGCGGCCCGTGCGCGCTCGTAGTCGGCCACGCTGGAGTAGTTGCCTGCCGACCGCAGCAGTTCCTGGCGGCGGTTCATCTCACCGGTCAGCGCGTCTCGCATGCGTGCGACGAGGTGCGCTTCGTCGGACAGATTCGTGATGACGGCCGACACGTGCCGAGCCCGCTCCATTCCCAGGAACGTTGCGCCGCCTTTGAAGTCGACGAGGATCAGGTTGAGCGTCTGCGGGTCGTGCATGGCGATCAGCCCCAGCGTCAGCGTCCGGAGAAACTCGGACTTGCCTGCTCCGGTGGCTCCTACGCACAGCCCGTGCGGACCCATTCCGTGCTCGGCGGCTTCCTTGAGGTCGAGTTCGAGGGGCGAGCCGTCCGCTGCGACGCCGATGGGAACGCGAAGCCG
Organism: Candidatus Sericytochromatia bacterium; assembly: GCA_050262635.1. Taxonomy (GTDB): domain Bacteria; phylum Actinomycetota; class Actinomycetes; order Mycobacteriales; family Mycobacteriaceae; genus Mycobacterium. Next base: position 22,763 of record JBLNEK010000247.1, on the reverse strand, counting down.
GTTGCGCGGCAAGCACGCTCGCCCCCAGATGGTCTCCGGCTGCATCGTCGAGGGCTCGCCGATGCCGGTTAGCTGCGCCCAGTCAGCTGCCGGCGGCCGAGCCAGGCGGTCCATCGCCGACCGGTATCTCGTGAGCCGACGAGCACAGACTTCCGCCTCGGCCACGGTCATCGCGTCCGGCCTCGCGAAGACCTCGCGCACGTCGCCGATGACCGCGAGTTCGGCGGCGGACACGTCGAGCCGCAGCGACGCCGAGGCAGCAACACCGAGTACCAGCAGAGTGACGCCGTCCCGTTGGACCGCGCCACCACCGTCGACGACGACGATCGTGTGCGCCCCCGGCCGATTGTGGTGCGGCAGCCACTTGAGCCAGTCCCACTCGCCCGCAGCTGCACTGCCGACGGCGGCGGCGACGCCGAGCTCCTGAGGGCCATGCGACACCGCAAGCTGGCATACGACCGCGCGCATCAGGTCGCGGGCACGACATGGTTCGCCCTCGATGCACACGGCGCCAAACCGTCTCAGCGCCAACGCGATCGGGACCTCGTCCACTACGGAGTGCGCGCGGATCAACTCCCGCAGCGCCATCGCGCCCACCGGCTCGAGTTGATCGACCGGGCCGAGTTCCGGCGCGATAGGTGGCGCGGTGGCCCGCTGCCTGCCGACTCCCACCCGAACATGGCCGAAGTCGGAATCCGTGACGCTGCGTTCCCACATCCGCGGCGTGCCGGCAAGCGTCCACAAGGTAGCCGGATCGGGGTACTGCCACAGCAGTGCGGCCCGTTGCCGGCAGGCGTTCTCAGCCACCTCCGCGCGGACCCGATCGAGATATCGCAAGTAGTCCTTGCGGCCCTCGTCCACCTCCGCAGCGCGTCCCCTGGCGCTTCCGCCCTGCGCCATCATGGCGAACGTCGACATCACCATCATCGCCGGGAACAGCAGCGGGGCCGGGTTGCGGGACGCAGCGGCACCCGATTTGACGAACAGCACCACCATGCCCGCCATCGCGACGACCATGACGACCGGTAGCACTCGCGCGATCGGGTTGACCGGCAGGCTCTGCGGCACTTCGTTCGGCGGTTCGACCGCGACCGGGTGGTCGGGTACCGACGGTGCTGCCGCACGGAAGCCCGGTTGCCAGTCCGGCATGTGCGCACACGGTGCCGCACCGGCATCCGCGCGACAAGCGGCTATCCACAGGGGCGCTCGGTTGTCCACAGGGGTGTACCCACGACGCCCAGAGTTTCGGTTAACGTCCCCGATACCGCGTTATAGGGGGCGAGATGGGTTCCGGCATGTGCCGTGTCAGAGTCGAATTCGAATGCGGCAGAATTGATCTCTGCCTACCTGCCGAACTGACCGTCGCGGCGGTGATTCCGTCGATCGTCGACCATGCTGCAGCACAAGGGGCGATACGCAGGTGGCAGGAGATGCCGACCGGCTGGCAGCTGTCGCACCTCGACGGCCGGCCGCTTTCTCCGCGGATGTCCCTGCACGGCAATGCCGTTTGTGACGGCGACGTGCTGGTGCTGAGCCGTGTCGAGTATGGCGCAGCCATACGGGTCGCGGACGATGCAGTCGCCCAGGCCGGCGCGTCGCTGAGCGCCGCGCCCCGGTGGACGCCGGCTGCCACTCGCGTGGCCACTTCCGTCACCACACTGTGCTGCGCAGTGCTCGCGTCGTATGCGTTGATGCGCTCGACGTCGTCAGCCGCCCCGGTGGTCTCCGGCTTGCTGGCTGCTGTCGCCGTTGTCACGGCGATCACCGTGCAGCGCGTGTACAGCGAGACCCTGACAGCGGTCGCGCAGGGTGTCAGCGCGGTGGGGTTGTCCGCGGTGACCGCGTACCTGCTCGTTCCAGGTGAAGCCGCGACACCGAGGATCATGCTGGCCGGGGCGGTCACCGCGACCGTCTCCATTGTTGCCGCTCGCGGCATAGGAAGCGGCACAACCGGTTTCGCGGCGATCAGCTCGTTCGGATTCTTGGTTGCGGCTGCGGCGGGCGTACGGGTCGCCGCCGCGGTAGGCGTCGACGCGGCGGGTGCCCTGCTCGCCGCAGGCGCGCTCACCGTGCTCGTCCTGGCGCCACGCTTCGCGATCTGGATTGCACGTGTGCCGGTTCCCCGGCTCTCAGAGCCGGCGACGTGCGATGAGCCCATCCCAGCACTGCAGGCGCACGCGATTGTCACCGGCCTCGTCTGCGCAACCAGCGGTGCCGCCGCGGTCGGCACCTTCCTTGTCATCGCCCATGGTGACGGATTTGTGGAGACGGCCTTCGCGGCGGCGACGGCGATTGCGCTGACGCTGCGCACCCGAACGCACGTGGACCTGATTCAAGCGACCGCGCTGCTGGTCGGCGGAAGCGCCTGTCTCGCTGCGCTGTTAGTCGGAATCGTCGCCATGTGGCCGGGACACGCGCACTGGATAGCCCCGGTGGTCGCCGGCGTGGCAGCGGTGCCGAGCGCCTGGTCGTCGACAGCGCACATCTCGCCGGTCACCGGCAAGTGCATCGAGCTCGCCGGATATACCGCGCTGGCTTCGGTAATCCCGTTGGCCTGCTGGGTGTGCGGCGCGTTCGCAGCGGTACGCGGGCTGCGGCTGTCATGAGAGCGGCACTGCGCCTTGTCGCGGCCATCACGCTCGCCGCCGCCTTGCAGGGATTGGTGCCGGCGCCAGTCGCTATGGCGGTACGGCCACCCGCGATCGACGACACGATGTTGCCTCCAGCGGCAAAACCGGAGCCGCCCATGCCGACGGAGAAGCAGTCCGACTGCAACACAGCGGTCTTCGATCGCCGACTGGCAGGCCGCCCGACGCAGCTCGCCCCCTTCGACCTGCCCGCGTTGCGCGCGTTGACCACCGGAGAAGGCCAGAGAGTCGCCGTGATTGACACGGGGGTGTCCCCGCACCCCCAGCTCCCCCGGCTCATCCCCGGCGGCGACTATGTATCCACCGGCGACGGCCGCGATGATTGCGACGCGCACGGCACTTTCGTCGCGGGAATCCTGGCGGCGACACCGGACGACGATGGCTTCGGCGGAATCGCATCCGGTGTCTCGGTCATCACGATCCGGCAATCCAGCGTCAAGTACAGGCCCGTGCACGGGCGGCCCTCCGGCGTCGGCACCGTGGACACGCTTGCGATGGCGGTGCGCACCGCAGCGGATCTCGGGGCGACCGTGATCAACATCTCGGCGGTCGCGTGCACGGTCGGCACTACGCTGCACGATCGCGCCCTGGGCGCCGCCGTTGCGTACGCCGTCGACGTCAAGGACGCCGTAATCGTCGTCGCCGCAGGCAATGTCGGCCGGGGCGGCAACTGCCCGCAACAGAACCCGGCACCTGACCCGGGGCGCCGGCCCGAGCCGGACTGGGACACCGCCGACATCGTGGTCAGCCCCGGCTGGTACGACGACTACGTTCTGACAGTCGGATCCGTGGGCCCCGACGGGACGCCGTCATCGTTCACCCTTGCCGGTCCCTGGGTCGACGTCGCGGCACCCGGCGAAGCAGTTGTCTCACTGAATCCCGGCGTTGCCGGTGTCGCAAACACGTACCGCAGCGGAAGCGGCTCAGCCATCTCGGGTACGAGCTATGCAGCACCCGTCGTCAGCGGCGTCGCGGCATTGATCAGGGCGCGGTTTCCCGGCATGTCGGCCAGGCAGGTGATGCAGCGCATCGAAGCCACCGCACACCGGCCACCCGATGGCTGGAATCCCTACGTCGGCAATGGTGTCGTCGATCCGCTCGCCGCGCTCAGCGACGGCACGCCCAGCGCGGCGCCGTCATGGGCGCAACGCCCGCTGCTGCCGCGCAGCCCATCGCCGCAGCCGGACACGTCGGGTCGCACGACCGCTTTCAAGGGTGTGGCCGGATGCGCGGCGTTCCTGGCCGCCGCTCTTGCGCTGATGGCGCCGGCTAGCCGGGCAGCGCGGCGGCGCCAGGGTCGGGTGCCAGACCGTCATGAGCCACTGACGCCGCCGCCCGGCTGAGCTCCGGCCCGTCGGCGAGCAACCGCAGAATCGGCCACGGAGCAGGTGTGGATTCAGCCGGAAGACCCAGGGCGGCAGCAGCTTCGGCATCCCGCACGGCGAAGCGCACACCGGTATCGGCGACGAGGTAGCGGTGCGTGGAGTCGACGAACAGACACCGACCCGGCGGCACGAACACCGCGTCGGCGTTCGGGCCGGGGCCGTCGGCCTGCGCCAGCGCGACCGGCGACTCGCCGGCCGCCAGCGGAAGACCGGAGCCGGTCATCACAGTCGTCGCGCCGTCCGGTCGCCACTGTGCGCAAATGACCTTGGCGGGCATCGGAGCCGAAACGGTGTCGGGAAATGCTGTCACCGGCAAGCTTCGGACGGCGGGCACCGCACCGACGACATCGGCCGGCACGGTGACGATCTCACTGTTACCCTGCGAGTCGTTGAACCGGACAATGTCGGCGGCCACGTGCCCGACGCGCTGCACACCGTCGTCGAGCACCACGTACATCTCGTCGGCGTCCGCGCGGTCCACCCGCACGACCGACCCGACCGGCATGCCATCCAGGGCAGACGGCCCGCGCCGGCCGGCCGACGGAATGGCCGGCGCGGTGATCGGTGGCACCTCGGGAATCGCATTGAGCACTGATGACGAAACATCCACCGGCTCGGCACCTTCCAGATGCAGAGCCCTGATGGCCGCCGGCTCTGCCAGGCTGACCCGCGCGCGCCGGCCGTCGTAGAGCAGATAGGTGACGCGATCTGACCGCGAACGCACCAGCGTGACGGTGTTGCCGGCCGCGGAAGCCGTCGGGCCTGCGACCACCGTGGTGTCGGCGCCGTCGTCGCACACCGTCCAGTGCGACTCTTCGGCGCCCAGCGGCTCCAGAATGACCGCCGGCGCTCCCGGAATGCCCAGCAGTGCACCGCGTTTGGCTTTGCGAAGTTCCGAGTCCTTGATGAAGGCGGGGTTCTCGGCCGCTCCGACGATCAGCCGCGCCGACGCCAGGTTCAACGCGGGATGCAACGTGTCGCCGACACGGACATACAGCGCACCGGATTCCCTGACCATGACGATCGGCGCGTCGCTGAGCGGGTCCTGCGGCCGGACGAACGCGACGACCGCACACCCCGCCATTGCGGCAACGGCCAGCGCGGCCCCCGCCGTCAACGACCGCGCCTGCGTGCGCAGCGGCTCGTCGGCCATGCGGACATCTCTGCGCACCAGCGCGTTCTCCATGCGCCGCACCAAGAATCGGTGTCCGCTGACCGCGTGCCGACTCGCCCGAGCCACCGCTCTAACGTAACCCCGGTTCAGGAGTCAGAACGACGCAATCTCACCGCCAACGCGACCACACGTAGGGCACCAGTGCCCGAAGGAATTCCAAGTCGGATCCCGGCCGTGCTTCGGCGAAAGCATGCTCGAAGTACTCCTGCGCCACGAGCAGGATTCCCTCGGCGTACTCACGGGTGAAGGTGATGCTGCCGTAGTCGTCCATCAACGCGCGCACGGTGCGAACCAGTTCTTCGGACCGCTCGGCGCGGCCGCGCCGCAGGTAGTCGCGGACGAACCGCCGGTCGTCGCCCACGGCGCTGGCCAGCAGGTGAATGAGCGGAAGCGTCCGCTTGCCCTCGTAGAGATCGCCGAGGATCTCCTTGCCGTAGGTGCGCTCGTCGCCGATCAGGTTCAGTAAGTCATCGCGGATCTGGAAAGCTGCGCCGAAGTGAAAACCGAAGCGCACCAGCGGCCCGAGGTCGACCGACCCGCCCGAACCCACGATCGCGCCGACGCGAAGCGGGTGGATTGTGGTGTACCAGCATGTCTTGTGCATGATCAGCTCGAGGTAGTCCTCGGGACCCAGACTCTCGACATCGTCGAACTGCCAACCGATTTCGGTGGCCTGGCCTTCGAGCGTGCGCATCGCCATCGTGTCGAACTCCGCCCACACCAGGTCGGCGAGGTACGGGTCGAATCGTCGGGTCGACTTTCGCAGCACCTGACCGGCCACCATGGCCAGGCCGTCGCCGGCGTTCAGCGCGGTACCCAGACCATAACTGGCCGCGAGTGTCCTGCGGCCCCGACGCATCTCACTGCCGTCGACGATGTCGTCGTGAACTAGAAAGGCGTTGTGCAACAACTCGATTGCGACGGCGACACCGAGCAAGCTGTCGGACTCGCCGCCGAACGCCCGGCCCGCCGACAGGCACAGCGCGGGCCGTAACGCCTTGCCGGCGCGGGCTGGGTATTCCCGCATCGGGCCGTAGAGCCAGCGATGCGGTTCGCCGTCGGGCAACACGTCCAGCATGGAATTGCGAACCAGCCTGCCGATGACCCGCAACTGGTCTTCGACCCGCGCGATCAGATCCGCACGGTCGGCTGTGCTCGTCATACGTCCGCGTGCTGCACGGTGAGCATCACCGGCAACCAGATGTCGGGATCACCGTCGACCAACAGTGTTCCGTGATAGTGCCCGAACGCGATACCGTCGTCGACGTTCACCTGCACCGAGACACCGCGACTGCACCGTGCAGGCATCGGCACGACGGGCGGGTCGAACATCACGTGGGAGGACTTGATGACGCTGCCGTCGTGGGAAACCAGGTCCCCGCAACGCATTACGACGGTTCCCCGGTCTGTCGGCCCGCCGTTGTGCAGCCATACTTCCGCGCGCGCCACACCGGGTCCCGTTGCGTGCAGGCGCAATACTCCACTGGCATGCGAGCCGGCGAGGTCCATCGCCGCACCGTCGGGTTGCGACGCGGTGCCGCGGAAGGACCCGGCCAGCTGGCCGATGATAGCCTTCCAGGATTCCAGCAATCGCTCGATGTCGGGACCTCGTGTCGGAGCTCTTTGTTGCTCGTGGTCCGATGCGACCTCGTCAGGCTCCGCCCGTGCAGGCTTGTCGTCAGTGATGTTGACGAATCGGTCGACGAGGTCGGCGGCGGCCCGGAATCCACGGGCTTGGATCTCGCCGAGCGCACGAACATTGATCGCCGGGTCGAATACCAGTGCCCATGGCACCTCCGATATCGGCCCCTCGCTCCCGTTACCGTTTCCGGTCACGTGTCGCTCCCATCATTTCCGCTGCCAGCTCATGACCATCTCGGTATGCTAATTCCGCGATAGGTGAGGCGGGGCCATGTCGATAGTGCACAGTCAATTGGCGATCTACGGCGCGATCGACGAACTGGTGATTGAAGCCAGGACAGGCGGCAAAGGCAGCAATCACCGCGACGTGCTGGACGCCGCCGCGAAGCTGCTGCCCAACACCACAGGATTCGGCGAGGCCGGCTGGAGTCGGGAGCTGACGCAGTTCATCAACCGTGCGGGCATCCGCAACGCCGATTCAACCGAGCCCCTGACCTTTCCCACATTGACCGACGCCACCGCCGAGCTCATCGCGGTGCCGCCGCCAGTCGCCGAGCCCGACGTGGCGCCGAGCGGAAATCCCGACGACGCAGACGGATTCGAAGACCAGTCCTTTTACAACTCGGCTTACGACCCAGTGCTGGCGCGGGCCGGCTACGGCGCCTTCGTGTTGCTGAAACTAGGTCAGCTCGCGCATTGGGACAGGCTGGATGAGGTATCGGCAGACCTCAGAGCCGTCCTGGGCGTTGCTGTGCGGTCGTTCAATCCAACAGCGGACGAGGCCAGCATCGACGCAGCGACAGAAAGCATCGTGGCCGACCTCGGCACCGTGGGCACGCGGCGGGCCTGGACCATAATGGTCGGCTCCAAGGTCGGCGAACGATTCGCAGCGGATTCCAAGCCCTGCTTCGGGACATTGGAGGAGGTCGATGGCAAGTACTGCAGCACCGTCGTAACGGATTCCTTCGCGGCCAACCTCAGCGTGGCCGACATCGAGGAGATCGTCGACCCGGTGAACTGGAATTTGTGCAGCAAATTCTTCTGCAAGATGATGCAGAACCAGCCCAACAGAACCACCGGGAGTTGGAGCCGGGTACGTGAGGAGATCAGCGCGGAATGCGACAAGTACCGGCTCGCAACCGATCTCATCTTCTACAAGGTGCGCCAAAAAGACGGCAGCATCTTCATCAACTACGACATCGATCCGCAACGCACGGACCGCGGTTACGTCGAAGTCGACAACGGCTACATCTTCATCTCGCCGGACGTGCCGAACCAGCCCCACACCAAAGGCGTGCGGATCCGCACCAGCAAACGGGAGCACGTCAACGGCCTGAGCCCCTGCGCGACTGCGGCGCTGGCGTGCCTGATGGGCTGGGCCGACGCCGGCAGAGAGATGCTCGCCGGTACCGCGCAGAAGATCATCGAAGCCAAGCAGAACGGTCAACCTGTTCCCAAGCTGAAGAAGTTCTATCCATCTACCGACGCCGACCCGGGGGAGCTCAAGTAATGCCCAACGACGCACAGTTCCCGCCGAACTTCAAAGACTCCATCTCCGACACCCGCGATTTGGTCAACAAAATGATCGACCGGGCGGCCGCCGTTGCGGGTGCCACCGGCAAGAAGTGGATCGACGGGTTTACGAAAGACGATGTCGAGCAGGTTGCAAGCGATATCGGAGCAAAGCTCAAAGAGCAGGTCCTGGAAGCGTGGAACACCGCAGAGGCGGACGTCATACCCCCGAAGGAAGGCCCGTGATGCCTGATGAGCTGAAGCCACCCGATCCGCCCGATGCCATCGCGGCGCGCTACGCCACCGCCGCGAAGAAGGCGGTCTCCGAGGCCGCCCAAGTCGCGATCGACGCGTTCGACAAGGTCAACGGAAGCCCTCCCGGTCCACCGTACGAACCCGGCGACGCCATCAGCTCGATGATGCGGTTGGCCGGTGCCGCGCTGAACGGAAGTGTGTCGCTTGCCCGCGTCGCACTACAAGTGCAGTGGGACCGGCGAGCGTTGCTAGTAGCCGACAACATCGCGTCGATCGTCGGAACCGGCCTCCAGGATGTGCTCGGTGTCGCCGAGGAAGCGGCCAAGAAGATCAACGCCAACTCCTACAAGCAGCAGGAGTGGGTCAATTCGGCGATCAAGCTCACCAGCATCGGGGCGCTGCGTGGCGCCGAGATCCTGGAGACGGCGATCGCCGGACCGGGTTCGTACGCCGACCCCGTCATCAAGCGGTCGTTCACATTTACGGCCGCGAAACCCAAAGACGCCACGCTGGCGGTGAAGGATCTCATCCGCACCCAAGACGGGATGGACATCAGGGCGCTGGTCAGCTTTGACCCGGCCACCGCCACACTGCCCGCGAACCAACAGGACTTCACCATCGTCATAAACACCGCCGGGCTGCCGAGCGGTGCGTATCAGGGGACGATCACCGCAACCGACGACGACCCCGCCCCGAACAACCAACGCACCCTCGCCGTCACCGTCCTCGTCCCCGAGACAACGGACCCGCCCGAGCCGTGAGCAACGCCTCGCGCACAACGCACATCGACGAATTGCTCGATCAGGCTTGCCAGGCCCTCAATGCCGGAGATCGGGCCCGGGCCAACGTGATCGCCGAGCACGTGCTGCAGGTAGACCACGGCAATGCCGAAGCCGAGGACCTGCTTGCGGCCCCGCCGCACCATGGCGAAATCCGGCGCCTGACAATCATGTTCGTCGACCTCGTCGACTCCACGGCACTGTCCGTGCGGATGGAGCCGGAGCAATACCGCACCGTCGTGGGCAGGTACCGCGACGAGGTGCTGCGCATCGTCGGGTATTACGAAGGCCACATCGGGTCCACGAAGGGCGATGGGCTGCTTGCCGTTTTCGGCCACCCGCAGGCGCACGAGGACGACGTCCTCCGCGCGGTCCAGGCGGGACTCGAGGTCACTCGAGCCGTCGAAGACCTCAGTGCTCGGGTTCGTCGTCGATTCGGCGTCGACATAGCGGTGCGGGTCGGCATCCACCGCGGCATCGTCTATCTCGACACCACACAGGACGACGTCTACGGCCTGGCGGCCAACCTCGCGGCACGGATCTGCAGCATCGCCGATCCCGGCACGGTCGCGGTGTCGGAGGCGGTGGAGCCGCTGATCGTCACTCGATTCGAGCTCGAGCCCCGTCGTCCCGAGACGGTCAAGGGCGTCGCGGCGCCGGTGCACCACTTCCAGGTGCTCGCCGAACGCGATCCGAAGCTGACGCCGCTCGGGCCGCTGGTCGGCCGGCAGCGGGAGCTGGCCTACCTCGATCGAAGCTGGGCTGAGGCGCTCAAAGGCGAGCTGCGCACACCGGGCGTGGTGTTCCAAGGTGACGCGGGAATCGGCAAGAGCAGGCTGGCGTGGTCGGCGGTCGAGCTCGCCGAGCGCTCATATGCGGTCGTCCTTGCGCTGATCGGCTCACCGTTTCACACCGACGTCGGCCTGCGTCCGGTTCGCCGGCTGCTGGAACGCCGCTGCGGTATCGGGCGCGCGTCCGATCCCTCGGAGCGGCTTGCCCATCTCACTCTCGAGGTGGAAAAGCTGTCTTTGGATTCCGCCGCCGCCATCCCGCTGCTGGCGCCGGTGCTGGGCATCACACCGGAAGCCGGCTACCGGCCGGTGGAAGCCGAGGGGCGCAAGCTCTTCACGCTCATCTGCGACGCGGTGCACGGCTATCTCCGTGCGTGCGTGCGGGATTCGCCCGCTTTGGTGCTGGTCGAGGACATGCACTGGTTCGACGAGGACACCATCGAAGTGGTGCAGTCGCTGCTCGCCTCGGACCTAGGCGGTCACGTGCTGATCGTGATGACCAGCCGTCAGATCGTGCCTCTTCCCGACGGCGCTCTCGCCGAGGTCTTCGACCTCAAACCGCTCAACGACGCCGACGCAGAACATCTCGTCAGCGCGCTGCTGCCGAGCGCGACGCCGACCGAGAAGGATGCGGTGCTGCGCCGGTGCGACGGAATACCGCTCTACATAGAGGAATTGGTGTCCAAGCTCAAGGACGCGCCGTCGGGCTCGGTGACCGGTGTCCCGGACACGCTGTACGAGGCGTTGTTCGCACGGCTGCACTCCGGTCCGAGAGCAGTTCGCGTCGTCGAAGCCGCGGCGATCATCGGCACGCGCGTGGAACGGGGCCTGCTGCAGGCCGCCGTGGACATGCCGGCCGCCGAACTCGACGAAATACTGCAGCAGTTGGTGGACGGCCGCGTGCTCGAACCGGTCGAGAAGGACACGTGGCGGTTCCGCCACGAGCTGCTGCGGGAGGTCGCCGCCGAGCTCTCGCCGCCCAGCCTTCGCCGCGAGACGCACAGCCGCATCGCCGACAGCCTGCTGCCGGCCGCCGCCGACGGCAACCCGGACTGGCCGTTGATCGCCCACCACTACGCAAACGCCGAAAGGTATGCCGAGGCCGCCGCGGCACACGCGCAGTCCTCGGCCAACGCCTGGCAGCGAGGCGCCCTCGGTGAGGCCCGAAACTCGTTGACACAAGCTATCGCTCAGGTCGAATGTTGTGTGCCAGGAGCCCAGCGGGACCAGATGGACATCGGCCTGCGACTCCGTCGCGCATTGCTCGCGCAGGCCGCCGAAGGCGTCGCCAGCGCGAACGCAGCCGCCGACTTCGAGCATTGCCTCGAGCTGTGCAGCGACGACCTGCAGGACGACGACCTGTTTTCCACCGTGATGTCGCTTTACCCGTACTACACCATGCGCGCCGACCTCGACCGCGCGGAGCGGCTGGTTCGCTCTATTCGCGCCAGTCTCACAGGAACACGCGAAAAGTTCCTTCCGATCAACGAATTCGCACTCGGCATGCTGGCGTGGTACCGCGGCGAGTTTGGCTACACCCGGTCCCAACTCGACATCGCCGCAGCCACCCTGACCGAGGAGGCAACGCGCGAACTCGACGCGATGCTGTTCATGCCCAACGACGCGACGGCAGGACTGTTCACACATCGCGCCTTATCGCGCTACATCGACTGCGACTTGCCCGGCGCCGAAAGGGAATTGGCCCTCGCCGAAGAGCGCTGCGCCAAGTTGCCGTTCCCCCAGGGCGCCTTCAGCCTGGCCTACACGCGGCAGATCGAGGTCATGATCCGAATCGAGGCAGGCCAACTCGACCGCGCAGATGACGTCGCCACCGATCTGGCCAGACTCGGCGAACAACACGGCTTCGATTCGTGGGCGCTGGTGGGAACGGCACAGCATGCGAGCGTGGCCGCGTTCGCCGCATTGTCCGACGAAGCCGACAACCCCCGAGCGCTACGACCCCACATCGCGACGATCACGGCATACGTCGAAGCGTGGCGCGCGCTGGGAGTGATCTCGCTGATCACGTTCTACGATGCCCTGTTGGCTCGTCTACTCACCGCAGCAGGCGAGCTCGACGCCGCCCGGAAGCGGGTCGAGACAGCGCTCGACCTGGCCGCCGGCACCGGTATGCATTTCTACGACGCCGAACTTCTCAGGGTGCGCGCACACGCTGCCGACGCCTCGGCGCAACGAGACGCCGACGTGGCCTCGGCACTCGACCTTGCCCGCCGCCAGGACGCGCCGCTGTTCGAGTTGCGCGCCGCCCTGGACGGTTTCGCGTTCACCGGTGAGGCAGGCCGTCCGGCGCTGGCTGACGCGGTGGCCAGATTCCCCGCCGACAGCGTCTGGCCCGAAGTAATCCGGGCGCGAACGACGCTCGGGTGAAACGCCCCTCCGGCAAGGTCGCGATCCTCGGCGGCGGCATGGCCGGGTTGAGCGCCGCCTGGCGGCTCAGCGAACCTGGGTGGCATGACCGGTTCGAGTCGATAACCGTCTACCAGCGAGGCTGGCGGCTGGGCGGCAAGGCGGCCTCCAGCCGCGGGCCCAACGGCCGCATCGAAGAGCACGGTCTGCATGTCTGGCTTGGTTCTTACGACAACGCTTTCGGGCTGCTTCGCGAGTGCTACGCCGAGTTGGACCGGGCCGCAACGGATCCCGACGCGCCGATCCGGACCTGGCGGCAGGCGCTGGTTCCTGCAGAAAACCCCGGCTTGGCTGACCGGTTCGGCGACGACTGGCTGACCTGGCTCGGCACCCACCCGCGTGACGATCAACTGCCCGGTGAGCCGGGCGGGTCAGGTCGGACGATGACGGTCGTGTCATTCGTCGACCGGGCTCTGCGGCTGGTGGTGGCGTTCACCGAGTCGCTTCGCGAACCGGTGCCGAGCGGCCTGCACCTGACCACATCCCCGACGCCGCCGACCACGCCGGCGGTTGAAAGGATCGAAGCCATCCGCAACGCAGTGCTGGCGGCGGTGATGGCGGTGGCCGCGGCCGACACCGGCTCCGATCGTGCCGGCACCCTCCTGGACGACGCGCTGATGGCCGTACGCGACTCCATCGACTACGAAACCCGGCCGGCGCACCGCCGCGCCTGGCTGCTGATATCCCTGGTGACCGCAGCCGTGCGCGGCGTCATCGCCGACAATCTGGTCACGCGTCCGCACGGCTTCCGGGCCATCAACGACGAGGAGTTCGGAAACTGGTTGCTGCGCCACGGGGGCCACCGCGACGTGCTCGACTCGACGATGATCCGCGGCCTGTACGACCTTGTCTTCGGCTACTCGGACGGCGACCCCGAACGGCCCTCGGTGGCGGCGGGCGTGATGGTCTTCCTGATCGGCTGCGTCCTCTTCGAATACAAGGGCGCGCTCTTCTGGAAGATGACGGCGGGCATGGGAGACGTCGTCGTCGCGCCCATCTATCAGGTGCTGCGCAGGCGCGGAGTGCGGTTCGAGTTCTTCCACCGTCTCGACGCGCTGCACCTGGATGCAAACCACCGCGCCGTCGAGGCCATCACTTTGGGCCGTCAGGCGCGACTCGCCCCGGGCGTCGACCAGTATGATCCGCTCACCGTCGTGAATGGCCTGCCGGTGTTCCCGGCCGCACCGTTGCTCGATCAACTCGACACCGCGCCCGGACCCGACCTCGAATCACACTTCGGTTCGCGAGACGACGCCGAGAGAACAATCCTGCAGCGTGGCAGGGAGTTCGACCACGTTGTTCTCGCCGTGTCGCTCGGTATGATTCCCGATGTCGCCGGCGAGCTGATCGCCGACCGCCAGGAGTGGCGGGAAATGACCACTCACGTGCGCACGATCGCCACCCAGGCGCTTCAAATCTGGCTCCGGCCCTCCGAATCCGACCTCGGCTGGAACCACCCGGGGGCGACGATCAGCGCCTACGAGCCGCCTTTCGAGACCTGGGCGTCGATGCCGCAGACATTGTGGACCGAGGACTGGCCGGCCTCGGACCGCCCCGGGGCCGTCGCCTACTTCTGCGGCAGCCTCGACGCTCCCTGGCCTGCGGACGAACCGGCAGCCGACTACCTCAGCCGCTACCGCGAGCAGGTGTACGCAGACGCGGTCCGACACCTCGACCGCCACGTCGGCCTCTTCCTGCCGGGCGCGGTCGGCCAGCGCGGCTTCGCCTGGAATCTGCTGGCCGGCAACGACTCCGGTTCGGGAGCCGCGGCGCTGCGAACCCAGCATGTCAGCGTCAACGTCGACCCCTCCGACCGCTACGTCCAGTCCGTCCCCGGGTCAGACAGGTATCGGCTGCGCCCTGACGAAAGCGGTTACGACAACTTGGTTCTCGCGGGCGACTGGACCGACTGCGGGATGAATGCCGGTTGTATCGAGGCGGCCGTGATGTCTGGCCTGGAGGCGGCCAACGTGCTGCTCGGGCGAGGCAGGTTCTATCGGATCCGTGGCTACTGGCTGCCGTGAGCGTCGAAACGGTTCACAGCTCCTTGCCCCTTCGCTCGCGGTAGGCCGCCACGTGTTGGCGGTTGGCGCAGTTTCCGGTGTCGCAGAAGATCCGCGAGCGGTTGCGCGACAGATCCATTACCACCGCGTCGCAGTCCGGTGCCGCGCAGACCTTGAGCCGACGCAATTCGCCGGCGCGGATCAGGTCGGCCAGCGCCATCGCCATCTCTGCGCCCATCCGCTGTGCCAGCGGGTCGCGAACCGAGGCCAGGTGCAGGTGCCACTCCGGCATCTCGGGGTGCCTTGTCAGCCACGGCGCCGCATGCGTGTCGGCAAGAAGCGCGTTCACCTGCTCGACCGTGCGCTCCTCGTCCGCGGCGGACTCCCAGATCCGCCCCAACAGTGACCGCAGCGCGTGCACGGCCGCCAACTCGGCCGCGTCGTGGTCCCGACGTCCTGTCCAGCCGAACGAGTTCAGATACTCGTCGAGCGCCGCTTGGTCGCCGAGCTGCTCGCCGTCGACGCGGTTGCTGTTGATCAGCGCGCCGGCAGCGCGGAGTGTGAGCTCGGTGTCATGACTGAAAAGCATTTGACTCCTGACCTCACGCGATTGTAGCGTCAGTATCAAAGCTAATTTTACTCATTACATCGGGGAGGGTTGGTGGACGCGAAAACCTTCCGGCTCGGCCTCTTGTTCGCGGTCGGGTCGGCGCTGGCGTTCAGCATGTCCGGTCCGTTCGCCAAGGCCCTGATGGCCGCGGGCTGGACGCCCAACGCAGCGGTAACCGCGCGCCTGGCCGGGGGCGCTGCGGTGATGGCGCTGGTCGCCACGCTGATCCATCGGGGTTGGTTGCGGGAGGCCGCCCGGCACGGCAGGACCGTCGTCGTCTACGGCCTGATCCCGATCGCCGGCGCCCAGATGTGCTACTACAACGCGGTGTCCCATCTTTCGGTGGGCGTCGCACTGCTGCTGGAATACCTCGCGCCCGTCGTCGTGGTGTGCTGGCTGTGGATTACGACGCGACGTCGCCCGGGCACGCTCACCCTCGCCGGCGCGGCGGTGGCGCTCGCCGGCACTGTCGTCGTGCTCGACGTGTTCTCCGGGACCCGGATCGACGCGGTCGGGGCGGCCTGGGCGCTGGGCGCGGCGGTCTGCGCGGCATGCTACTTCCTGCTGTCCGACCGTGTCGCAACCGACGGCCTTCGCCCCGTCACACTGGCTACCGCCGGACTGATCCTCGGTGCCGCGGCGGTGGCCGTCCTGGGTTTCACCGGCGTCCTGCCGCTGGCCTTCACCGCCAACGACGCCGTGATGGCCGGGCACACCACGTCGTACGTCGTGCCCGTCGTCGGGCTCGGCGTCGTCAGCACCGCGATCGCATACACGCTCGGTATCGGCGGTGTGGCCCGGCTGCGGCCCGGCTACGCGTCGCTGATGGGCCTGGCCGAAGTGCTGTGCGCAGTAGTGGCCGCGTGGGTGCTCGTCGGGGAAGCGATCACACCGGTACAGGCAGTCGGCGGCGCGGTGGTTTTGCTGGGGCTGGCCCTGGCGGGCCGCGACGACACCGGTTCCGCCGACGTTGTCGCCGAGCTCAGTTGGCCGGAGACACTGAGCGAACTGCCGGCTTCGGAGCAAACGATTGGCCTTCGCTAGCCAAGCCATGTGAAGATTGCCCGCGTGACGTTTACCAGGATCTCGGCCCGGCTGGCCGCGGTCGCTACGACCGTCCTCTGCAGCGCGACGCTCCTCATCGTCGGCATCGCGCCCCCGGCCGCGGCCGCACCGTGCCCCGACGTCGCGGTGGTCTTCGCCCGCGGCACCGACGAACCGGGAGGCATCGGACGGGTCGGACAGGCGTTCACCGATGCCCTGCAGGCCCAGATTCCGGGTCGCACCGTGAGCGCCTACGGGGTGAACTATCCCGCCAGCTACGACTTCTTGGCCGCGCAGGACGGCGCCATCGACGCGACCGCCTACATCCGCAAGATCGCCACGCAGTGCCCGTCCACGCGATTCGTCCTCGGCGGCTACTCGCAGGGCGCGGCGGTGATGGACATGCTGATCGGCATCCCGCCACTGGGCAACAAGCTCGCCGCGCTGGGCGAGAAGCTGGGCGATGTCGGGACCGCGGCACCGCTCGCCAGTGACCTGGCCGACCAGGTCGCTGCCGTCGCGGTGTTCGGCAATCCGGCGGCCAAGTTCAGCAATCCTGCGACGTCGGCCGCCCCGCCGTTCGGCGCCCGCGCGGTCGACCTCTGCATGGACGGCGACCCGATCTGCTCGCGTGGCCGCAATCCGTTCGCCCACAACGATTACGAAAAATCACCGTTCATCGCTCAGGCCGCTCAGTTCGCTGCCGGCCTAGTCTAGCCGTTGGCGCTACCTAGGCACGCGAAGGTCGTTAACATCGCTGGGTGAGCTGTTTTCGTCCGCGTCAATGGTTTCTTCTCAGCGCCGCTGTAGCTCTGATGCTCGCGGCCACTGTGCTGCCGTCGGCACCCGGTGCGGCCGCTGCCGGCTGTCCTGACGTCGAGGTGATCTTCGCACGCGGGCGGCTGGAGTCACCCGGCACGGGAATCCTCGGCAATGCCTTCGTGAACGCGCTGCGCTCGAAGGTGAACAAGAACATCGGTGTCTACGCGGTGAAGTACCCGGCCGACTCCGAGGTCGACATCGGCGCCAACGACATGAGCCAGCACATCCAGTACATGGTGAACAACTGCCCTGCCACCCGGCTGGTGCTCGGTGGGTACTCGCTCGGCGCCGCCGTCACCGATGTGGTGCTCGCGGTTCCCTTCGACGTGTTCGGTTTCAAGAGCCCGTTGCCGCCGGGAGCCGACCAGCACATCGCCGCCGTCGCGCTGTTCGGCAACGGAGTGGCATGGGTCGGACCGATCACCAACTTCAGCCCGCTGTACCGGGAGCGGACCATCGAGCTGTGTCACGGCGCCGACCCGATCTGCAATCCGGCCGACCCGAACACCTGGGAAGACAACTGGCCGGCTCACCTGGCCGGCGCCTACATCAACGCCGGGATGGCCAACCAGGCTGCCGACTTCGTCGCCGGCCGCCTTTAGTCGACTCTGCGCAGGTCCCGCGTGACGGCCATGCGTGCCGCCAGCTGGTCGTCCGGCGGATAGTCGACGCCGACGAGCGTGAGGCCGCGGGCAGGGGCCGCTGCGAATGCGCTCGACCGTCGGGTTGCGTTCAACAGGCCCGCGCACCACTCGGCGCTGCGCCGGCCATCGCCGACCGACAGCACCGCGCCCACCAGAGAGCGCACCATCGACCAGCAGAACGCGTCGGCACTGACGTAGGCGACGACGAGCTCGCCGTCGCGGTTCCAGTCCAGGCGCTGAAGGTCCCGGATCGTCGTCGCGCCAGGGCGCCGGCGGCAGAACGCGGCGAAATCATGAAGTCCGAGAAGCTGTTTGGACGCCGCGGCCATCGCGTCGACGTCCAGTGAACGCGGCCATGCCGTCACGTAGCGCGACAGCTGCGGCTCGACACCGTACGGCGCCGTCGACAACCGGTACTCGTAGTGGCGACGCAGCGCCGAGAACCGGGCGTCAAATCCGTCTGGTGCGCGCACGATTTCGCGAACGCGCACGTCGGTGGGCAGGAAGCGGGCCAGGCGTCGCACCAGCGGAA
Organism: Candidatus Sericytochromatia bacterium; assembly: GCA_050262635.1. Classification (GTDB taxonomy): domain Bacteria; phylum Actinomycetota; class Actinomycetes; order Mycobacteriales; family Mycobacteriaceae; genus Mycobacterium. The sequence goes on along the minus strand of JBLNEK010000247.1, from coordinate 4,496 downwards.
GGAACTCGGGGTCAGCGGTTCTCGTCCTGCGCGGACGTGCATGCGCGAGTGCAGCGGAAGGCACGTCGACGTGTGCAACCTGGCCGGTCGCATGCACGCCGGTGTCGGTGCGGCCGGCAGCGAAGACCCGCACTGGCGTGCGGAACACGGTCGACAGGGCCTCATCAACTACACCGGCGACCGTGCGATGCTGGCCCTGCACTGCCCAGCCGGTGAAATCCGTTCCATCGTAGGCGATCTCGAGGCGAAGACGAACGAACCCGCCATCCGTTTCGATGGCGGGTTCGTTCGTCATGACGCTAAGACTCGTCGGCTGCCTCTGCTGCCTGTGCAGTCTGTGACTCCTCGATGGCGGCATCCTCAGCCTCGACATCTGCGGGAGTTGTCTGCTCCTCGGGCAAGTCCTCTTCGGCGGACTCGGTTTCCGGACCGACCGACGCCTCCGGTTCCACGGCCGCCTGCGGCGCGGCCGCCGCCGCCACCGGAGCAGCCTTCTTAGCGGCCTGCGAAGCCGCAGCCCGTCTCGCCCGGTTGGCCTCCGAGGTGACCGTCTTCTCCCGCACCAACTCGATCACGGCCATCGGCGCGTTGTCGCCTTGCCGCGGTTCGACTTTGATGATGCGGGTGTAGCCGCCGTTGCGGTCGGCGTAGAACGGCCCGATCTCCGCGAACAGCGTGTGCACCACATCCTTGTCGCGGATCTTCTTGAGCACCTCACGCCGGTTGTGCAGCGTGCCCTTCTTGGCGTGGGTGATCAGCTTCTCGGCGTACGGCCGCAGCGCCCGGGCCTTCGTCTCGGTGGTCTTGATCCGGCCGTGCTCGAACAGCGAAGTGGCCAGATTGGCCAGCATCGCCTTCTGGTGCGATGACGACCCGCCGAGGCGAGGGCCCTTGGTGGGCTTGGGCATTGGTCAATCTCCTTCTGAGAGCCGGCAGTGATTACAGCTGCTCGGTTTCCGCGTAGTCCTGGTCAGCGTCGAAGTCGTACGACGACGAGTCGCCGTGCCAGGTGCCGGTCGCGGCGTCGTACCCGGCCACCTCGGACGGGTCGAAGCCGGCGGGGCTGTCCTTGAGCGACAGACCGAGCTGGTGCAGCTTGACCTTGACCTCGTCGATGGACTTCTGACCGAAGTTGCGGATGTCCAGCAGATCGGACTCGGTGCGTGCGACAAGCTCGCCGACTGTGTGGATACCCTCGCGCTTGAGGCAGTTGTACGAGCGCACCGTCAGGTCGAGGTCGTCGATCGGCAGGGCGAACGACGCGATGTGATCCGCTTCGGCCGGCGACGGCCCGATCTCGATGCCCTCGGCCTCGACATTGAGTTCTCTTGCCAGACCGAACAATTCGACCAGCGTCTTGCCGGCGGACGCGAGCGCGTCGCGCGGGCTGATCGAGTTCTTGGTTTCGACGTCGAGAATCAGCTTGTCGAAGTCGGTGCGCTGCTCGACGCGGGTGGCCTCCACCTTGTAGGTCACCTTCAGCACCGGCGAGTAGATGGAATCGACCGGGATGCGGCCGATCTCGGCGCCCGACGCCTTGTTCTGCACTGCGGGCACATAACCACGGCCGCGCTCGACGACGAGCTCCACCTCGAGCTTGCCCTTGTCGTTGAGCGTCGCGATGTGCATGTCGGGGTTGTGCACCGTCACACCCGCTGGCGGCACGATGTCACCCGCGGTGACCGCCCCGGGGCCCTGCTTGCGCAGGTACATCGTCACCGGCTCGTCCTCCTCGGACGACACCACCAGACCCTTGAGGTTAAGGATGATGTCGGTGACGTCTTCCTTGACGCCCGGCACGGTGGTGAACTCGTGCAGCACGCCGTCGATGCGAATGCTGGTGACCGCGGCGCCGGGAATCGACGACAGCAGTGTCCGGCGCAGCGAATTGCCAAGGGTGTAACCGAAACCCGGCTCCAGCGGCTCGATGATGAACCGCGACCGGTCGTCGGCAACAACCTCTTCGCTCAGTGTGGGTCGCTGAGAAATCAGCATGTGTTTCTTCTTCCTTTCGACGTCCGCTATATGACGTCTCTCGGGGATTCTCGGGGGCGGCGCCCCCGAGAGGCCTGTTACTTCGAGTAGAACTCGACGATCAGCTGCTCGGCGAGCGGCACGTCGATCTGCGCGCGCTCCGGCAGCTGGTGCACCAGGATGCGCTGACGCTCCCCGACCACCTGCAACCAGCCGGGAATCGGCCGATCGCCCGCGGTCTCGCGCGCAATCTGGAACGGCACGCTGTTCAGCGACGTGTCGCGCACGTCGATGATGTCGTACTGCGACACCCGGTAGCTGGGCACGTCGACCTTCACTCCGTTGACAGTGAAGTGTCCGTGGCTGACGAGCTGGCGGGCCATCCGGCGGGTGCGCGCCAGGCCGGCGCGGTACACGACGTTGTCGAGCCGGCTCTCCAGGATCTGCAGCAGGGCCTCACCGGTCTTGCCGGAGGAGCGGTTCGCCTCTTCGTAATACCGGCGGAACTGCTTTTCCATCACCCCGTAGGTGAAGCGCGCCTTCTGCTTCTCCTGCAGCTGCTGGCGATACTCACTGTCCTTGATGCGCGCGCGGCCGTGCTGACCGGGCGGATAGGGACGCTTCTCGAAAGCCTGGTCACCGCCGACCAGATCGACGCCCAGACGACGCGACTTGCGGGTCGCGGATCCGGTGTAACGAGCCATGAAGCTTCTTCCTTTCCGAGCCGACGCTAGACCCTGCGCCGCTTGGGCGGACGGCAGCCGTTGTGCGGCTGCGGGGTGACATCGGCGATCGCACCGACCTCGAGGCCGGCGGCCTGCAGTGAGCGGATCGCGGTCTCGCGGCCCGAGCCTGGGCCCTTCACGAACACGTCGACCTTGCGAACCCCATGCTCCTGCGCCTTGCGGGCGGCGTTCTCGGCGGCCAGCTGTGCGGCGAACGGAGTCGACTTGCGGGAACCTTTGAAGCCGACGTGGCCGGACGACGCCCAGGCGATCACGTTGCCCTGCGGATCGGTGATCGACACGATCGTGTTGTTGAACGTGCTCTTGATGTGCGCAGCGCCGTGCGGGACGTTCTTCTTCTCCCTGCGACGGCCCTTCTGCCCCTTCTTGGGAGCAGCTGCTTTCTTGGCTGGGGGCATGAGTTACCTGGCCTTCTTCTTGCCGGCGATGGTGCGCTTGGGACCCTTGCGGGTGCGCGCGTTGGTCTTGGTCCGCTGGCCGCGCACCGGCAGGCCGCGACGGTGCCGCAGGCCCTGGTAGCAGCCGATCTCGATCTTGCGGCGGATGTCGGCCTGCACCTCACGGCGCAGATCGCCCTCCACGCGCAGATTGCCTTCGATGTAGTCGCGCAGCTGGGTGAGCTGCTCGTCGGTGAGGTCCTTGGTACGCATGTCCCGGTCGATTCCGGTCGCGGCGAGGATTTCGTTGGAGCGGGTACGGCCGATGCCGTAGATGTAGGTCAACGCGACCTCCATGCGCTTGTCGCGCGGCAGGTCGACGCCCACGAGACGTGCCATCAGGCGGTGTCCTTCTTCTCGGCGGAGGTCTGTTCCCAGTCCGTTCCCCCTACTTCGGGGCCCGGCCTCCGTTCCGGGCGTGGCTGAGCGGCGCTAAGACGTCTTTTTGGCGCTGACGCGCCGGGCAGCTCAGTGGTACTGGGAGGTCTGCATTCAGTTGTGTGCGCTCGTTGTCAGCCCTGGCGCTGCTTGTGGCGCGGATCGGAGCAGATCACCATGACCCGCCCGTGCCGACGGATCACCCTGCACTTGTCGCAAATCGGCTTCACGCTCGGGTTGACCTTCACGGCTTCTTCGATCCTGTTCTCTAGCTTCGACTTACTTGTACCGGTACACGATGCGGCCCCGGGAGAGGTCGTACGGAGACAACTCCACGACCACCCGGTCCTCCGGCAAGATGCGGATGTAGTGCTGCCGCATCTTGCCGCTGATGTGGGCGAGAACCTTGTGACCGTTCTCCAGCTCAATGCGGAACATCGCATTGGGCAGAGGCTCGACCACGCGACCCTCGACCTCTATGGCGCCGTCTTTCTTGGCCATAACCTGCTTTCATTCTGGTAAGCGCTTCGGTGCGCCACGTCGCCGAGCCGGCGACATCGTGCTCCGCGGCGCAGCTTGCTCCGACTACAAAACGTGGGCTGAAAAGGAGATATTCCAGGGCACGCAAGAGCCGGCGCGGATGCCGCACCGTTGCTCTACGATACCCGTTTGCCCTGCCCAGGCCAAAATCGCTGCGACGACGCCCTGACTAGTCCCCTGAGTAGGATTCGTCTTCGTCGTCATCTGGGTCTTTTTTCATGCGTTCGGGGTGGTGGTAGGTGTTGGTGCGGCGTTGACAGCGAAATGGCGAAGTACATTCTTTTGGGGTAAAGCTCACGCGACGGCCCGGCGCGCGAGCGCCGGTTATCGCCTCGGGAGCGGGAACTGCGCGCATGCGCGCGCGAGTTTTTGTGGCCGGCAAGCGCGCAACGACCAATCGGGCCATCGCCGAAACCGTCGG
>JBLNEK010000246.1:0-8422 GCA_050262635.1 Candidatus Sericytochromatia bacterium | reverse complement strand
GCGCAATGCCGGCCGGCAGGGTGTCGCAGGGTACGCGATCTCGGCGGTCGACGTGGCGCTGTGGGACCTCAAGGCCCGGCTGCTCGCCCTGCCGCTGCACCGGCTTCTGGGCGCTGTGCGGGCGGACGTCGCGGTCTACGGCAGCGGCGGGTTCACCAGTTATGACGACCGCCGGCTCGCCGAACAGCTCGACGGCTGGGCGCACCAGATGCACATCCCGAGAGTGAAGATCAAGATCGCTGAGGGCTGGGGCTCGGACACCGATCGCGATCTCGAGCGGATCGCATTGGCGCGCAACGTCATCGACGGCGCCGCACTTTTCGTCGACGCGAATGGCGGCTACACCCGCAAGCAGGCTGTGCGCGTGATGCGTGAGGCGTCCAGACTGGGCGTCACCTGGTTCGAGGAGCCGGTGTCCTCCGACGACCTCGCCGGCCTGCGTGCGGTCCGCGCGGCCGTCGACGCCGACGTCGCTGCGGGGGAGTACGGCTGCGATCTGACTTACTTTCGGCGGATGTGCGACGCCGACGCGATCGACTGTCTGCAGATCGATGCGTCGCGCTGCGGCGGGATCACCGAATGGCTACGAGCGGCCGCGGTGGCCGCGTCCTTCGGGCTCGAGGTGTCCGGGCATTGCGCCCCGCATCTTCACGTGCACGCCGCCGCAGCGACACCGAATTTGCGCCACCTGGAGTGGTTTCACGACCACGTGCGCATCGAGTCGATGGCGTTCGACGGCGTGCTCGATCCAACCGGCGGGACGGTGCGGCCGGATTCGTCTGCGATCGGGCACGGGTTGACGGTCCGAGGTGCCGACCTTGCGCCGTACCGGTGCACCTAACCCCGCGGGGTTAGGTGCGGTACTCGTCGATCAGCCGGACCGCCATGGTCTTGGCTCGCCGGGCGGCGCTCAGGTCGCCTTCGGCGGCGGCGACGATGCTGCCTTTCATCAGAATGTTGAACGACGCCGCAAACTCTGCGGGCTTCTTCAGCCCCGCCCGTCGCGCGCGATCGCGCACGATGCTGCGGATGTTGTCCAGATGCGCGATGCAGGCCTGGCCGATCGGGCCTTCGCCGCCCATCTCCATCAGCACCTTGACAAACGAGCACGCCTCGTAGTCGGTGCGCTTGCGGAACCAGTCGTCAAAGACGTCGAAGATCGCCAGGAGCTGGTCCTCGGGATCGTCGGCACGCTGCGCTGACTGCCGGTCGACGATGTCGACCGTCCACTGCTGTTCCCGCTCGGCGAGAAAGGCGAGCACGAGTTCATCCTTCGACGGAAAGTGCCGGTAGAGAGTGGTTTTCGCGACGTTGGCCTTGGCCACCACCTCATCGACGCCGACATCGCGGATACCACGGCGGGTGAACAGCTCGTAAGCGGTCTCGATGATCCGCTCGCGCGCGTCCGGGGACTTGGTGGCGTCCATCCGCGAATCCTCTCAGTTTCATCTCAGAAGCTACGGGTAGCCTACGCTACAGACCGGTCTGTAGCGTCACGAAAGGGGCAATCCGTTGATTGATGTCTCCGTTGAGAACGGCCGCACCGTCACGCCGGGGCCTTCGCATTCCCGCTCTACCGATGAGGACTACTCGGAGGTGGAGGAGCTGCTGACGGCGATGGCCGACGCCGCTGAGGACACCGCGGAATACCAGCGCAAGCGCCGCGACGCGATCACCCGGTGTCTGCCGTTGGCAGATCACATCGCTTACCGCTTCGTCGGCAGGGGCGAGCCGGGCGAGGACCTCCTCCAGGTGGCGCGGCTCGGGCTCATCAAGGCCGTGGACCGCTTCGACCCCGGCCGGGGGCGGTTTCTCGCGTTCGCGGTCCCGACGATCTTCGGCGAGGTCCGCAGATACTTCCGCGACAACGCATGGGGGATGCGGGTGCCGCGCAAGCTCAAGGACACGCATCTGCGAGTGCGCTCGGCCATCGAGCCGATGTCGCAACGCCTCGGACGGGCGCCGACGCCAAGCGAACTGGCCGGCGAGCTCGGAATCGAGTCGGACGAGGTGGCTCAGTCGCTGGACGCCGCATATGCATATCGGCCCCTGTCGCTTGACGCCACGGTGTCGGGCAACTCGACCGACGAGATCACCGTGCTGTCCCTGCACGGTGCCGAAGACCCGCAGTACGGTGTCGTCGAAGACAGCGTGGCGGTAGCCGGACTGCTGAGCCAGGTGTCCGATCAGGAGCGTGAGATTCTGCGAATGCGGTTCTGCGATTGCATGACCCAGACGCAGATCGCACAGCGGCTCGGCAAGTCCCAGGTGCACGTGTCGAGGCTTCTCGCCGGCACGCTCGACCGGCTGCGGCGCAAGCTGTGGGCGGAGACACCCGCGTTCCTGACAGCGAATGCGGGCTGAACCGCTTCGCCGATACTGGCCTACCGAATGCTCGTGTCCCAGCTCGTCGTCTCGGCAATCGACAATCGATCGACGACGGGCAGCGGGTCACGGTCGGCCGACGCTTGACCCAACCGGATCAAGGTCTGCGGATACCCGTCACCGTCGAACACCTCGCATGCGAGCGCCAGACGGTCGCGGGTCTGCTTCAGTGGGTCGGTAAGCGGACAGCTGACCAGCCCCAACGCGGTGGCCGACAACAGCAGCCGGCTCATGGTCTCGCCGGCCCGCAGCCGCATCAGGTCGGTATCCGTGTCGGTTCCGAGCACCAGCAGCACACCGTCGTCGCTCTGCGCGGCGTCTGCAGTATCCGCCGCCGTCCCGCCGTATCGCAGCGCCACACCGTCGTCGTCCCGGCGCGCCCATCTCATGGCGGGGACCACGCCGAGCGTGACCCGGCGCCGGGCGGCGCGGATATAAAGCAGTTCCAGCGTGCTGGCCGGAAGCCGACCCGCACCGTAACGGCGGCGGTCGGCACGGCGGCGTGGGATGGCAACAGCCAGTTCCCGGCTGGGTTCGGTGATCGGTGCTTCGATGATTTCGATGTAGGCCAAATGGTCGTTGTCGGAGGCGTCGGGGAAGCGCCGGATTCGGGTCTGCCAGCCGTCGGCCGCGAACGCCACGACGCAATGGTCCAGCACTGCACCGCAGCTGAGCAGGACGTCACGCCGGTCCGAGTCGGCGTCGCCGAGTTGGCGACTGCGGTCGGCGTAGAGATGCACACCCTCCCTGCTGACTCGCCAATGCCAGGGTTGGGAGTTCTGGGCGGACGGCGCTCGCGCGGCCGTGTCCAACGCTCTCTCAACCGTGGCCGTATCGGGAAGACCCGCCAGTCGTCTCACCTCCTCGTAGCGCCGGTTTGCTTCGGGTAGTCATCACTAGTGTCACCGACGCCGCTTCCGACATCCACTACCGTCACCATGTTCGCGCACAGCTAATCAGAGTCGGTTTCGGCCGATGTGCCGGTGAGCTGACGGGCGGTGTTGACAAGGCCGACCATACTGAACGCCTGCGGCGTATTGCCCACCTGCCGCTGCACGTCGATGTCGTACTCCTCGGAGAGCAGGCCGACGTCGTTGCGCAAAGCGAGCAGGCGCTCGAACAAGCCGTGGGCGTCGTCGCGACAACCTATGCCGTGCAGAGCATCTGCGAGCCAGAAGGTGCACGCGAGAAACGCACCCTCATGCCCCGGCAGGCCGTCGACACCGCCGTCGGCGTCGGGGTCGTAGCGCAGCAGGAACCCGTCGCGGGCCAGTTCCCGGCGCACCGCCTGCACGGTGCCGACGATCCGCGGGTCTGTCCACGCCAGGAATCCCACCCGCGGCAGCAGCAGCAGCGCTGCGTCCAGCCCCCGAGACCCGTAGAACTGCGTGAAGGTCTCCCGGTCGGCGTCGTAGCCTTTCGCGCACACGTCGGCGTGGATCTCGTCCCGCAGCGCGCGCCACTTGTCGACGGGCCCGCCGAGGCCCTGGCATTCGACCGTGTGCACGGCACGGTCCACTCCGGCCCAGGCCATCACCTTCGAGTGCACGAAATGCCGCCGCGGTCCGCGGACTTCCCACAAGCTGGAATCTGGTTCCTGCCAATTGCTTTCGAGGAAGTCGAGTAGCGCGCACTGCACATCCCACGCGGTCTCCTCCGCCGACAGTCCGGCGTCGCGGGCGAAGTGGAGGCCGTCGAGCACCTCCCCCCACACGTCGAGCTGGTACTGACCGGCCGCGGCGTTTCCGACGCGAACGGGACCAGATCCCTCGTAGCCGCACAGCCAGTCGAGCGTGAGCTCGGGCAGCCGGCGGCTGCCGTCGAGGCCGTACATGATCTGCAGTTTCGACGGGTCGCCGGCGACCGCGCGCACCAGCCAGTCGCGCCACGCCTTGGCCTCGTCGACGTAACCGGTGCCCAGCAATGCCTGCAGTGTGAACGAGGCGTCACGCAGCCAGCAGTAGCGGTAGTCCCAGTTACGAACTCCGCCAAGGTCTTCCGGCAACGAGGTGGTAGCGGCCGCGGTGATGCCGCCGGTCGGGTGATACGTCAGCGCCTTGAGAGTGATCAGCGCCCGTCGCACCGCGCCTTCCCACCGGCCGCGGTACGTGCACCGGCTGATCCAGTCGTGCCAGAAGGCGTCGGTATCGACCAGCGCGTCGTCGGCGTCGGCGTGTCGCGGCCGATGACAGTGAGACGGGATGTGCGTCAGCACGAACGGCACCTTCTCGCCGGCCGCCACGTCGAAGTCGGCGACCGTGGCCATGTCCTCGCCGTGCACGCGCACCGGAGTGTGCAGCCACAATGTGTCCGGACCTGCGATCGCGGTCATGGCGTGGTCTTCGTGGCGCACCCACGGCACCACATGGCCGTAGTCGAAGCGGATCACCAACCGCATCGTCATCCGGACGCGACCAGACAGCCCTTCGACGATGCGCACCACGTCGGCGGCCTTGCCGCGAGGCGGCATGAAATCGGTGACGCGCACCGAGCCGCCATCGGTATCCCACTCTGTGTCCATGATCAGCGTGTCGTCGCGGTAGCTCCGTCGGGTTGCGGCTCCGCAACCGGCCGGTGCCAGTTTCCAGTGGCCGGCGGAGTCGTCATGCAGCAGCGCCGCGAAGCACGCCCCGGAGTCGAAGCGCGGCAGGCACAGCCAGTCGATGCTGCCGGTCCGGCTCACCAGCGCGGCGGTGTGCAGGTCACCGATCAGCGCATAGTCCTCGACGGGGCCGGGCGCCATCAGTCATGCCCGTCGAGCTCGATCACCACTTTGACGTCGTCATCGTGCGCGTCGAACGCCTCGTGCGCATTCTCCAGCGGGACTCGCCGGGTGACGAGCCGGTTCAGCCAATCGTTGTCGGCGCGGGCCAGCACGTCTGCGGCCCGATGGTAATGGCGCAGGTTCGCGTTGACCGAGCCGACGACGACGTCGTTCTCCAGCACTATCTCCCGGTTGACGGCGCCGGCGTCGATGGTGAGGTGCCGGCCCGCGGGGGAGACTCCGGTGAGGCAGGTGATGCCGTAGGAGTTGTTGTGCGCCAACACGTCGAACACGACCTTCCCGACGCCGGTAGCCTCGATCACCACATCGGGGGCGACCTGCTTGGCGACGGCAGCGACGTCGTCGTGGTGGTACGTCGCGCCGAGCGAGCGCACCAGGTCGGGCTTGCGCCCGCTGGTGACCTGGTCGAGCACATGGGTGTCCAGTCCGCGCTGCACGCCGATCAGCGCTGCAAGCAGCCCGATCGGCCCGGCACCGGTGACCAGCACCCGTTGCGGCTGAAACCAGCTGCGCTGCCCTGCGGCGTCGACCTGCTCCCACGCCTTGGCCACCACCGAGGTGGGCTCCATCAGCATCCCGACGCCGTGCAGCGACGGATCCAGCCGCACGGCGTAGTCCTTCTCGACGGTCCACTGCTGGCTGCCATAGCCGTGCAGCTCTTTGATGCCGCGTTCGCGGTAGCGGCCATTGCGGCACATGTCGAACTCGCCGTGTGCGCACGCGCCGCACGGCACCGGGTCCGGCCGGCGCACCACACCGACCACAAGGTCATCGGGCGAGAAGCCGCTCGACGCGGGCGCGTGGCGCACCCGGCCGAGCGACTCGTGGCCGAGCACCAGCAATGCCGAATCGGTTGGCGCCCAGCCGTAGTCGCCGGCGACGATCTCTTTGTCGGTGCCGCAGACGCCGACGGCGATGCCGTCGACCAGAAGCTCGTCCTCGCCAGGTTTCGGGTCGTCGACGTCGGCAACCTTGAGGGTTCCGGTGTGGCCGGGCTCTACAGTGATTGCGCGCATGCCGGTTCCTTCCCGTGCAGTAGTTCGGCTAGGTGCAGCGCTTCGCGGCCGTCGGCCAGCTGGGAAATCTGTGTGCGGCAACTGAACCCGTCGGCCAGCACCGCGGTGTCGCGGCGCGCTTGCCGAACCTCGGGAAGCAGCACCCGCTCCGCACACGCCTTGCTGATGTCGAGGTGACCGCGTTCGAAGCCGAAATTGCCCGCAAGCCCGCAACATCCGGAATCCAACCGGTTCACGTCGACGCCAGCGGCGGCCAGCAGCTCTTCGTCCGCCTCCCAGCCCAGGACCGCGTGCTGATGGCAGTGCACCTGCGCCAGCGCGTGGATGGGCCGGGTGGGCGGGCGGTAGCCCGGCGAATGCCGGGTGAGCAGCTCGGCCAGCGTCACGGTCTGCTCGCGCAGGCGCAGCACGTCGCGGTCGTCGGGGAACAACTCGGCGGCGTCAGCGCGAAACACCGCTGTGCAGCTGGGTTCCAGTCCGACGACGAGACCCCCGGCCCGCACATGCGGCGCCAGCGCCCGCACCGTTCGCGACAACACCTTCTTCGCGGTGGTGAGCTGGCCAGTGGACACCCAGGTCAGCCCGCAGCACAGCGCCTTCGGCGGCAGCGTGACCGACCATCCGGCCTCTTCGAGCAAAGCCACCGCGGCCCGGCCGACGTGCGGGTGAAAGCAGTCGGTGAACGTGTCGGGCCAGAGGACGATGGTGCCGCGCCGTCCGGTAGTGCCCGGGGTGTGCGCGCGAAACCATTGCCGCAGCGTCTTTTTGGCGAACCGAGGGATCTCGCGGTCCTCGATGCCTGCCGCGGCGGTCAACGCGCGCCGAAGCCGCGGGGTATGAGCGGCCGCGTTGACCAGCGGACCCAGCCGGGCGGCGGTGACGGCGTGGGCAGCGACCGGAAGCCACCCCATCGTCAGGTCGGAGCGCGGTCGGCGCCACTGCCGTCCTGCGTAGTGGTGAGCGAGGAACTCAGCTTTGTATGTCGCCATGTCGACGTTGGCAGGGCAGTCGGTCTTGCAGCCCTTGCAGGCCAGGCACAGATCGAGCGCCTCCTTGACCTCGGGGGAACGCCAGCCTTCGCCGCGGATGGGACTGTCGCCGTGGCCGTCGAGCATCTCGAACAGCAGCCGGGCCCGCCCCCGGGTGGTGTGACGCTCTTCGTGGGTGACCTGATACGACGGGCACATCACCTGGCCGTCGTCGGTGGAGTGCCGACGGCACTTGCCGACGCCGACGCAGCGGTTGACCGCGTGCACGAACGAACCCTCGTCGTGCGGATAGCGGAAGTGCAGATCTACGGAAGTCTTTGGTGCCCAATCTGATCCGAGCCGCAAGTTCGCATCCAGAGGCCGGGGGAAGACCACCTTGCCCGGGTTCATCTTGTTGAACGGGTCGAAGATGCCCTTAAGCCGCTCGAACGCATCCATCAGTCGCGGCCCGAACATCCGCGGTAGGAGCTCACCCCGGGTCTGACCGTCGCCGTGTTCGCCCGACAGCGAGCCGCCCAGCTCGCCCACGAGATCGGCGGCGCGCTGCAAGAATCTGCGGTAGGTGGCCACGCCGTCGGCGGTGAAGAGGTCGAACGGGATCCGGGTGTGAACGCAGCCCTGACCGAAGTGCCCGTACAGGCTGGGCCCGGTGTCTCCGGCGTAGCCAAACTCCTCGAACAGTGCCGTCAACCGGCGCAGGTAGTCGCCCAGCCGCTCCGGAGCGACAGCCGAATCCTCCCATCCCTCAAAGGTTTCCGGGCGCCCCGGCACGTGAGCGGTGGCTGCGAGCCCAGCTTCGCGGACATGCCACAGCTCCTCCTCGCGCTCGGGGTCGCCGAGGAACGCGACGGTCGGGTTGTGCTCGCCGCCGGCGAGCGCCGCGAGCATCTTGTGTGCCCGCTGGTTCACCTCGTCCTTGTCGTGGCCGCCAAACTGCACCATCAGAAACGCGGGACCTTCGGGCAGCTTCTTCAGCGCCTCCGCGTTGAGGTGTTTGAGCTGTTCGTCGCGAACCAGCTTGGAGTCCACACCTTCCAGCGCAATCGGGTCGTACGGCAACACCGACGGCACCGCGTCGCCGGCCTTATCGATACTGGGGTAGCCCAGCACCGCGAGCGTGCGCTCGGGCAGGACGTCGACGAGTTTCAGCTCGGCCCGCAGCACCGTCACCAAGGTCGACTCGCTGCCGACCAGCAGGCCTGCCACGTCGAATCCGTGCTCGGGCAGCAGCGAGTCGAGGTTGTAGC
>JBLNEK010000245.1:0-2994 GCA_050262635.1 Candidatus Sericytochromatia bacterium | reverse complement strand
GGTGCGAAGGACTGCCGAGCGATATGGCACCCGTTGCATGACCACCGGTGACACGATACTGGCGTGGACAAGGGTGGCGGTGGACTGACCGCGACCGGTTTGATCTGCGTGGCGTTGCGGTGCGGAGCTGCCGCAGGACTCACGGTCTATCTCCGCCCCCCCGATGGACGGCTCTCCGTGCGGCTGCACGTCATCGGCGATGAGGGCATCGTCGGCGAATGCGAGGGCTGCAGCATCTATCTCAGGCTCCCCGACGCCCCGCATCGCAAGGTGTTTGCCTGCAGCACCGCCTGCCGGATGAAGCGGTATCAGCACCACACTGTTGAGCGATCCGTAACGGCGTGTCAGCGGTGCGGTCGCAGCTTCACTGCGCGCCGTGGCGCACACTATTGCTCACCGGCATGTCGGCAGTCGGCACACCGCGAGCGGCACCGGCAAAGCCACGACTCGTCACGGGCATAAGACTGCCGCGCCCAGCCTCAGCTCGGTGGTGGCCGGGTCGACCATGGCGCCAGCCCCTGGCGACTGCTGGCATGCCGCGACCTAGAGAAGTTGATGTTTCTGTATCGCTAGGGTGTCGGCGGCAGTGGCTCGGTAGGCGGCGGCTGAGGACCCGCCGACACGCCGGGCGGGGGCACCGCGTTGGCGTCCAGCGGGCGCTGCGCCAGCAGCGGCAGCGCATCCGACAGGCTCATGCCATCGGTGTGCATGGCATCCCACAGCTCGCGCAGACGAAACAGGCGCGGGGTTTGTGAGCGGCCCACCGCAGCATCGGTGGTGGTCCCGGGCGGCAGGTTGTCCGGACTCATCAAGTGCGGCACCCCGACGGGTGGTATCGCCGGATCACCGGAGACCGCCGGGGAGGCGGTGTCGGACACCGGTGGCGATGGTGGCGGGTCCACCGGGTCGGCCACCGCCGAGGGCGCTGCCATCAGCAACGCGGTCATCACGCCCAGCGCGCACACCCTGGCTGCTGTCCTGCGCCTCTTGGGGCCGGTCATGAAGAAGCATGCCGTCGTGGGGATGCCGGTCTGGGTGCAGTCGCGGCACAACGTGTGAAATCCCGCTGTGCAGCAATGGCATCTGCAGGGGCATTCCCGCGCCAACGTCGCCTCGCCGACTAAGTGACTTGACGCTGCTGGCGGCCAAGCCCAGCGTGCCAATGCTCGACGTCGCTCCCCCTCATGGCTGCCGATGGTAGTTCTGCGCTGCGGTAACCGAAGATATTTCAGCCGACTCACTGCGTTCTTGGTGCTGCCGCGAGGCGAGCAGCCGCCCGACCGCAGCGCCGATTTCTTCAGGCCCAACGCGATCGTGAAGGCGTCATAAAGCGTCGCTGATCGCGGTCATCTCCTTCGCCGCCGGAGCCCTGTTCCGGTTGCCCGGCAGACCAACGATGATGTACTGGCAGTGGTGAACAGCGGGCGGTTTATGGGAGTAGAGCAGTGTTCAAACATGTCCGGCGCGACAGCGGCGAGACCGGCGGGCAATTGGCCGTCAACAAGCGGGTACGCGTCTATCTCGGCACAGACACCGAATGCCGAGGTGTCATCGTCGAGGACTTCGGTGAGATGGTCGCCCAGCCAGTCGATCTCGATGGCCAGCACTTCGCTGACCCGGCCCGCCGATGGGCGGTGGCTCTGGACACTGGCGGCCTGGTGTTCGTCGACAGCGATCAGCTCGTTGCCGAGTGATCCGCCCTGGTGCACTTGAGGCATCGTTGCCGCGCCCGCTAGACCGCTAGCCTGACGGCTATGCCGCGCACCGTCGACTGGTCGTCGGAGTCACCCTTCGGTGTTGAACAGGTCCTGTCCGCGTTCAGCGACGAGGGTTACTGGCTGGCGCGTATGGCTGCTTACGGTGCCGGGACCGACACGCTGGACTCGCTGATCGTCGATCCCGACGGCTCAGTGACCGTGGCCACCACGCTGAGCGTTTTTGGTGATCGGCTGCCCGCGATGGTGACCCAGGTGTATCGCGGTGACGTGAAGATGGTCCGCACCGAGACATGGAGCCGAGCGGGCGATGGTGGGGTGCGCGGCCAGATCAGCACCGTTGCGCACGGCGCACCGCTATCGGTGCTCACCGAGGCGTTGCTGGTGCCGGTGCCGGAAGGATCGATGGCGACTTACACAACGATGGTGCATGTCAGAGTGCCGGTGCTCGGTGCCAAGATCGAAAAGCACATCGCCAGCAAGGTGCCCGAGCAGATCGCCGAAAGGCACCGCTTCACGGTGGCGTGGATCAGCGAGAACGCCCGACCCGTTTGAGCTGTGGCGCGCGATAGGCGTCGTGGGTCAGGACCGGGCACCGACGCCCGGACGCCAGGCTTCTGCGCCAATCAGTGGCGGTGTGGCGCGAGCAAGGCGGCCTGGCCGGTTGCCGGATGGGGCTTGGTTAGCCACTCGCGCGTCGTGGTATGCGACCGCTCGATGAGCTCAGCCGAGTGCGAGAAGTCCGCCGGTGATATGCCGATCGGGCAGGGCTGTGGGATGACGCGCAGCTCGACCACGTCCTCGAACCGGGTGACATCGACGGCGAGGCGTTGATTGACGGCGAGGTTCAGCGCGTGCAGCGCCATCGCCAACACCCCCTTCGGTGGCTCGGACAGTGCGCAGGAGTAGCCGGTCGGCAGCACCCAGACCAGATCGGCTCCGAGCGCGATGGCATGTGACAGCGGGGTGTTGTTCACCACACCGCCGTCGATCAGGTACCGCCCGTTGATGTTCACCGGCGGGAGAACGGCGGGAATCGCGGCGCTAGCCAAGATCGCTTCGACAGCGTCTCCCGACGACAGCAGGACATCGTGGCCGGAAAGCACGTCGGTGGCCACCACATGGAGGGGGATCGGTGCATCCTCCAGCCGGGAGAATCCGAGGTGGTCGGTGAGGAGTCGCCGCAAACCGCTGTCGGGCAACAGGTTCGGACGCCGACCGAGGAAGCCCAGGAGCCCGAGGATCGGGCGGGTGGGGAACACGTCGTTTCGCGACAGCG
>JBLNEK010000244.1:0-7956 GCA_050262635.1 Candidatus Sericytochromatia bacterium | reverse complement strand
CCGCCAAACCAGCAAAACCCCAGGTCAGCAACGAATTCACTCACTCCGACCGCCGCAACTTCGGACTAGCCGGCCGGTCCCTCATCCCCCCACACCCGGTAAGCGATCCGCGTGTCGCCGTTCTTCGCGTACCGCACACGGGAGTCCGTCACGCTGACATCGTGTCAGTTTGGCACCAGGCTCAGCAGCAGATCCGGCCCGATCTGTTCGACGCCGTCGAACTTCCATCGCAGCGCCTTGCCGATGGTCGACACCCCGACGTCGTCGAGCACAGTGACCGGCCCGCCGAGGAGGATCGGCGCGACGTAGGCCAGGATGCGGTCGACCACCCCCGCCCGCAGGAATGCCCCGGCGAGTGTCGGCCCGCCTTCGAGCATCACGTCGGTTCGGTCGGCCAGTGCCTTGATCACTTCGTGCGGGTCGTGTGTGCGGATCAGCATTGTCCGCGAGTCGTCATTGAGAACCTTTGCCTCCGTTGATATTTCGCGCTCGCCGACGACAACCCGCAGCGGCTGGCGTTCCGCGAGGCCGCCGCCGGGCAGGCGTGCTGTCAGCGCGGGGTCGTCGGCGAAGACCGTGCCGGTGCCGACGACGATCGCGTCGGCCACCGCCCTTCGCCGGTGTACGTCGGCGCGGGCGGCCTCGCTGGTGATCCACTGGCTCGTACCGTCGGCGGCCGCGCTACGGCCGTCCACGCTGGCGGCGAATTTCCATGTCACGTGCGGCAGCCCGGTGCGCCGCTTGTGCAGCCACTCCCGCAGCGTTCCCCGCACGACGACGTCGGCCAGCACGCCGCCTTCGACCTCGATACCCGCTTCGGCCAGCCGTTTGGCTCCGCCCGCCGCCTGCGGGTTCGGGTCGACGACCGCGTACACAACGCGCGAAAGACGCGCTGCCACAAGTGCATCCACGCACGGCGGGGTGTGGCCATGATGGTTGCACGGCTCGAGCGTGACGACGGCGGTGCCTCCGTGCGCGAGGTCACCGGCCCGCCGCAGCGCCACCACCTCGGCGTGCGGGCCGCCGGTCGGCTCTGTGCCACCGACTCCGACGACTTCGCCGTATTTGTCGAGGATCACTGCCCCTACGGGCGGGTTCGGGTATGTGTTGCCCTTGACCTGTTCGGCGTGCTCGATCGCCAGCCGCATGGCGTCGGGGGCGGCCCTGGTCATAAGCGCAGATGCGGGGACGCGGCCGCGGCCTGCCGGCGCAGCGCACGCACCGCCGCAGCCGGGTCGTCGGCGCCGTAGACCGCGGACCCGGCGACGAAGCAGTCCACGCCGGCGATCGCGGCTTCTTCGATGGTGTCTTCGTTGATGCCGCCGTCGATCTCGACGAGGATCGTCAGCTCGCCGGAGTCGACGAGTCGGCGCGCGGTGCCCACCTTGCTCAGCACTTCAGGAATAAAGGCCTGACCCCCGAAGCCCGGCTCCACAGACATGATCAGCAGCGTGTCGAACTCCCGCAGAATCTCCAGGTACGGCTCGAGCGCCGTGCCGGGCTTGACGGATAACCCGGCCTTGGCGCCGGCGGCGCGGATGTCGCGGGCCACGCCAACCGGGTTGTCGGTCGCCTCCGCGTGAATCGTCACGTTGTAGGCGCCCGCCTCGGCGTAGGGCGGTGCCCACCGGTCGGGGTTCTCGATCATGAGATGGCAGTCCATCGGGATATCGGTGGTCTTCAGCAGCGCTTCGACGACCGGCAGCCCGATCGTCAGGTTCGGCACGAAGTGGTTGTCCATCACGTCGACGTGCAGCCAGTCCGCCCCCTCTACGGACGCGGCCTCGTCGGCCAGGCGGGCGAAGTCGGCGGCCAGGATCGAGGGCGCGATCAGCGGTGAAGCCATGGTGTCACCCTAATTTGCGCATCGCGGCGGCAAACATCGCGTCGGTGCCGTGCCGGTGCGGCCACAGCTGCACGTGCGGGCCGTCCCCCAGCCGGTCGGCGGGCGCGAATAGCGGCCGGGTATCCACGGGCTCGACCGGGTGACGGCGCAGCGCGTCGGTCACGACGCCGACGGTCTCGGCGACGTGCGGCGAGCACGTCGCGTACAGCACCACGCCGCCGGCGCGGGTCAGCTCGATCGCCGACGCCAGCAGCTCGCGCTGAAGCTTGACCAGAGCGGGTATGTCGGCCGGGGTGCGCCGCCAACGGGCTTCCGGACGGCGCCGTAATGCGCCGAGGCCGGTGCAGGGGGCGTCGATGAGCACGCGGTCGAAACCGGTTGGCAGCGCAGTAGCGCGGCCGTCGACACGCAGCACCTCGACGTCGAGGCCGCGCGTGTTCTCCTCGACCATCTCCGCGCGCCGGGGTGCGGGTTCCACCGCGGTGACGCGCGCTCCCGATGACGCGCCGAGCGCTGACAGCAGCGCGGTCTTGCCGCCTGGCCCCGCGCACAGGTCCAGCCAGCGGCCGCTGTCGGGGCCGACGACCTCGGCGAGGACCAGCGCACGCGCCACCAGCTGGCTGCCCTCGTCCTGGACCAGCGCCTGTCCGTCGCGCACGGGCTTCAGTCGGCCCGGGTCGCCGCCGGTCAGGTACACCGCGTACGGCGAGTACCGCCCGACGGTGCCACTCACCGCCTCGGCGAGCTCGTCGGCCGTGATCGCGCCGGGCCGGGCCGCGAGATGCACGGCCGGGCGGGCGTTGTCGCTCTCCAGCAGCGCGCTCAGCTCGCCCGCGTCGCGGCCGAGCGCGTCGGCGAACGCCTGCGCGACCCAGCGCGGGTGGGCGTGCACGAAAGCAAGGTGCCCGACGGGGTCGTCGACCGCGTCGGGAGCCAGCTCGGCCACCCATGTCTGCTCGTCCTTCGCCGCGATGGTCCGCAGCACGCCGTTGACGAAACCGGCTCGCGCAGTGTCGAATTCGAGGCCGGCCTGCTCGACGGTGGTGGACACGGCCGCGTGGCTTTCGACCCGGGTTCGCAGCAGCTGATAGGCGCCGAGCCGCAGCAGATCGAGAAGGACGGGGTCGATGCGCTCGGGCGGCCGGTCCGCCGCCTTCGCGATGACCGCGTCGAGCAGGCCGCGCATGCGTGAGGCGCCGTAGGCCAGCTCGGTGGCGAAGGCAGCGTCGCGGCCGGTGATGCCGCGCTCGTTGAGCAGCGCGGGCAGCGCGAGGTTGGCGTAGGCGTCGCGCTCGGACACCGCCCGCAGCACGTCGAACGCAGCCCGGCGGGCCGGATCAAGCGGCCGCCGCTGGGGACGGCGTTGCTGTCGGGCGGTCACGACGCGCGAGCGGACTCGTCGAGGTGCGCGCCGCGGGCCCAGTCGGCAGCGGGCATCGGTTTCTTGCCGGGCGGCTGAACCTGGCCGAGCAGCACCGGCTGCGATCCGGTGCCGACGTGCACGCCGTGGCGGCTCAGGCTCAACTCCCCCGGTTCCAGCGGTCCGGTTGAATCGTCGACCGCGACCGGGCCGACCTTCAGCCGCACCTCGCCGACCATCGTCCACGCGCCGGGGTTGGGGGTGACGGCGCGGATGCGCCGTTCGACGGCGTGCGCCGGCAGGTCCCACCGCACCCGCGCCGACTCGACGGTGATCTTCGGCGCAATGCTGACCCCGTCGGCCGGTTGCGGCACCGGGACGACTGAGCCGTCGGCGATGCCATCCAGCGTTGACTCCAGCAGCGCCGCCCCGGACAGTGAAAGTCGTTGCAGCAGTTCGCCTGCCGTGTCGTCGGGTCGGACGGCTTCGGTAACCACACCGTAGACGGGGCCACTGTCGAGCTCGCGTTCGATCTGGAACGTTGTCGCACCGGTCACGCTGTCGCCCGCAGCGATGGCCGCCTGCACCGGCGCCGCGCCCCGCCACGCCGGCAGCAGCGAGAAGTGCAGGTTCACCCAGCCGTGGACCGGAATCGCCAGCAGTGCGTCGCCGAGCAGCGCGCCGTACGCGACCACCGGGCAGCAGTCCGGCGCGAGCGCGGCAAACTGCTCGACGAACTCCGCGGAATTCGGCCGATGAGGCTTCAGGACTTCGATGCCCTCGTCGTGCGCCAGCTGCGCCACCGGCGACGGCGTGGGCTTGCCGCGCCGGCCCGACACCGCGTCGGGACGGGTCAGCACCGCAACGACATCGTGCCGCGCAGAAGCGATCAGGCGCCGCAGCGACGGCAGCGCAACCTCCGGCGTGCCGGCGAAAACCAGCCGCACTACTGCGGCACCTTGTAGTACTCGCGCTCCTGCACGCCGGCCGCCCCGGCGACGAACATCCACGGGATCGTCGTCACAAGACGGTTGTTGGTGGCCACCGCATCGTTGTAGTACTGCCGTGCGAACGCCAATTTGTCCTCGGTATCAGCCAGATTGTGTTGCAAATCAAGGAAATTGGCCGACGAGCTCAAGTTCGGATACAACTGGCCCAGCGCCAGCACCTGGCCGACCGCCGTGTCGAGCTGCTTCTCGGCCGCGCCGCGCTGGGCCACCGACTTGCCGTGCGTGGCGCTGGTCAGCGCCGCTTGCGCCGCGGTGACGTTGTCGAGGATTCGCCGCTCGTGGGCGGCGAACGCCTGCACCGTCTGCACCAGGCCGGGAATCAGCGACGCCCGGCGGGTCAGCTGCACGTCGATGCCGCCCAGCGCCTCGTCTACGCGGACACCGGCGCCGCGAACCTTGTTGTAGCCGATGACGAACACGATGAGCACCGCGACGGCGACCGCCACGAGCACTAGCAGGATCCACGTCACCAGGAACCGCCTCCTCCTCCACCTCCGCCACCGCCGCCACCGCCACTGAAGCCGCCGCCGCCACCGCTGGATGACGACGATTGCGACGCGGTATAGGCGCCGATCGACGACGACAGCGTCGACTCGAAGCTGTCGAAACTCGGGCCGTGCGAACTGCCGACCGCACCGTACGCCCACGGCGTGGTGCTGTGGTACCAATCGGGTTGCGGCGCAGGCTGACCCGTGGTGGCTTCGTACTTCTTGGCCCACAGCGCGGCGGCGCCCGCGGCCACAGCGAACGGGACGTAGGCGCTGTAGAGGTCCCTGCGGGCGCCGAAGTCGAAGCGCGCCTCCGCGGAGTCGGTGGTCAGCATGCGATGGAATCCGCCTGCGCGCGACCACAATTCGCGACCCGCAGGGGTCCGTCGGCTGCCGACACCCTCAGCCCAGGACCGCATGGTGGCCACGAAGAATACGGCGAAAGGCAGACCCCACAGCGTGATCGTGAAGCCCCAGGTGATGAAGCCGCACACGGCCAGGACCACCGACAGCAGGTTGGCCACCCGCACCCACTGCTCCGAGCGCTTGGGCACTACGAGGCTGTTCTTGGTGGCCCACTTCTTGACGGCTCCGGTCATGTCGGTCTTGGCCTTGGACAATCGCTTTCCCGACGCGACGGTCTTCGTCGCCTCGAAGACCGCCCCCGGCTCGTTGACCTTCAGCGCCCAGGCGACGTCACGGCTGACTGGATCGACCGATCGCCATGCGTTGTTGTCGGCGAGACCTTTTACCGTCCAATGCTTCTCACCGCGTTGGTTGAGTTCCACGAGGCGTCGCTCCGCGAGGTAGAACAGCGTGGCGGTGAGGCCGTTGCGCGGCACGGCTTCGGTCCGGATGTATTCGCATTGCACCGGCCCGAGCCCGTCCGGCGGGGCGTACTGCAGCGGGAAACCGGGGCTGCTCTCGACGGTGGTGCGCCACCACGCGTAGCCGAGCAGTCCCGCGGCGACGCTGGCGGCCAGCAGCCCGATCACCTTGGCGACCGAGGTTCCCAGGATCCGGTCGAATCTCCACGACCACGGCATCTCGTCGCGAGGCGGGGTGGCGATGTCCACGCCGGCGCGCATGGTCACCGGCGTGCGAGGCGCCAGGGTATAAAGAGTTATCTCGATGCCGTCGCCGCCCACCGCCATGTCCGGGCACGGATAACCTTTGCCGAAGCCGATCGAGCACTGCACCCCGGCGACCCGGGCGGGCAGCCTGACCGAGATGTCCGCCCGGTCGATGCGGTTGTTCCAGCTCTTGACCAGAAACCAGTAGAAGACCGACGGCGTGCTGTTGACATCGCCTGTCGTGGACGCGAACACGAGGTCCTTGCCCACGCGCGACGGTGCGAGCGCGTTGGGCACCACCGAGCGAATCTCGAATTCGTGCGTGCCCGGATCGAGGTACCTGCTCGGATCGCCGATCTTCGCGGTGAGGAACCGCCGGCTCTTGTCCCACAGCATCTGGTAGGGCGTGGGCGCGCCGTCGAGCTTGACCGACGTCACCGTCGGAACCATCCTGACGCGCGGGTCGTGCGGTGCGGCGACGTCCCAGAACTCGAAGATGCCGTGTTTCCCGCCGGGGAACTGCGCGGTGATGGTCTCGACGACCTCTACCCGGCCGTCGGCTTTCACGTCGTAATCGGCCTTGTAGTGAGAGAACCACACCGGGTCGGACACCGAGCCCGACTGGCCCGCACCCGTGAGCACCAGCGGCCAGAACAATCCGATCAGGATGAGCGCCAACGGGATTAGCAGCGCCGCGATCCGTCGGCCCATCAGCACCTCCTCGTATTCCGGCTACTCACCCTATGTGCAACGGGTCGATTTGGACGCGAACCGGCTCATGGTCATGGCGGGCCGACATCGTCGCGACGGCCCGCCGCAGCGCCGCGGCCAACGCCAAGCCATGATCCCGGCTCACCCGGACCAGCATCCGGGTGACCACTTCGGTATCCGCGGCGCTCGCCGGGCGCCGGGCGGACACCGGCAACTCGACCGGCCCGAGCAATTCGGCGCCCTCGGGCAGGTCGACGCGCTCGAGCAGTGCGCTGACCGCCTGCGTCGGCCCGTCCAGCGCGGCGATGTGCACGCTCGGCGGCAGGCCCACCTCGGATCTCGCGTCCAGCTCGGCGTCGGCGTGGCCGACCGGATCCCAGCGGATCAGTGCCTGCACGGTTGGGATCGCGGCGTCAGCCACCACCGCGACCACACCACCGTTCCCGCGGCTGCGCACCAGCGCCGCCGCGGCCATCCAGCGCCGCAGCGTGTCCTCGGCGGCGCGCAGATCCTGCCGGCCGAGCAGCGCCCAGCTGTCCAGCAGCAGCGCCGCACCGTATCCGCCGCGCGCTACCGGCTCGGCGCCCGGCGTCGCGACCACCAGCGCCCGACGTCCGTCGACCTCGCGCACCATGCCGTCGCCGCCGGATGTGACGACCGTCGCGCCGGGAAACGCGCGGCCGAGTTCCTCTGCGGTCCGTCGCGCGCCGACGACGACTGCCCGGACCGCGTCGGCGCCGCAGCGTACGCACTTCAGCATCGTGTCCACCCGCCCGCACCAGCGGCATACCGCACCCGTGGTGTCGGCGCCCGGCAGGGACAGCGGACCGGTGCAGTGCCGGCAGCGGGCGATCGTGCGGCAGCGGGAGCAGGCCAGCGCGGGCACGTACCCGCGGCGAGGCACCTGCACCAGCACCGGCGCGCCGCCGTCCAATGCCCGGCGTGCCGCGCGCAGCGCGATCGACGGCAACCGGGCGGTGTGCGCGGCCGGGTCCCGCTCGTCGGCGTAGCCGCTGTCGTCGAGCGCGATCACGCGGGCCGCGGCTGCGCGCACGGCGGGTCTGGCCGCCACCAGGTCGTGCGCCCAGCCGCTGCGGACGAGTGCCTGCGCCTCGGCGGTGCGCGCGTAGCCGCCGATGACGGCCGCGCATCGCAGCTGGTGCGCCCGCAGCATGGCGACCTCGCGTGCGTGCGGATATGGGGACCGCGGCTCGGAGAACGTGTCGTCGCCGTCGTCCCAGACGATGACGAGCCCGAGGTCGGCGACGGGCGCGAAGACGGCGCTGCGGGTGCCGATCACCAGGCGGGCCGTGCCCCGCAGCGCGGCCAGCCAGCGGCGGTACCGCTCGGCCGGTCCGAGGCCGGCCGTTAGCGCGACCACCGAGCCCGGGTCAATGAGCTCGAGGCTGTGGGCGAGCAGAGTGTCGACGTCGCGCTGGTCGGGCAGCACGGCCAGCGCGCTTCGGCC
>JBLNEK010000243.1:0-6077 GCA_050262635.1 Candidatus Sericytochromatia bacterium | reverse complement strand
TCATCGTCGTGACGCTGATAATCACAGCCGTCGCGAGTCTGATCAAGACGCGTGTGGTCGAGTCGGACACCGCCGAGGCCGACGAAGCGGCTTAAGCGCTACGTCAGGCCTTTGGGCGTGAATGGCTGCGCCTCACCACGGTCGACAGCTTCGTCGTGTTTGGCGGCCGCTCGGTCGAGGAGTCTGATGAGGGCCGGCTCGTCATGGACCATCTGCCGGTATTTCGGCCCGAGTGCAAGGATTTGGTCGCGCTCGTTGAGCAGCATTTTGAAGATGCGTTCACGCTCGGCCGCATCGTGCGTGTACTCCGAATCGAGGTAGGCAGTCGCGTGGCGCCGGGCATTCGCAATCGCCGTCTGCGCCTGGCCCTTTCGGCTGAGCAATGAGGCGACGACGGTGACGATGAGCACGCCGATGATCACGAGCAACGAAACCGAGGTGCTGATCTCGACGACCTGCACCGGCTCGCCGTCGTTGATGAACGGGACGTTGTTCTCATGCAGCGCATGCAGAATCAGCTTCACGCCGATGAACGCGAGGATGGTGGCCAGCCCGTACGAGAGGTAGATGAGCCGATCGAGCAGTCCGTCGATGAGGAAGTAGAGCTGCCGCAGACCGAGCAAGGAGAACGCCGTCGCGGTGAAGACGATGTAGACGTTCTGGGTCAAACCGAAGATCGCTGGAATCGAATCCAGCGCGAAGAGGATATCGGTGCCGCCGATAGCGACCATGACCAACAGCATTGGCGTCATCGCACGCTTGCCATCGACCGTCGTGAACAGCTTGTCGCCGTCGTAGTGCTCGGTGGTGCGAATGACCTTCTTCGCTAGTCGGATCACGAAATTGTCGGCCTTATGGGAATCCTCCCCGCCCTCCGGCTTGAGGATGTTGCCGGCGGTGAGCAACAGAATCAGCCCGAACAGGTAGAAGATCCACGCAAAGGCGTTGATCAGCGCGGCACCGAGGAAGATGAAGCCGGTGCGGGCGATCAAGGCGAAGACGATCCCGAATAGCAGCGCTTTCTGCTGATCCTCGCGGGGGACGCGGAAGCTGGCCATGATCACCAGGAAGACGAACAGATTGTCGACCGACAGCGCCTTCTCGGTCACGTAGCCGGCGAAGTACTCCGAGCCGGGATCGCTGCCGCCGAACACCAGCACGCCGACGCCGAAGAGCACCGCGACACCGACATAGCCAGTGGACCAGACCGCCGCCTCTCTCAACGTCGGGACATGTGCCTTGCGTACGTGGAAAAAGAAGTCGAAGGCCAGCAGCCCGAAAATGCCCGCAATCGTCAGAGCCCATACCCAATCGGCCACATACATGCGCTATTTCACCTTCGACGATTCCCAGCGATCTCACAGCCACATTAGACGTGGTGTGGCGATCAGCGAGATCGTCCGAACCCCATGTCAGAGCATGCTGGTGGAGACGATTTCGAGTGGGGAGGCAAGGTCGTGGGCGATTACCAGTTGTGGTAGCCGCCTTCAGGCCCCAGCATGCGTTCGAGCCGAGTGCGGTTGATCTTGGCCAGCTCGTTGCGCACGACTTTGCGCTCGGTGTCGACGTCGTGGTGCAGGCGATCGGAGATCGCCGCCCTTACGCCCTGCGCATCGATGCCGTCGACGAACATCACGAAGCTGAAGCCGAAACACTCGGCGTAGCGCTGTGCGGCGGCGTCGAGCTCGGCCATCACCTCGGGCCGCGGATCCCACACTGAGCACTGCTCGGCATGCGATTTGGTGCTGCGCGGCCGCCGGCCGATGTGCGGGTAGGCCTGCAGGATCGTGTCCACCGACGACTCGGACAGCGCGAACAGCAACGTGTCGGCGCGGCGCAGCAGCTCCTCATGGCTGCCGTAGGGCCGCCCGTCGGCGAGGGCGCGGGCCATCACGACGCTGTTGCAGCACTCGTACAACGCGTGCACAGCCTTCTGCAGCGACAACCTGTTGAATGCGTCGAGGCCGATCCCTTGATGCATCAACACTTTCGACCCCTTCGATGACGGTGTGCTACCGCCAATCATTGGGGTCGGCTGAGCCGTGATTCCAGTTGAAACGCCAGAATTGACTTACGCGTAACAGGCTGTAACTCCGGCGTTTCAGCCTCCTCGCTGAGACGCATGATCGGCCGAGAAACTGTGAGAAGGCGCCTGCCAGTCGCGAGAAACTCAGTGGCCTTCTGTGCCGAACCGGTTGAAGGACCGGTGCACTTCCGCCTCGGCGTCCTCGCGGCCCACGAAGTTGGCGGCCTGCACGTACTTGCCCGGTTCCAGATCCTTGTAGTGCATGAAGAAGTGCTTGATCGCGTCGAGCTCGTACGCAGGGACGTCGTTGATGTCCTTGATGTGTTCCCAACGGTGGTCGTCGGCCGGCACGCACAGCACCTTGTCGTCGCCGCCCGCCTCGTCGGTCATCTGGAACATCCCGACCGGCCGGACCTCCACGAGCACGCCGGGATATACCGACTCGGGCAGCAGCACCAGCGCGTCGAGCGGATCGCCGTCCTCGCCGAGCGTGTTCTCGATGAATCCGTAATCGGTGGGATAACCCATCGCCGTGTACAGGTAGCGGTCCAACCGCACGCGGCCCGTGTCGTGGTCGACCTCGTACTTGTTGCGGCTGCCCTTCAGAATCTCGATGGTCACGTCGAATTGCACGCGCGGTGCTCCTTCACTCCTCGGACGTCGGGGCATAACCATAGTGGACAGCTATCGGTGACCATTCAGGCCCCATCCGGTTCTGCGCTGGTAGGGGCAATTTAGGGGTCGAACATGCGCGCGATCAGGCATGCCGTGGCCACATTTTGGCCACATTCTCGGCCACCGTGTCCAAGTCCGAATCGAACAAATCGGCGTAGACATCGAGTGTCATCGCCGCGGACGCATGCCCCAGCATCCGTTGCACCACCTTCGGATTAGCCCCGCGGAGATCTGCAACGAAGCCGCAGTATGCTGCAGATCGTGTGCGGTCACCCTCCGGAAGGTCGGGTCGGCCTCCTGGCACCGGGTCACCGCGCCGCCCAGCCACGAACGCGGCTTTGGCGCAGCGAGGTACCCGCCCGAGCGGGACGCCCACAGCAGCTCGTCGCGACCTTTGCCCCTGGCCGTCTCGGCGATCGCGTCGACCACGAACGCCGGCAGCGCTAAGGTGCGGTTCTTGTTGCTCTTCAGCGAACCCACCGCGAACGTGCCGTTGACTTCCACGGCGTTGCGGTGAAGGCCGACACGGCGGCGCAAGAAATCGACGTCACCGACGCGCAACGCGGCCGCTTCGCCCCACCTCAAACCGCCCACACCGAGCAACAGCACCAGCGATCGGTAACGCCCAGACTCGCTGGCTAGCCGGTCTAGCTGGGCGGCTGTCAGATACACATTGAGCCGCGGCGGCCGCTTGGCAGCTTCACACCGCGGGCGGGGTTGGCAACCAGGAGCCGGTCCTTGACCGCGTCGTCGAGAATCCGTGCCAGCACCAAGAAAGCAAGCTCCACGGTGACCGCTCCCCGTTTGGCCGCCAGGGCCGCTATCCACGCCTGCACATCGCTGTGACGAATGTCGGAGATGCGAACGCGCGACCACCGCCGCTCGACGTGGTTGCGCCATGCGGACTCGTACGTGCGATAGCCGGATGGTTTCATGTGGCCGCGCTGGCGCTCGAGCCACGCCGGGCCGAGCTCGCCGATGGTGACTCTGCCGACCGCCGGTGCGACGTACTCGCCGCGCAGCTTCGACACTTCCACGGTGGCGGCGAACGCTTCAGCGTCGCGTTTGGTTTTGAACCCGCGCTTCTGGGTGGATCGTCGCTCGGGTGTGCGGTACCGCACCCGGTAAAGCGTTGCCCCGTCCACGGTCTGGTACTTACTGACTGTTCGCCACTGTTGATCAGCTCCACTAGTTGGGCTTTAAGTTGCCGCGCAACGATGCCGCGGCGCTGCGGGTTGGCCTCTGGCCCCGCCAGTTCGTCGCGTTTGGCGGTGAATGTCCTTTTCCAAAGCTTGGCCATCGCGGCGGCGCCGAGGTCCGGTTCGATGCCGATCTTCTTGCACAGCCGCTCGTCGGATTCGCGAAAGTCACTGCGTACGCGCCAATGCAGTTTGTTGTCCAGCCCTTCCCACCATGCTCCGGGCGCGTTGATCGGCCACCTGTAGTGTCTCGTTCCAGCCAGGCGCGGCGGCTGAGCCGGTGGCCGCGGGACCGCGACAGGTTCCCCTGACAATGCGGCCCGCAGTTTCGCCAGGCTGACGGTCAGTTTGTCGTTGATTAGGACGTCGCCCTTGCCGGCGAACAAGTCCGCGAGTTTTATTGGCCGGCCGGTGATGTCGCCGAGAGCAGCGGCGACGGCAACCAAGGTGGGCAGGCTGGCGGCGGCGCGGCCGTTCTCGAAGTCTCCGACGCGTCCCGTCGACCAGGGCAGGCCGTAGGAACCCATTGCCGCTCCGACATCTTGAAGACTCGATGATCTGTACGACGTGGTTGAAGGGGCACCCCTGCTGAAGCCCGAACTCGATATCACTTTTAGCGGGAGCATCGCCAGAATCGAAGACGCTCGACAAACCAAGCACGAAACCGTCCCCGCGCTGACGCTACATCTCGATAGGCCCACCGATGACGGTGACGATTACGGGGTGCTTCTTCTTGGCAGCACTCAACTGAAGCGGGTTATCGCTAGTGCTGCACGCCGCGCCGGCCGCAGCGAAATCAGCATCGGGGACTGGGTTTCCGCGGGTGTGGTGGACAAGCGTGAGACCAGCGCCCGCAACACGATGAACGTGTGGGAAGCCGAGTACCGGGTGTCTAAGCAGTCCGGCCCGCTCGGCACCGGGGAGCTCGGCGAAACCGACGCCGACGATCTGCCCGACTTCTGAAACCCGTTGCCGCAGCCCGGTTACGCCAATTAGCGGGGCTGCGGCCCACCACAAGCACATTGGGAACCGCGAGTGAATAACACCCGTATCAACGATACCGTCCTTCGAACGGCTGGTGGACAAGCTGCGCGACACTGGCGTACGGTCACGGTCAACAGCCGCGGCGCCAGGGCACGGTGTCCAGCCCACAACGGCAACAGCGCAACATCGTTGGCTCTCACGCCCATCGATGGCTCGGTTCTGCTTCACTGCCACGGCGGATGTCCATCTGAAAAAGTCCTCGCCGCCGTCGGCTTGGGCATGGCGGACCTCTACGACAACCGTGACGGCTGGGCCGACCGCGACGGTCGCCGCTGGCACACCGAATACCCATACCCCGATGGGCGCAAGGTGTGGCGCAGCGCCGACAAGAAATTCACCCAACGCGGAAACACGAAAGGCACCGCTGACCGTATCGGTGACGCGCAAACGGTTTATGTGACTGAAGGCGAGAAGGACGTCCTGACCGTGGAACCGGATGGCGGTGTGGCGGTGTGCCCGGCGATGGGCGCCGGCAAGGCGTACATGTTCGACTGGTCGCCGCTGAAGGATCGCGACGTGAGGGTCGTGTCCGACAAGGACGGGCCGGGCCGCGAGCACGCCGAAACTGTTGCCACGCAACTACGAAGCGTCGCCAAATCTGTGCAAATTCTTCAACCGGCCGTCGGCAAGGACGCGGCGGACCAAATCGCGGCCGCAAGAACCTCGACGAGTTCATCGTCACGGACGGCGACGACGACGAGACCGTGAGGACCGTTGCGTGGCCCATACTGAGCCCTGCAGCGTTACACGGCGCAGCCGGGCAGATCGTCAATAGGTCGCCCCACATACCGAAGCAGACCCCGCCGCCATCCTGGTTGTTCGCCGAATTCGGCGCCGCGGTGGGACCGCAACCGCATTTCGTGGCCGGCAACGACCGACACCAGGCGATCATCAACACGCTGATCGCGGGTCGAACCAACGACGGGGCCAAAGGCACCGGACTTGGCCGTCGTCGACGCGATCCGCTTCACAGCGCTCGAATGGTTCGACGAGTTCACCACATCTAGTGGTGTGTCATCCAATTAAGTATGCGATTGGCTGGTAGTCTTGGTGGATGAGCGCAGCATCAGCCCCGCCCTTGGCGATGTCGGACAGTCAGCGAGACGCGTTGGAGGTGTTGGTGCGCGCGCGGT
>JBLNEK010000242.1:0-3429 GCA_050262635.1 Candidatus Sericytochromatia bacterium | reverse complement strand
CGTGGAAGGCGTCCACGCAGCGCACCGCGGCGGGGGCGCGGGTGGTGACCACGTCGTGGATCCACTGGGCGCCGTCGGCCGTGACGTGGGTCAGCTGCGTGGTCCGTTCGGCGCCCAGGTCATCGAAGAACCGGTTCAACGTGGCGGTGTTGGCGCCGTTGCCGGCCCAGACCAGCCGGCCTGTGTGGTGATCCACCACGACCAGCAGGTAGCGCTGGCCCTTGCGGTAGATATGAGGGTGATCTTGACCGTCGACCCGCCGCCGTTCGCCGGTGTCGGGCCTCGCGAGCGGAGACCCCTCTTGTCCGTGATTTCCAGCCTGATCAAGACGGTGTCGGGCAACGAGCTTCGGGCCGTCATGCTCGGTCATCCGTTGCTCGACGACTATCTCGAATTCGTCGCCGCGCGGGCTCGTCCGAATACGCTCCTGGCCGCGGCCTATGACCTCAAGGTTTTCTTCACCGAGGTGGTGAAGCAACCGGCCGAGGTCACCACCGCGGACGTGTTGGGGTTCATCAAGTCCCAGCGCGCTCCTCGCCGCGGCCGCGGGGTGGTGCGGCTGGAGGACGGCGAGGCGGGCCTGTCCGCCCGTACCATCAAGCGTCGACTGGCCAGCGTGTCCGGGTTGTTCGACTATCTCGTGGCCCGGGGCGATAGCGGGGTGGCGACCAACCCGGTCCCACGCGGCCTGGCCACCCGGGGACGACGCAGCCGCCCCGGGGTGCGGGGCGTTCCCTTGATCCGAGCGCCGCGCACGCTGCCGCGGGTGCTCGAACCGGCGGACGTCGAGGCTTTCCTGGCCGCGCTGCGCACGCACCGGGATCGGGCGATGGCCCAGGCCATGTTGCTCGGTGGCCTGCGGCGCTGCGAGGTGCTCGGTTTGCGGCTGCCCGACCTGCGGCCGGGCGAGCGGCGGGTGTTCGTCGCCGAGGGCAAGGGTGGCCGACAGCGCATCGTGCCGGTCTCGGCCCGGTTCTTCTCCACCGTCGCGGCCTACTAGGAACACCGAACGCCCACGAACCTGCGGCACCGACCGGGTCTTCGTCGTGCTGAAGGGGCCACGGCGGGGCCGGCCGCTCTCGGCCGCCGGGCTGGACGAGATCGTCGACGGGGCCAGGAGACGGGCCGGCCTGGAGCACTTGACGTGCCACCAGCTCCGTCACACCTGTTTCACCAGGCTGCGTGAGGCGGGGATGGCGTTGGAAGCCATCCAGGCCCAGGCTGGGCACGCGTCGATCGAGTCGACCCGGATCTACCTGCACCTGGCCAACGACTGGCTGGCCGGGGAGTATCTGCGCGCGGCCGAGGCGATCGAGGCGCAGTCGGTGCGGCTGTGAGCGTCCGCCTCGTCCTCACCGCCCAGGCCGAGGACCTGGTGGGCGCCTTCACCGCCGAACTGACCGAGGCCGGGGCGAGCACGTGGCCATCGACCATCGGCGAAGCCCGGGCGTTCTGCGCCCGATACCCCGTCCCCGCAGCGTTTTCCGCGCTTCCGGTCGACGAGCAGCTACGCCTGCCCGCCCACCAGCGACGCTTCGCGTGTTGGCTCATGGTCACCGCCAGGATGAGCGTCTCGGCCGAGTACCTGGCACGGGCCGACCTTCGGCTGGGCTCCATCGCCGCCCGCCATCACCCCGCTCTGCGCGCCCGGCTCGCCGCCACCGCGCGCACGCTCGGCTCCGACGAGGTCTGGGTGCGCGACCAGTGGTCCGCGCTCGCACAGCTGGCCGCGCTGCGCGGCGTCCTTCCCGAGCAGGTGACCTCCGAGCAACTCGACTCCGGCGGCGACGCTCTGCTCACCGCGTTCGCCCGCCCCGGGCACCCCAAGGCCGGCCACAAGCTGCGCTCCGCGCTGGTCCGGTTGCGCGCCACGCTGTTTCACGCCGGGATGACCGACACACCACCCCGGCTGCACCGGCCGAACCGGGGCGTCGTCGCGACCGCGCAGTGGGCGGCCGTCGCGCCCGGCCTGACCGAGACCGCGCAGCGCTACCTCGCCCAGCTCGAGCTCAGCCTGCGGCCCTCGACCCTGCGCATCGCCGAGCAGGTGCTCCGCGAGTTCACCGCGTTCTTGGCCCGCGAAGCACCGGGGGTGAGCTGCGTCGGCGACATCGGCCGCCACCACATCGAGGCCTACAAGTCCTGGCTCGCCAACCGCCCCCGAGCCGGTGGCGGCACCCTGCACCGCCACACCATCCGCGGGCACCTCACGACGCTGCGGTGCTTCTTCGACCGGATCACCGAATGGGACTATCCCGACGCGCCGACGCGCCCGCTGATCTTCGCCGGTGACCTACCCATCCCCGACCAGCCGCTGCCCCGCTTCCTCGATGACGCCGCCTCGGCCAAGCTGCTGCGCGCGGCCCGAGCCGACCCGGACCCCTTCGCCCGCCTGGCCATCGAGCTGCTCGCACGCACCGGACTGCGCAAGGGCGAACTGATGGCGCTCACCATCGACGCCGTCGTGCAGATCGGCTCCGCCTACTGGCTGCGAGTCCCCGTCGGCAAGCTGCACAACGACCGCTACATCCCGCTGCACCCACAGCTCAAGACACTGCTCGATGACTGGCTGGCCGACCGGCCCGCAGGCCTACGCTCCGATCTGATCTTCCTGGATTGGGGGCGGCCCATCCCGCCGGCCCGCGTCGATCGGGCCCTGACCAGGATCGCTGCCGCCGCCGGCATCGCCAAGATCACCGCGCACCAGCTGCGTCACACACTGGCCACCCAGGCCATCAACCGAGGCATGTCACTCGAGGCGATCGCCGCCCTACTCGGCCACCGCACCATGACGATGACCATGGTCTATGCGAAGATCGCCGACCGCGCCGTCGCCGACGAGTACTTCGCCGTGTCGGAGAAGGTCGAGGCCCTCTACGACCGAGCGGCGCACCTACCGGCCGACGCCGAGGGCGCTGAGATGCTCAAGCTCCGCCGGGAGATGAACAGCCGCATGCTCGGCAACGGCCACTGCGCCCGCCCCGTCGAGATGGACTGCCACTTCGAGTCCATCTGCGAATCCTGCACATTCTTCGTGACCACCATCGAGTTCAGGCCCACCCTGCAGCGCCAACGCGAAGACGCCGCCGCCAAAGGCCAAGTCGGTCGACAGAAAATCTTCGACGGAATCCTCGAACGACTCGACAACGAGGCGTCCTGACGTCCTGAGGACACTCCCCACGAGCCCTACCAAGATCGATCCAAGGAAATCCTGCTGAACCCCTTGACAAGATCACCCGCATAACTACCGGAAGGGCCAGCGCTACCTGCTGGTCGTGGTGGATCACGACACCGGCCGGCTGGTCTGGGCCGGCAAGGGCGCCAACACCTGCCACGTTGAACCGGTTCTTCGACGACCTGGGCGCCGAACGGACCACGCAGCTGACCCACGTCACGGCCGACGGCGCCCAGTGGATCCACGACGTGGTC
>JBLNEK010000241.1:0-3384 GCA_050262635.1 Candidatus Sericytochromatia bacterium | reverse complement strand
TGGTTGCACGTTCGGCGAGACTGAGGTCTACCTCGACCGAAGTGCGGAAAGTTACTGGGTGGGGGGATCGACCAGCCCAAATGCGCCGGGAAATTGGCGGTGGCGGAGGGATTTGAACCCTCGGACGGTGTTTGCCGTCACACGCTTTCGAGGCGTGCTCCTTAGGCCGCTCGGACACGCCACCGCGGGCTAGCTTACCGGTCGGCGGCACCCTCATTCACGTTGCCCTTTGCTCTTCGCGCGAGCGCTCATCGCCGCTGCCGCGCGAAGAACTCCTCCAGCGGCACCGCACACTCGTCGGCGAGCACTCCGCCGCGCACCTCGGGGCGGTGCGTCAGCCGACGATCGCGCACCACGTCCCACAGCGACCCGACCGCGCCCGTCTTCGGCTCCCACGCGCCGAACACCAGCCGCGCCACCCGCGCCATCACCAGCGCGCCGGCGCACATCGTGCACGGCTCCACCGTCACGGCGAGCGTGGTGCCCTCGAGCCGCCATCCGTCGCCGAGCACAGCGGCGGCCGCCCGCAGCGCGAGGATCTCCGCGTGGGCCGTCGGGTCGCCAAGTGCCTCGCGCGCGTTGACCGCCCGAGCAAGCTCGACGCCGTCGGCGCCGAACACCGCAGCACCCACCGGTACGTCAAACGGCCCGGCGGTGGCGGCCGCCTCCAGCGCTGCGCGGATGAATTCCTCGTCGCCTTGCGCCGAAACCGAATTCCGGGTCGTCATTTTGGGGAAATCACAGCCCTGGTTTTCGCTTTCGGCGCGGCAGTCACCGGTTGAAGCGTTCGAGCGCCGCCGAGAACTCCTCGGTGAAGCCCATCCGGGCGGCGATCATGCCCAGCTGCTCGTCGGCGTACAGGTCGGTGTCGGAGAGGATCACACCGAGCACCGCGTCGGGCAAGCCGACGTCCGACAGCACACCGAGGTCGCCCTCCTCAAACGGCTCGTCGGGGTCGAGCAGGTCGTAGTCGATGTCGGCGTCGAGTTTCTCCAACGCCTCCGCCGCGATGTCGTAATCCAACGCCGCGGTCGCATCGGAAAGGAACAGCCGCGTGCCCGACGGGGCGGGGCGCACGATGAGAAAGAACTCGTCATCAACATCAAGCAAGCCGAAAACCGCTCCGGCGCTTCGTAACTCACGCAATTCCGTCTCCGCGGCGCTGAGGCTGGTCAGCACGCGAGACCGCATCGGCGTGCAACGCCACTTGCCGTTCTCCCGGACCACGGCCACGGCGAAGCCCTCCGGGATCTCCGGAGCCTGTTCTTTGGCCGGTCCACGCTGTGGTCCCATGGGCGCATACGGTAGTCCCCGATCCTGCGCCTTGACCATGTATTGAGATCAGACGTCCGCGGCAGATATGCCAATCTTGTCGGGTGAGCCCGATACCGGTGTGCGTACTTGGCCTCGGCCTGATCGGGGGGTCGATCATGCGGGCGGCCGCGGCGGGCGGCCGCGAGGTTTTCGGCTACAACCGCTCCGTCGACGGGGCCACCGCCGCCAGTTCCGACGGCTTCGATGCGACACACCACCTCGACGAGGCCCTACAACGGGCGGCCGAGACCGAGGCGCTGATCGTGCTGGCCGTGCCCGCCCCCGCACTGCCGATCCTGCTCAACTATGTCAGAGAGATGGCGCCCGAGAGCCCGCTTACCGACGTCACAAGCGTCAAAGGTGCTGTACTGCAAGAGGTTCGCAATTTCGGGCTGGAGACCAAGTTCGTCGGCGGGCACCCGATGGCCGGCACCGCCCACTCGGGGTGGTCCGCAGGAGACGCACGGCTGTTCGTCGGCGCGCCGTGGGTGGTAGCCGTCGACGACAGCGTCGACCCCCGATGCTGGGCGTCGGTCGCCGAACTGGCGCTGGACTGCGGCGCCGTCGTCGTTCCGGCCCGGTCCGACGAACACGACGCCGCCGCCGCCGCGATCTCCCACCTGCCGCACCTGGTCGCCGAGGCTGTGGCGGCCACCGCAGGCGAAGTGCCACTTGCATTCGCATTGGCGGCCGGGTCGTTCCGTGACGTCACCCGGGTGGCCGCCACCACCCCGGAACTCGTCCGGGCCATGTGCGAAGCCAACACCGGAGAGCTGCTGCCGGTTCTGAATCGCGCAATCGAACTGCTCACCCGCACCTCCGCCGCGTTGACAGATCAGGGCTCGGTGGCCGAGCTGGTGGACGCCGGGCACGCCGCCCGCACACGCTACGACGGCTTCTCGCGCTACGAGATCGCCGGCATCGTCCTCGGCGAGGAGAACTGGCGCATGGAGCTTGCCGCGGCCGGCCGGGCCGGCGGCGTGATCAGATCCGTGCCGCCAGTCCGGGATAATCCAAAATGAAGCCTTGGCCGTCGACGGTGACCTTGGTCTCGGCGACGGGCGAGTGCAGCTTGATACCGTCGGGCTCGCTGCTATAGGTGATCTGTGCCGGGTTCACCGAGAACTCCGGCAGCATCACGTAGACCACCGGCACGGTCACCGACTCGTTGCGGTTGAAGACGCCGGTCCGTCGGATCGGCAGCGCGTTGAAGAACGGGCTGAACACCACGTCGACGTCGAGCGCGCCGTCGAACGCCCCGCGTCGCTGTCCCTGGTGGTCGGTGATCGACCACATGTTCTCTTCGTCACGCGCGATCGAGTACTGCCGATCGCGCTCGCTGAGCGTCACGCTCAGTGACAATCGCCGCGTCGCGCCGTGGTCGTCGGTCACCAGGTCGTACGACGCACTGAAGGCCGGATGAGCGCCCGTAGCCCCGGCGACGATGCGACCACTGGCCTTGATTCTGTTGCCTGCCACAGAAACTCGCGTCGATTCCATCCGCGGGACGTCGTGGGCGCGCCAGGTCAGAATCGCCGGCCAGGCGCCCGATACTTCAGACGGACTCGCACTCACCCATCTACGGTAAGCGACGGGTGGCCTTGCGCGCCCACAGACCCCGAAGTGCGTCTCGTGGTTGTGACAGCCGCCACGTCGTCGACCAATCGTTCCGGCATCCGCCGCAGCCGTCCCGTCCCCGGAACCGACCACCACACCGCCAACGCCAGCACCGCATCGAGGAGCAGCGCAAGAGCCGTCACCATCAACGCGCCGACGACGGCGATGTAGAACTGGCGCACCTTGATGCCGTCGATCAGATAGCGGCCAAGCCCGCCGAGGCTCGCGTATGCGGCGACGGTGGCCGTCGCGACGATCTGCAGCGTCGCGGTGCGCAGGCCGCCGAGGACGAGCGGCAACGCGTTCGGCAACTCGACACCTAGCAGCACCCTTCGCTCGGTCATCCCCATCGCGCGGGCGGCATCGACCACCGCCGGGTCGACGTTCGCGATGCCGGAATAGGTGCCGGCCAGCAGCGGCGGAATGCCCAGCAGCATCAGCGCGACCGTCGGC
>JBLNEK010000240.1:0-9467 GCA_050262635.1 Candidatus Sericytochromatia bacterium | reverse complement strand
CTCGACGCGACTGACGGGTTTGCCGAAGTCGAAGCCGAACGGCACGGTGTTCTCGGTCTCGCCGCTGCCGAGACCGAGGATGAAGCGGCCCTTGGCGAGATGGTCGATGGTCAGCGCGCTCTGCGCCAGCAGCGACGGGTGGCGGCGCACGGTATCCACGACGCTGGTCGCCAGCGGCACGTTCGCGGTCAGCACCGCGGCGGCGGCCGCGACCGCCATGCCGTCCAGGTGCCGGTGCGGCGACGGCGAAACCGTTGCCAGATCGGTGAACTCGGGCGTCCAGATCGAGTCCGGCCAGAAGCTGACCATGTGGTCGGGCAGCCAGATGGAGTGGTAGCGGCCGCTGTCCAACATGTCCAGCTGCGAGAGGTCCAGCGGCAGCGTGGTCCGCAAGAACGCCGCAGTTTGGACCCTCATCGCCGCCCTCGCGATGGAAATATCATGCTCAACACCGAGAATGATATTCTCACCCACCGGGCCCCGCGTCGAGGAAATGGAGCGACCGATGTTTTCGGGAATTCTGATCGAGAAGGACGACTCTGAGCAGACGGTAGCGGTCAAAGAGCTCGACGAAGCACAGCTGCCGGACGGGGACGTCAGTATCGACGTCGAGTACTCCACGCTGAACTTCAAGGACGGCCTGGCGATCACCGGCAGGTCGCCGGTGGTGCGGAAATTCCCGATGGTACCCGGCATTGACCTCGCCGGAGTCGTCACCGACAGCAGCCACGCGGAGTGGACGAAGGGCGACGCCGTCGTGCTCAACGGCTGGGGCGTCGGGGAAACCCACTGGGGCGGTCTGGCTCAGCGCGCCCGCCTCAACGGCGACTGGCTGGTGCCCCTGCCCGCGGAGTTCACCACGCGCCAGGCGATGGCGATCGGCACGGCGGGCTACACGGCCAGCCTGTGTGTCGACGCGTTGCTCGACCACGGGGTGTCACCGGATGCGGGCGAGGTGCTCGTGACCGGGGCCACCGGCGGTGTGGGCAGCGTCGCGATCGCGCTGCTGGCCAGGGCGGGATTCAAGGTGGCTGCGGCCACCGGCAAGGCTGCGGAGAGCGAGTACCTCGAAAAGCTCGGTGCCTCGACGATTTTGGACCGGGCCGAGCTGGCCGAGAAGGGCAAGCCGCTGCAGAAGGAGCGCTGGGCAGGCGTGGTCGACGCGGTCGGCAGTCACACGCTGGTCAACGCCTGCGCCCAGACGCGATACGGCGGCGCCGTCGCCGCGTGCGGCCTGGCCCAGGGAATGGACTTCCCCGCCACGGTGGCGCCGTTCATCCTGCGGGGCGTGTCGCTGCTGGGCGTCGACAGCGTGATGGCCCCGAAGGCCAGACGGGCTCGCGCGTGGGAGAGGCTGGCCCGCGACCTCGATGGTGGGGCCCTGGAATCCATCGCGCAGGAGATAGCGCTCGCCGACGCCATCGGCGCGGCCGCCGACTTGATGGACGGAAAGGTGCGCGGCCGCATCGTCGTCGACGTGAACCGATAAGCAGGAGCAGATTATGGCCGAGCTCGATTTGACCGACGTCGACCACCGGGTCGGTAAGCCGATCGGTGGCGGCCAGCTATGGGATCCATGCAGCTCCAGTGACATTCGCCGCTGGGTGATGGCGATGGACTATCCGAACCCGCTGCACTGGGACGAGCTGTTCGCGCGCGAGTCGAAATTCGGCGGCCTCGTGGCGCCGCAGTCGATGGCGGTGGGCCTGGACTACGGGCACGGTGCGGCGCCGGCGTGCGTCGGCCACATTCCCAACAGCCACTTGATCTTCGGCGGCGAGGAGTGGTGGTTCTACGGGTGCCCGATCCGACCGGGCGACCAGCTGTTCCAGCAGCGCCGCTTCCATGACTACAAAGTCGTCGAGACGAAATTCGCTGGGCCGACGATGTTCTCGCGCGGTGACACGGTGCACCACAACCAGCACGGCGTGCTGGTGGCGCGTGAGCGGTCGACGGCGATCCGTTACCTGTACGAAGAGGCCACGAAGCGGGGCATGTTCGAAAGCCAGCTCGGCGAGACCAAGCGCTGGACGCAGCCAGAGCTGGAGGAGGTGGAGCGACTGCGCCGGGAGTGGCTGGAGTCGAACCGCCTGGGGGTGTCACCGCGTTTCGACGATGTGAAGGTCGGCGACACGCTTCCGCGCCGGGTGATCGGGCCACACAGCATCGCCAGCTTCACCACCGAGTACCGCGCCTTCCTGTTCAACATCTGGGGCACCTTTCACTGGGTCGCCCCGGAAGGCGTCGACGACCCGTGGGTGTACCAAGACCCAGGCTGGGGAAAGGATTTCGCGTTCGACGAAGAGGACGCGAAGGTCGACCCGCGCAAGCGCGACGGGCTTTACGTCGGACCGTCCCGCGGGCACATCGACGCCGACCGGGCCAGCGAAGTCGGCATGGCGCGCGCGTACGGCTACGGCGCGACGATGGGGGCCTGGTGCACTGACTACCTCGCGTACTGGGCCGGTCACGACGGCATGGTTCGGCACACCAAGGCCGACTTCCGCGGACCGGCATTCGAGGGTGACGTCACCTACTTCGACGCCGAGGTGATCGGTAAGGAGCCGTCGTCCGTATGGGGTGTGCCACTGGTTGCGGTCAAGCTGCGCCTTACCAACCAGGACGGCACCGTGCTGGTGGACTGCGCCGCCGAGGTCGAGCTGCCGCTCTGACATGGACTCGGTAGTCTCTGGGCCACCTCTTGCCGACGAGCCGGGGCTCGGAGCGCTGACACTGCCCGGATTTCTTCGCGAAGTGACCGAAATGTACAGCGAGCGTGAGGCTCTCGTATTCCACCCGGCCGACGGTGTCATGCGCTGGACGTACGCGGAACTCTACGACCGGGCTGTCGATGTCGCGCGGGCGTTGCGCGCCTGCGGGATCGGCAAGGGCTCGCGCGTCGGCGTGCTGATGAGCAACCGCCCCGAATGGGTCTCTTCGGTGTTCGGCATCTCGATGGCCGGCGGCGTGGCCGTCACGCTCAGCACGTTCTCGACGGCGGCCGAGCTCGACTACCTGCTGCAGTCCTCCTGCGTGTCAGTGTTGTTATTCGAACGCAGCGTGGCCAAGAAGGACTTCGCCGAGTTGTTGGCAGAACTGGGCGCGATGTCGCTGCCGTCGACGAGATACCCGTTTCTGCGCACGGTTGTCTCGATCGGCGAGGCCCCTGGCACCGAATCCTGGTCCGCATTTCTGGCCCGCGCGTGTGACGAGCCGCCTGAGCTGGTCGAGGCGACGGCCGCGGCGGTGCAGCCGAGTGACGTTGCGGTGCTGTTCTTTTCGTCGGGGTCCACCAGCAAGCCCAAAGGCATTCTGAGCGCGCACCGGGGCGTCTGCATTCAGATGTGGCGCTTCCGGCGCATGTACCGGTTCGGTCCGGGCGATCATGTGCGGTGCTGGTCGGCGAACGGGTTCTTCTGGTCAGGCAACTTCGCGATGTCGCTCGGCTCGACGCTGGCCGCAGGCGGCTCACTGGTGTTGCAGCCGACGTTCTCCGCGGCCGAGGCGCTGGAGCTGATGGCAGCGGAACGCGTCAACTTCCCGTTCGCCTGGCCGCACCAGTGGGCTGCGCTGGAGGCGGCGCCGAACTGGAAGCAGGTGGACCTGAGCGCGATGCGGTTCGTCGACTACAAGACACCGGTCGCCCATCATCCCACGGTGTCCACCGAGTGGTTCGAGCCCGGACACGCCTACGGCAACACCGAAACCTTCACGATCACAACGTGTTTCCCCGCGAACACACCCGACGACGTCATCGGCGGCAGCATGGGCGAGGCGCTGCCCGGCGTGACGCTCAAGATCGTCGACCCGCTTACCGGCTCCGTCGTGCCTCGAGGTGAGCGCGGCGAGATCTGCGTGAAAGGCCCGACGTTGATGCTCGGCTACATCGGCACGCCGCTGGACGAGACGCTGGACCCCGAAGGCTTCTTTCGCACCGGCGACGGCGGCTACCTCGACGACGCCGGCCGGCTGTTCTGGGAGGGCAGGCTCACCGACATCATCAAGACCGGCGGTGCGAACGTGTCGCCGCGCGAGGTGGACGAGGCGCTGGTGAAGCATCCCGGCGTCAAGGTGGCCCAGACGGTCGGAGTGCCGCACGACACGCTCGGCGAGCTCGTCGTCTCCTGTGTGGTGCCGCATGACGAAGCGGCACTCGGCGCTGAGGAGGTTCGTACGTTTCTGGCGCAGCGACTGGCGAGCTACAAGGTGCCGCGCCGGGTGCTGTTCTTCCGCGACGACGAGATCGCGCTCACCGGCAACGCGAAGATCAAGGCCGCTGAACTTCGGGAGTTGGCCGCCAAACGGCTGGCGAAGTGACTGGCTCTGGGTCAGCCCGGCATGTCGTAGCGGTCGAGATAGCGTTCGACGAACGCCTGCGCTTCGGCGTGCCCGCGGGTGATGCCGAGCCCTTGCTCGAGCACCAGGATGCGCGCGAGGCTCGCGACGATCATGGACATGACCACCGGTGGGAACTCCTGGGTGTCGACGCCGTGCGCCCGCAGCACCAGAGCCAGCGTCGCCTCCTCCAGGTCTCGGAACCGCTCGTTGTAGGCCGCGATCTCGCTGCGGATCGCCTTGCGGTGGTTGGCCAGCGCCATGAACTCCATCCACAGCTGACTGCCCTGGGCACTGCTCAGTTGCCACAGCGCGCGCAGTGGCTCGCCATCCGACAGCGCCTCGCGTTGCTGCTGCAGGTTGACTTCGGCCCCTGCTCTGAGCACCGCGATGAACAGCTCGTCCATGCTCGGGAAGTAGTAGTGCACCAGCGCCGGCTTGACGCCGGCCTTCGCCGCCACGCGGCGCGACGTCGCGGCCGCGTAGCCCTCTTCGAGCATGATTTGGGCGGTCGCCCGAACAAGCGCATCCCGCGCGCTCAAGTCGCCTCGATCGCTTGACCCCGGGTCAGCCGTGCTGATAGACATGGCGTCAGCCTAGAGTTTGGGCGGTCGCCCAACAAGTGAAGGAGCCGAAATGGGCGGACGCGTGGAAGGGAAGGTGGCACTGGTCACCGGCGCAGCGCGGGGCCAGGGCCGCAGTCACGCGGTGGCGCTCGCTCAGGAGGGCGCCGACGTCATCGCCGTTGACATCTGCCGGCCCTTCGACAGGTCGCCGGCGCCCGGGGCCACGCCCGGAGACCTCGCGCAGACGGCGGAGATGATCAAGGCGGCCGACCGGCGCGTCGTCTCCGCGGAGGTGGACGTCCGCGACTTCGACGCGCTGAAAGCCGCTGTCGACAGCGGCGTAGAGCAGCTCGGGCGCCTCGACGT
The DNA here is from genome assembly GCA_050262635.1 of Candidatus Sericytochromatia bacterium. Classification (GTDB taxonomy): domain Bacteria; phylum Actinomycetota; class Actinomycetes; order Mycobacteriales; family Mycobacteriaceae; genus Mycobacterium. Next base: position 4,200 of record JBLNEK010000240.1, on the reverse strand, counting down.
GATCGTCGCCAACGCGGGCATCGGCACCAACGGGGTCAAGCTGCACAGGATGGACGAAGAGACCTGGCAGGAGATGATCGACGTCAACTTGTCCGGCGTGTGGGAGACAGTGAAGGCCGGCGTCCCGCATATCAAGGCCGGCGGGCGGGGCGGCTCGATCATCTTGACGAGCTCGGTCGCCGGGCTGAAGTCGTATCCGCACACGGGGCATTACGTGGCGGCCAAACATGGTGTGGTCGGGCTCATGCGGTCGTTCGCGGTCGAGTTGGGCCAGGACTTCATCCGGGTCAACTCGGTGCACCCGACGCACGTGAACACGCCGTTGCTGATCAACGAGCAGACCTTCCGCATGTTTCGGCCGGACCTAGAGAACCCAGGGCCCGACGACCTCGCCCCGATCTGCCAGACGTTCCACATGCTGCCGATCCCGTGGGTTCAACCCGAGGACATCAGCAACGCGGTGCTGTTCCTGGCCTCCGATGAATCCCGCTACATCACTGGGGTCACGCTGCCCGTCGACGCAGGGAGCTGTCTGAAATGACAACGCGCACAGATGTTTACTACGACCCGTACGACGTCGCGATCGTCGCCGATCCGTATCCGGTCTATGCGCGGCTGCGTGACGAGGCGCCGCTGTACTACAACGAGCGGTACGGCTTCTGGGCGCTATCGCGTCACGCCGACGTCGAGAAGGCGTTGTTGAACTGGGAGACGTTCTCGAACCGGCGCAGCGACATCCTCGAATTGGTGAAGTCGAAGTTCGACATGCCGCCGGGCGTGCTGATGTTCCAGGACCCGCCGATGCACACGATGCTGCGCGGCGTTATGTCACGGGTGTTCACCCCGCGACGGATGGCTGAGCTGGAAGACCAGATCCGGCGCTATTGCGTACGTTGCCTCGACCCGTGGGTGGGCTCGGACGGTTTCGATATCATCGCCGAACTCGCGTCGATGATGCCGATGCGGGTGATCGGGATGCTGCTGGGAATACCTGAGTCCGACCAGATTTCGGTGCGCGATGCCAACGACGCAAACCTGCGCACGAAACCCGGCGCGCCGATGAAGGTCGCGAACCCCGAGAAGATCGCCGACGGCAGCATCTACGCCGACTACATCGACTGGCGCGCCAAGAACCCGTCCGACGACTTGATGACCTCGCTACTCAACGTCGAGTTCGAAGACGAGCACGGCGTCACCCGCAAGCTGACGCGCGAAGAGGTGCTGCACTACACGCAAGTGGTCGCGGGGGCGGGCAACGAGACGACTGGGCGGCTCATCGGCTGGCTGGCGAAGGTTCTCGCCGAGCATCCGGATCAGCGCCGGGAGATCGTCGAAGACCGGTCGCTGCTGACACGCACCGTCGACGAGACGCTGCGGTTCGAACCGACGGGCCCGCACGTCGCTCGCTGGATGGCAAGGGATTTCGAGGCGTACGGCACGACGGTGCCGGCTGGCAGCGCGATGCTGTTGCTGTTCGGCGCGGCGAACCGTGATCCGCGGCGCTACCGCGATCCCGACAAGTTCGACATCCACCGCGACAACATCTCCCACATCACTTTCGGCAAGGGCGTGCACTATTGCCTCGGTGCCAACCTCGCGCGGCTGGAAGGCGGGGTCGCGCTCGACGAGCTGCTGAACCGCTGGCCCGAGTGGTCGATCGATTACTCGAGCGCGAAGCTGGCGCCGACGTCCACGGTGCGTGGCTGGGAGCGGCTGCGGATCGTGCTGCCGTAAGTATCACTTCAGCTAGGCGCCGAACTCCGGGAGCACTCTGGCCGCCAACAGCTCCAGCGTCTCGTCCGATGCCCGGTCGTGCAGGAACAGCGCGATCTGCCGGAACCCGAGCTCCGCAAGCTCGTGCAGCCGGTCGATCACCGCTGCAGGGGTGCCGACGAGGCCGCCCTCCTGCAGCCCGAATGCCGGTAAGCCGAAGCGCTTTTCGGCAACCTCACGCACCTTCGGCAGCGACGCGTCGTCCGGTGCCAGCGCCATGACGGCTTCGATCGACAGCATGATCGAGGTCGGGTCTCGTCCGATCGCGTCACACTGCGACCGCAGCACCGCAATCTTGTGTCCGAGCTCTCCGAGCGCGTACGTTGGCACGTTCCAGATGTCGGCATAGCGCGCCACCAACGGCAGCGTGTATCTCTCACCGACTCCGCCGACCACGATCGGCGGACGGGGCCGCTGGAAGGGCCCTGGCGCAATCGGCATGTTTCGCACGACGTAATGCTCGCCGCTGAAGTCGATCGCGCCCCTGAACGCCTGCGTCAGGATCTCCAACGACTCGCGCAGCCGCTGCGACCGCTCGCGAGCCGTACCCCACTCCAGCCCGGCTCGAACATGCTCGTCTTCGATTGAACCGCTGCCGATCCCCAATTGCAGCCGGCCCGCCGAGATCTGATCAAGCGTTGTCACCATCTTCGCCAGGACCGCTGGATGCCGAAACTGATTGCACAGGACCATGTGTCCCACTCGAAGCCGCTCTGTTCGGCTGAGCAGCGCGGCGGCGAGCGTCCATGCCTCCAGCGACGGGATGTCCGGCCGGCCGGGTCCGTAGAGGTGGTCGTACAGCCAGAGCAAGCCGATGCCCAATTCCTCGCACCGCAACGCACGGTGCAGGACGTCCTCGTAGGAGAACCCCATCTGTGGCACGTAGACGCCGATGTCGAGACCCATGACGACGAACTTATCCCAATTTAAATAAAGCGCTTGATTTAATCCGCGACAGGCTGTTCACTTGGCGTGTGACCTCGCCGAAGGTCTTGAGCACCGGCCGTTCGATAGCGACTCGCGACGCGATCCTGTCCGCCGCCGAGAAGCTATTCGCCGAGTACGGAATGTTCGCGGTATCCAACCGGCAGATCAGCGAGGCAGCCGGTCAGGGCAACAACGCGGCGGTGAGTTATCACTTCGGCAGCAAGACCGACCTGCTGCGTGCGATCGAGGCCAAGCACCACGAGCCGATCGAGCGCCTGCGCGCGCGGATGTTGCAGGTCGTGGGCGACTCGGCCGACATGCGCGACTGGGTCGGATGTCTGGTGCGCCCGCTCACCGATCATCTTGCAGCGCTGGGCAATCCGACCTGGTACGCCCGGTTCGCCGCCCAGGCCATGGCCGATCCCGCCTACCACGCGATCGTCACCAAGGATGCGCTCGCCTCACCGGTGCTGGTGCGGACGATCGAGGGAATCAACCGATGCCTGCCCGACCTTCCCGGCCACGTGCGGGCGCAGCGCAATGTGATGACGCGCAACCTGTTGATGCACACCTGCGCGGAGCACGAGCGGGCACTCGCCGAGCGTGGACGCCGCTCCCAGCTCAGCTGGCCCGTGGCAGCCGAAGGGCTGATCGACGCGATCGTCGGGCTCTTGCAGGCACCCGTGACCACCAAGGCGAGGTGATGGCACAACGGTTTTCGACGGACCGGACGTCACTAAAAGCCGGCGTCACCATTCTTCAGTGAGTCACGGCTTGTGCCGACCCGTGCGGCTCAGCCGCCACTCCGGCGGGAAGTTCATGTCGTTGTCCTTGACGACGTTGTTCAAGCCCCTGCCGAATGTCCCCTCGGTCAGGTCCACCTCGTTGTCGCGGTCATTCTGGATCAGTGGCAGCATCCCTTCCACCATCCCGGTCAGCAGGCTGCCGAAGTATTCGCCGCGATACTGCTTGTACAGTTCGAGGAAGGTCTTCTGCACCGCGACCGTGTCGGTTGGCCGGTTACGCGAGCACGCCATCGCGTACTTGTTGGTTTCGTCTTCCAGCCTATCCCGCGGAACGACGCTGTTGACGAAGCCGCACTCGTACATCTCCTTGGCTGTGAAAGGCCTTCCGGTGAAGAGCATTTCGGAGAACTTCCGCAGCCCCATGGTCTCCACCCACCACCACAGCCGCGGTCCCCAACCGACATAACGGAATGCCGGATGACCGAAGAGGGTGTCGTCCGAGGCGATCACCAGGTCGGCGTCGCCGGCCTGGTAGAAGTGCCAGCCGTAGCAGTACCCCTTGGCCTCGATGATGCTGACCTTGCGCAACTCTTGCAGCGGGCGGTTGCCGGCACGTGCCTTCGCGTAGAAGTCGGTCACCGTGGACAGGTAGCGGTAGGAGCCTCCGGGCGGGTACTTGACGCTGTCGTCGTTGATTGCCAGCTCGTGCAAGAGAGGCATGCCAGGGTTCTCCAGCATCCCCCGCTGTTCGGGC
>JBLNEK010000239.1:0-18058 GCA_050262635.1 Candidatus Sericytochromatia bacterium | reverse complement strand
GGGGGCCGGCCCGGTGGGCGCCGACCCTCGCGCCGCCGCCGCTTTTGCGGCGCGCCAATATTTGCCAACCGCCGATTGGCGCGCCGAAATCGCGGAGGTGTTGCGCAGCGGCGAGCCGGCGATGCTGTTGCTCGGCGGCGACGCGACCGGTGAGGACGGACTGGTTGCGGCCTCGCGGATCGCCGCGGCCACCGGCGCACGGCTGCTCTGCGAGACGTTTCCGACTCGGCTTGCCAGGGGAGCGGGACTGCCGGCGGTCGAGCGGCTCGGCTACTTCGCCGAGGCCGCCGCGGACCAGCTCGACGGCGTGAAGCAGCTGATCCTGGCCGGTGCGCGTTCGCCGGTGTCGTTCTTCGCCTATCCCGGCAAGGCGAGCGACCTGGTGCCCCCGGGCTGCGACGTGCACATCCTCGCCGAGCCGGGCCAGGCGACGGCGGCGCTGACCGCGCTTGCCGACGAGGTCGCCGCGGACGCGACGCCGACGTTGACGCCGCCCAACCGGCCGCCGCTGCCCACCGGCGCGCTGACCGGCGTGAGCATCGCCCAGGCCGTCGGGGCGCTGCTGCCGCAGGACGCGATCGTGGTCGACGAGTCGAACACCGCGGGACTGACGCTGCCCGCCGCGACCTCCGGTGCACCGCAACACGACTGGCTGACGCTGACCGGCGGCGCGATCGGGTACGGGCTGCCGGCCGCCGTCGGGGCGGCGATCGCGGCGCCGGACCGGCCCGTGCTGTGCCTGCAGGCCGACGGCTCGGCGATGTACACCCCGTCGGCGCTGTGGACCATGGCGCGCGAGCAGCTCAACGTCACCACGGTGATCTACAACAACGGCGCCTACGACATCCTGCGGCTGGAACTGCAGCGCGTCGGCGCACAGGCCGCCGGGGCACCGGGACCGCGCGCCGAGGCGCTGCTCGACCTGGACCCGCCGCGGCTCGACTTCGTCGCGCTGGCGCGCGGAATGGGCGTCGACGCGCGGCGCGCGACGACCGCGGAGGAGTTCACCGCCGCGCTGGCCGAGGCGCTGGCCAGCCCCGGGCCGCAGCTGATCGATGCGATGATCCCCTCGCTCATGGGCGGAACGTGACGGACTACGACCTGCAACGCTTCGTCGACGCCCAGGCGCCGGTGTACCAGACGGTCCTCGCCGAGTTGCGCGCGGGCGCCAAACGCAGCCACTGGATCTGGTTCGTCTTCCCGCAGCTGCGCGGGCTGGGCCGCAGCCCGACGGCGCAGCGATTCGGCATCTCGTCGCTGGCCGAGGCGCAGGCCTATCTGCGCCACGACGTGCTCGGTCCGCGGCTGCGGGAGTGCACCCGACTCGTCAACGCGATCGCCGGCTCATCGGTCGACGAGATCTTCGGCTGGCCAGACAGCCTCAAGGTGCGCTCGTCGATGACGCTGTTCACGCGCGCAACCGACGACCACGCCGAATTCGTCGAGCTGCTGGAGAAGTTCTACGGCGGCGAAGAAGACCCCGCCACCGTGCAACTGTTAGGGGAGCGGCCGCAGAATTAGCCAGCCGTGCGGCCCGACAGTCACCCCCGAGACGTCGGCCGGCGCCGGTGCGGCATCGCCACCGAGAATCTGTGCATGCTGAAAACCCATGTCCTGCAACGAAACCGACCACGGCGCGTCGTCGATGCTGAGCATTATCAGCAGGGCGTCGTCACCGTGGCGGCTGACATACGCGTAGCGGCGGTTGTCCACCAGGACCGCCTCGGTCGTGGCCCGGTGCAGCCACGGGTGGCGCCGTCGCAGCCCGATGAGGAACTGGTGCAACCGGAACACGGCGTCGGCGTCGTTGTCGGGGGCGCCCGGCGTGACAGGGAACTCCGGGCGGACGGCGTCGTCGCCGCCGAACCGTTCCTCCTTGACGCCGCGCCGGCCGTACTCGTCGCCGGCGTAGATGCTGGGCACTCCGCCGGTGGTCATCAGGACGATTACCGCGTGCGGCAGATGGCGCGGATCGGTCAGCTGGCTCGCGATCCGGGTGACGTCGTGGTTGCCGATGAATGTCAGCGGCGCGAACGTAGCCAGAAAGTCGTTGTGCCGCTGCAGCGCCCAGTCGAGCTCGTGGAAATTGTTGTCGTTCAATGAACTCCAGATGGCCTTCCACAGCTCGTACTGCGTGACGGAGTCGTAGGTGGCGGCACGCACATGCGCGGTGTAGTCGCCGTGAATCACCTCGCCGACGAACCAGGCGCAGGGAAACGCATCGCGAACGCGTCGAATGACCTTCGCCCAGAACGCATCAGGCATCGCGTATGCCGCGTCCAGCCGCCAGCCGTCGGCGCCGCGGCCCAGCCAGTGGCGCATCACGTCGGCCACGTAGTCGACCACTTCGGGGTTCGAGTGTTTCAGGGTAATCAGCTCACCGTGGCCCTCGAACGTGTGAACGCCGTTGGCACCCTGCGCAAACCACTCCGGCCGGCCGAAGTCGGCGCCGACGTGGTTGAACACGCCGTCGAGCAGCACCCGCAGACCGCGCCGGTGCGCTTCGTCGACGACGAAGTCGAAATCTGAGTCGTCACCCAGCCGTGGATCGATGCGGTAATGGTCCGTCGTGTCGTACCCGTGGCTGCGTGAGGCGAAGACCGGCCCGAGCGCGACGCCGGAGGCACCCAGTTCGATCGCATGGTCGAACCATCCGACGATCCGACGCAGGCGGTGCTCGCCGGACTGCGGGGCCGGGTCGGCGGGATACGCGCCGACGAAACCAAACGGATAGATGTGCCACCAGATCGCGTGCTGCACCCAGTCGAGCGCCACGGGTCGGCAGTCTACGCATGCCACTCGGCGGCTGTGGCAACATCAGCGGCGTGCTCGAATTCACGCATGACGATCTGACCGCCGACGACATCGCCCGGCTGCGGCAGATCTACGAGCCGCTTACGCAATCCGTGCGCGAACTGATCGACGCCACCATAAGGACCGAGGTCGACGCCGACACGGTCGCGGACGTGACGGCCCAAATCGACGCTGCGACAGCGCGATTGCGTGCCAAGCAGCTACCTGGCCCGTTCGGAGTGCGGTTCACCGGCGAGGGCAACGGGATGGCGTGGGGTAATCCGGCGATCGGCGTGCGTAACCCGATCGCGCCGCCGCTGGTGCTGCACCGCGATGACGGCACGGGGCGGGTGTGGACAGACTTTCACCTGGGGGCACCGTACGAAGGGCCGCCCGGCCACGTCCACGGCGGTGTCTGCGCGCTGGTGCTGGACCATGTGCTCGGCGAGGCGGCGAGCAACCCGCCCCGGCCGGCGCTGACTGGCACGATCACCCTGCGGTACCTGCGTGCGACCCGACTCGGGGCGTTGCACGCCGAGGCCGCGATCGAGCGGATCGAGGGGGTCAAGACGTTCGCGGTCGGGCACCTCGCCGACGAGGAGGGCGTCACGGTCGAGGCCGAGGGAATTTTCATCGTCCCGAAGTGGGCGCGCTGATCCCAGTCGTGTTGGCGCTCAGAGCCTTTCGAGTGCGCGGACCGAGCGGTTACAGGCGCCGCAGTCGGCGGTACCCGTGGCGATGATCGCCCTCACCGTCCGCCGGCAGCGGCCACAGTCCGATCCTGCGCCGCATGCGCGCGCGACCTCCTTGCACGTGGACGCGCCGCGGGACACCGCGTCGGCGACCTCGTGGCTGGTCGCGCCCGTACACAGGCACACGTACACGTCGCCAGGGTGGCAGGTAAGGCTTACCTATGTCAAGCCGCTACGAGCCGACATCCCGTCCGAATGACGGCGCAGGCCAGAGCCCTGCACTAGATTGGGCACTCATGCAAGCTGACCCGGAAGTCCTGAAGCTGCTCAACGAACAGCTGACCAGTGAGCTGACCGCCATCAACCAGTACTTCCTGCACTCCAAGATGCAGGAGAACTGGGGGTTCACCGAACTCGCCAAGCACACCCGCGACGAGTCGTTCGAGGAGATGCACCACGCCGAGTGGGTCACCGATCGCATCCTGTTGCTCGACGGCCTGCCAAACTACCAGCGCCTGTTCTCGCTTCGCGTCGGGCAGTCACTGCGCGAGCAGTTCGAAAGCGACCTGGCAATCGAGTACGAGGTGCGCGCACGGCTGCAACCGGGCATCGTGATGTGCCGCGAGAAGCAGGACACCACCTCCGCCGTGCTGCTGGAACGGATCCTCGCCGACGAGGAGAAGCACATCGACTGGCTGGAAACCCAGATGGAGCTGATGGAAAAGCTCGGCGAGCCGCTGTACGCGGCTCAGTGCGTGTCACGCCCGCCGAGCTGAGGCGGGCGGCGACGCGAAGGCGGCGCTAGCTTCTTAACGCAGGGTTGCGTCCCTCGATCGCCTGACAGCGAGCATGATGCAACCACTCTCGACCCGCCGCTGCTGTGCGGTTCCCCGCCGCCACGGCGTACCAAACCTGATTGTTTGCCGGGATTACGCCGCTCATGAGCCACGGCCGGCAGAAACTACCAGCGGTTCGGCTTCTTCGCCCAATCCCGTTGCGCCACTACCCGATGCGCGATCCGTTCCGGCGCCGCCTGCACTTCCCGCCGGTCGGGTCGTCACTCGAACGATGGCGACCGGGCTCGTCGGCCAACCGAATTCCAGGTCGTTGATTCGCCACCGCAACGACCATGGCTTCGGTTTCGCGGTTACGCGTTGCTGCGCCAGCCGGCCACACCGACGACGATCATGCGCAGCTGCTTGACCGCCACGCGCCTGATCTCCTCTTGCGCCGCCGCGTCCTGTGCGTCTTCGATCGCCTCGGCCACTACGATCATCGAGTTCACGAACAGGCTCGCGAGGATGTTGAGATCCTCGGTGCTCCAGTCCTTCAGCTCGGGGAAGCGCGCCAGGTCGGTCGCGAGTTCGGCGGTGATCAGCCGGATCTCGGTGCGAATGGCATAACGCAGTACCGACACGCCGCTGTTGCGCTCGCGGCCGATGAACCGCCAGTGTTCCCGCTGCTGCGCGATGCTGCCGACGACGATCTCCACCGACGACTCGATCACCCGGTTCGTGTCGAGCTTGCCCGCCCGCGCCGAGCGCAACATGTCGCGCAGCACGCGAAACGACTCGTCGATCAAAACGAGCCCGAGGGCCTCCATGGACTCGAAGTGCCGGTAGAACGCGGCCGGCACGATGCCCGCCTCGCGGGTCACTTCGCGCAGGCTCAGCGCGCTGAAGCTGCGGTCGTCGAGCAGCTTCAACGCGGCCCCCACGATGGCGCGGCGGGTGGCCTCCTTGCGTTCCTCGCGAGACACCTTGCCGCTGCCTGACCGCCGCGAGCGTGACGTGGGAGTACGAGTGTTCACTGTTGTGAACCCTACCACAACCTGCGATTTACCGTTGACATTCGGCGTATTCGCTTAGCAAGGTGTACATATGTTCACTCAAACGCTTACCCGGCGGGTACTGCGCTCGAACCTGGTCGACCTGCTGACGGGACCGCACGGCGTGGACCGCTACACCGAGTTGGTGACGCCGACGTGGTCGCTGTCCGACGCCCGGGCGAAGGTGGTGTCCGTGCGCCGCCGGACGCCGCGCAGCGTGACGCTGACGCTCGCACCGAACGCCGCGTGTTCCGACGTCTGGGCCGGGTTCACCGCGGGCCAGCACGTCAATGTCACCGTGGAGATCGACGGCCGCCGCCACACCCGCTGCTACTCGCCCGCCAACGCGCAAGGGGAGTCGCTGATCGAGCTCACCGTCAGCCGTCACGACGGCGGCCTGGTGTCGACGTATCTGCAGCGCAACGCCACGCCGGGCATGGTAGTCGGGCTCGACGGTGTCGGCGGGGACTTCGTGCTCCCGCCCGCCCGGCCGCGCCGAATCCTGTTCGTTGCCGGCGGCAGCGGCATCACCCCGGTGATGTCCATGCTGCGGACGCTAACCGGCGAGAACTTCTCCGGCGATGTCGCGGTGATCCACTACGCCCGATCGCCCGAGGAGGCGTGCTACCGCGACGAGCTGGCCGCGACGCCGGGCGTGCGGGTGCTGTACGGTTTCACGCGCTCGGGTGACGGCGATTTCCGCGGTCGCTTCGACGCCGCGCATCTGGCGGCCGCGATGCCGTCGCCGGACGCGGTGTACGTCTGCGGCCCGACGGCCCTGGCCGAGGCCGTGCGCGAACAGTGCGACAACGTGAGCGCCGAGAGCTTCACGCCACCGGTGTTCGAAGCCGCGTCGCCGAGGGGTGGCCGAATAATGTTCAGCGACAGTGGTGTTCACTGCGCCGACGACGGGCGGCCCATCCTCGACCAGGCCGAGACAGCAGGCCTGGCACCCGCGAGCGGATGTCGGATGGGCATCTGCCACACCTGCACACGCCGCAAGACACGCGGCACCGTCAAGAACCTCATCACCGGCGCGATGTCGACACCCGACGACCAGGACGTTCTTATTTGCGTGTCCGTCCCGGTCGGCGACGTCGACATCGCGCTATGACCGAAAGGATTTCAGATGACCCTCACTCCCGAACAGCTCGAGGCTTTCGGCGCCGAACTCGACGCCCTGCGACAGCGCGTAGTCGCCGACCTCGGCGATCGAGACGCCGACTACATCCGCCGCGTCATCAAGACGCAGCGGGCGCTGGAAATCGGCGGGCGCACCCTGCTGACGGCGGGGATCCTGCCGCCGGCCTGGATCGCCGGTACCGCGATGCTGGCGCTGTCGAAGATCTTGGACAACATGGAGATCGGCCACAACGTCATGCACGGCCAATACGACTGGATGGGCGACCCGGCGTTGTCCAGCCGCGGATTCGAATGGGACACCGCATGCCCGGGCGAGCAGTGGCGCCACTCACACAACTACATGCACCACACCTTCACGAACATCGTCGGCATGGACCGCGACATCGGCTACGGCATCCTGCGGATGAGCGAGGACCAGCGCTGGCGGCCGTACTACCTCGGCAACCCGATGTACGCCTTCTTGCTGATGGTGCTCTTCCAATACGGCGTCGCCGCACACGAATTGGAGACCGAGCGCATCCGCGGGGGTGAGCTCACGTGGTCGGACAAACGCGACGTGCTGGCTCAGATGTGGCGCAAGACGCGTCGCCAGCTGCTCAAGGACTACGTCGCGTTCCCGCTGCTGGCCGGGCCGTTCGCGCCCGTCGTCGCCGCCGGCAACCTGTCCGCGAACCTCGCCCGCAACGTGTGGGCGTTCATGATCATATTCTGCGGTCACTTCCCCGAAGGGGTGCAGGAGTTCTCGATCGAGGAGGCCGAGAACGAGACGCGCGGCCAGTGGTACTTCCGGCAGATTCTTGGCTCGGCAAATCTCAGCGGCGGCAAGCTCTTTCATATCCTGAGCGGCAACCTGTCGTTCCAGATCGAGCACCACCTGTTCCCCGACATCCCGGCGCACCGCCACGCGGAGATCTCGGTGCAGGTGCGCGAGATCTGCGAGCGCTACGGCATCCGCTACCACAGCGGGCCGCTTCACCGGCAGTTCGGCACCGTTGTGCGCAAGATCGTCCGGCTGGCGTTGCCGCCCAAGGCGAAGCTCGGCCACTTGGTGCCGTTGCGTAGCCGGCAGACCACCGCGGTGGCCGCCTGACGGTTTCTGGCGACCGGCCGACGGGTAGCCCGCTGTCACCGTCGCAACGACGCGGCGGTTGAAAGAAGGAATACGATGAGCAGCCCGAGCGAAGAACCCCAGGAAGCGCGCGGAGCTCCCGGATCCCGCGACACCGGATCCGACCAGCCGTCGGGCGGGCCTGCCGACCGGCCGTCGGGGACATACGAGGGCGACACGACGGTCCCGTCCTACGGTGCCGAAGGCGTCAGCGCTGGAAAGGACTCGACCGGCGAGATGCCGCCGCAAGAAGCGGAACCCGCGGTGCCGCCCTACGAGGGCCGGCAGACGAGCGCGGCCACCGGCACATCGGCCGATCACGCCGGCGACGCCAGGACCGGCGGTGCCAGCGGCCCGCGGACCGAATAGCGCCGAGGGCCCCTGAAAATAGAACGTGTTACAGATGGCGGTGACGCGGGGTAGCATCGCGTGCCATGAGCAGGATCGGAGACTTCGCCGACGACGATCTGACCAGTTGGTTCGCCGCCTCGCCAGAACTCGGCGGCGCGTTGGCCAACTTCAGCGACGCCGTCTATCACCGCAGCCGGCTGCCGCTGCGGGTGCGGGAGATCGCGCGAATGGCGATCGCTTTAGACAACGAGTGCGCGGTGTGCGAGAACACCCGCTTCGCAGAGGGCCCCGCCGTCGGCGTCGACGAAGAGTTCTACGCGCATGTGCCGCAATGGCGGACGTGGCAGGGATACACCGACCAGGAGCGCCTCGCCGCAGAGTTCGGCGAGCGCTTCGCCCGCGACCACACCGGCCTGCGCGACGACGAGGACTTCTGGTCGCGCTGCGGTGAGGCGTTCTCCGAGGAGATCCTCGCCGACCTTGCACTGTCGTGCGCGCTGTGGCTGGGAATGGGCCGGGTGCTGCGGACGCTCGACATCGGTCAGGCATGCAAACTCACGGTGTGAGTTCACCTTTGAGTTACCAGACCATCCTCTACGACCTCGACGGGCCGATCGCGCGGATCACGCTGAACCGCCCCGAGGAGCTGAACACGATCGTCGCGCCGATGCCCGACGAGGTCGATGACGCGGTCAACACGGCGGTGCGCGACCAGGCGGTGAAGGTGATCGTGTTGCGCGGCGCCGGCCGCGCCTTCTGTGCCGGTTACAACTTCGGCGGCGGATTCCGTAACGGCACAGACTTTCTCAGCACCGGCGGTCGCTGGGACCCGGGCAAGGACATGATGCACACCACTGCCGCGGCCACGTCGCCGCACCAGAAGTTCATGAGCATCTGGCGCTCACCGAAACCGGTGATCGCGCAGGTGCACGGGTGGTGCGTCGGCGGCGGTAGCGACTACGCGCTGTGCGCCGACATTGTGATCGCCAGCGAGGACGCGCAAATCGGCACGCCGTACTCGCGGGTGTGGGGCGCGTATCTGTCCGGGATGTGGATCTATCGCCTCGGCCTGACGCGGGCGAAGTACCACGCGCTGACGGGCCGGCCGCTATCCGGTCGCGAGGCCGCCGACATCGGGCTGATCAACAGGGCAGTGCCGTTCTCGGAGCTGGAGTCGACGGTGTGCGAGCAGGCCGAGGAACTGGCAGCATTACCGATGGGCCAGCTGGCCGCGCAGAAGCTCATGGTGAACCAGGCCTACGACAACATGGGCCTGGCGTCCACGCAGACGCTCGGCGCGATCCTCGACGGCATCATGCGCAACATCCCCGAAGCCCACGCGTTCATCGAACAAGCTGCCACTCAAGGGGTTTCAGCGGCGGTGACCGAGCGCGACGCGCCCTTCGGCGACTACAGCCAAGCGCCTGCCGACCGCAAGCCCGACCCGGACAACGTCATCAGGCCTTAGCCGCGAAGTTGCATTCCGCGTGGTGCCTACTCGCACTTTCCCGCGTGGAATGCAATTTCGGCCCGCTAGTGGTGCGAGCGGGCGTAACGCAGCACCGCGGCGACGCCGTCGGCCGGTGTGAGCCGTTCATCGGTGCGCACCAGGTTCGCGTCGGTGGCGACGGCTGCCATCGGCAGCGCCTCGTCGGCACGCACCACCCGCGGCGCGCCACCGAGCTCCGAGAGCACCTCGGCGTTGGGCGCCACCATCGTCACCGCATCGCCGATCACCACGGTCGCCTCGCCGATGTCGCCGATGATCAGCGTCTCCACCGCGCCGTCGCGCAACGCGGCGCACACCGCATCCAAGCCCTGCGCGGCTGAGCCGGAACCCTGGCCCGCCTGAAACCGTTGCGCCGCATCATCGATCACCGCGACACGGCGCAGCAGGAACTCTTCGTCGATCGCGTGCCGCACCTCGTCGTCGATGCCGCTGTTGCGGGCGCCGACCTTCAGTTCCACCATGCGGTCGGCGACGCGCTCTGGCAGGTCGGCGACCAGGTCGGTGCGCGACTGCACCTCGCCGAGGACGAACACGACCTCGGCCTTGGTCCCGTCAAGCAGGGTGGCGAGTCGTTCGCTGACCGTGCGGATGTTCTTGGCCTGCGCGTTCTCCACCGTGCGCTGCGGATCGCCGCGGCCCGGCGTCTCGGCGCGCTGCGCATGGTGCACCGGATAGCCGCCGCCGTCGACCTCCTCGACGCGCTCGACATCAGCGCGATGCACGGTGATGTCAGCGCCCGCGTGGTCGACAGCCGCCAGCAGGTAGGTGTTGTGTTGATCGGCGTGTTCAACCAGCGGCACGAGATATGGCAGTTCCGACACCCGCGCAGCTGACGCCGCCGGCGGCCGGATCAGGTGCTCGTTGACCAGCAGCCGGCCGGCCGCCGCGATCAGCCCTCGGCCGCTGCGGCCCACCGGCGGGCGGGCGCCCAGTACGGCCGGCTCGATGACGTCGGCCAGCTCCTTGCCGCCCTGCTCCTCGAGCTGCTCGCGCAATCCGCGCCATTTCAGCTCCAGCTGCGCCTCGGCGTCGGCGGTGTCATGGGAATCGTCGAAGTAGATCGAAGCGAACGGGCCCTCCGCGGACAGCAGGTGCCGGAAGCGTTCGGCGCGCATGAAAACCCTCCTAGGTCGACGGTTGCGTATTGAGTGCCCGCGCTGACAACAGACAAACCCGCAGCCCCGGCGCGCGTCGACACTGCCCACAGATCGCGATCCGGGCGAATTCCTGGATCTTCCCGCAGAGCCGACGTGATGGTCCACGTCCGGCGGTGCTGTTCACTGCCTGTTCAACGACACGTCCACCCGCCGTGGCGAAGTCCACATGGAAATCTCCTGTGATGAAGCCGATGCGCGTCGTTCAAGTGGCCAACTTCTACGGGCCGCGGTCTGGCGGCCTGCGCACCGCCGTCGACCGGCTCGGCGCCGAGTATCGCGCCGCGGGCCACGAGGTTTTCCTGGTGATCCCGGGCGGCGTCCCATCCCGGATCGTACTTGCCACTGGCGTCATTCGGATCACGCTGCCCGCCTTGACTATTCCGTTCACCGGCGGCCGCCGCGGTGACGCAGATCCTCACCCGGCCCGCGAATCGGCGTCGGCGCGACGCCCGCCGCCGCGCCGAGGCCTTTCCGTGGTCCCGCGCCGCCGACGGCATGCTGAGAATTCTCTGCCCGGCGCCATATCCGCCTGCCGCGAACGCATAGCCCGCGGCGTCGCGGCCCTGCAGAATGTTCCGGGTGACTGCCGAAGCGCCCGCCGCCCCCTCGATGGCCCAGCTCGAAGCCGGCGGAATCGAAACCGTGATCGGCACCGTGGTGAACCCTGCCGGGCTGACCCACGCTAAAACCGTGCCGTCGCGCCGACTGTCAGCCTTCGCCGACCCGGGCCTGGGCGCCAGCCCCGTGTGGCACGTCTTCGCCATCGACCAGACGGGCATCGCGTTCACCAAGGACATGGGCGTGGTCGGCGACGAGCGCATCCGCCTCGACCTGACCGCTCTGCGGACGCTGGGCGACGGGCTGGCGTGGGCGCCCGGCTCGTTCTTCGACCAGAGCGGCGCGCCCGTGCCCGCCTGCAGCCGGGGCACGTTACGCCGAGTCGAGGACCGTCTCCGCGACGCGAGCTTCGACGCGCTGGTCGGACACGAGATCGAGTTCCTGCTCGTCGCGCCGGACGGCAGTCGGTTGCCGTCGGCGCTGTGGGCGCAGTACGGGCTGGCGGGCGTGCTTGAGCACGAGGCGTTCGTCCGCGACGTCACCACCGCGGCAGCGTCCGCCGGCGTCGGCATCGAGCAGTTTCACCCGGAGTACGGGCGCAACCAGTTCGAGATCTCGCTGACACCGTTGGCCCCTGTCGCTGCGGCGGACCAGCTTGTGCTGATGCGGCTGGTTGTCGGCCGGGTCGCCCGCCGCCACGGGATGCGGGTGAGCTACTCGCCGGTGCCGTTTGCCGGAGGCGTGGGATCCGGTGCGCACCAACATTTTTCGCTCTCGCAAAACGATGCAGCGGTGTTCTCCGGGAGACAGGGCGCGCACGGGCTGACTGACGACGGCGCGCATGCGATCGGCGGAATCCTCGACGGGCTCCCCGAGGCGCAAGGCGTGCTCAGCGGCTCGATTCTCTCCGGACTGCGGATGCAGCCCGGGTTATGGGCCGGCGCCAACATCTGCTGGGGGACGGAGAACCGGGAGGCGGCAGTGCGCCTGATCGCAGGCGGCCCGGCACACCTGCATGGGGCCAACGTCGAGGTCAAAGTCGTTGACCCGTCGGCGAATCCGTATTTCGCTTCCGCGGTGATCCTGGGCCTGGCCCTCGACGGCGTTGAACAGCGCACCCCGCTGCCGCCGGAAGTGCCGGTCGATCCGGCCACCCTCGATGATGTCGCCACGCTGCCCACCGACCAGGCGACCGTCATCTCCGTGCTGGACTCGTCGAGTCGCGTCCGCCGCATCCTCGGCGACTCGGCCGTCGACGCCACCGTCGCGGTGCGCCGCTACGAGCACGAGACATACGGCGACCTGGAGCCGGCCGAGCTGACCGACAAGTTCCGCATGGCCTGGAGTCTGTGAGATTGACCGGCTCAGCGCTCGTTGAGCACGTCGAGAATCTGCTCCTCGTCGACCATCACGTCCACGGCTGCTGGGTCGGCGGCGCCGACCGGCGGCGGTTCGAAAACGCGCTCAACGAAGCCAACACCGAAGGGCTCCCTGACTTCGACTCGGGCTTCGACACCCAGCTCGGCTTCGCGGTACGCGCCCATTGCGCGCCGCTGCTCGGGCTGCGGCCGCATGCTTGTCCCGACGAATACTGGTCGCGCCGTTGCGATTTCAGCGAGATCGAGCTGGCGCAGCTTTTCCTACCCGCATCCGGAGTCTCCGATTGGCTGGTAGACACCGGGCTTCCCGACGGCACCGCCGACGTCAGCACGATTGCCTCGGTGTCGGGCGGCCGGGCCCACGAGGTTGTCCGGCTCGAGCAGCTCGCCGAGCATGCGATCACCCAGCCTGGCGACTACGCCGACGTGTTCGACGAGCACCTGCACGCGCGCGGTGCCGATGCGGTGGCGACGAAGTCGATCCTGGCATATCGCGGCGGATTTGACGGCGACCTGTCCGAGCCGGCGCGCGCGCAGGTAGCCGACGCGGCCGCACGATGGCGGGACCGCGGCGGACGACTGGCCGACCGGGTGCTGCTGCGGTTCGGGCTGCACCGCGCGCTGCGGCTGGGCAAGCCGCTGCAGTTGCACGTCGGCCTCGGCGACCGGGACGCCGATCTGCACAAGACCAATCCGCTGCTGCTGCTGGATTTCCTGCGCGGCAGCGGCGACACCCCGGTCATGCTGCTGCACTGCTATCCCTACGAACGCGAGGCCGGATATCTCGCACAGGCGTTCAACAACGTGTATGTGGACGGCGGCTTGTCGATCAACCATCTCGGGGCGCGAGGAGCCGGGGTGATCGCCCGCCTGCTCGAACTGGCCCCGTTCCGTAAGATCCTGTACTCGTCGGATGGTTTCGGCCCCGCGGAGCTGCACTACCTCGGAGCGGCGCTGTGGCGCAAGGGGATTCGCAGCCAGTTGCAGTCGTTCGTCGACGCGGGGGAGTGGAGCGAACCCGACGCGATCCGCGTCGCCGAGCTCATCGGCTTTCGCAACGCCTTTCGCGTGTACGGGATCGACTGATCGAAAATCAGTTCGCCGGGGCGGGAAGGTACCTTCGCGGAATGAACGCTTCCCGGCCGCCCGCTGTCTTGTTCGACATCGACGGAACGCTCGTCGACTCCAACTATCTGCACGTGCATGCGTGGGCGCGGGCATTTCACGACGTCGGCATCGCCGCCGACTCGTGGCGCATCCACCGCTCGATCGGCCTGGACGGTTCGACGTTGGTCAAGACGCTGTCCGGCGACGCCGACGACGATACGAAAGAGCGACTCAAAGACCTGCATTCGCGCTACTACAACGAGCTCACTCCGCTGCTGCGGGTACTGCCAGGCGCAAGAGAAGTCCTCGACCGAGTCGCGTCGATGGGCTTGCAGGTAGTGCTCGCGACGTCCGCACCCCACGACGAGCTGTCGATCTTGCGTGAGGTATTGGATCGCGACGACCTGGTGTCGGAGATGACCTCCTCAGCCGACGTGGACACGGCCAAGCCCCAGCCCGACATCATCAGGGTCGCGCTGGACCGCGCCGGCGTGACGGCCGACCGCGCCGTCTTCGTCGGCGACTCCGTGTGGGACACCGAAGCGTGCCGACGCGCCGGCGTCACGAGCATCGGGGTGCTGAGCGGCGGAATGTCGCGCGAGGAGCTGACCGCCGGTGGCGCGCGCATGGTGTTAGAGGATGCGCGCCAACTCACCGAGCAGATCGGTGACACCCCAATCGCCGACCTGCTTCGTTGAGCCGGGTTTCAACGCAGGCGGGCGCGGGCACGCTGTACGGACGACACCCACGTCAATAAGGAGCGGTCATGGACAACGTCGTCTGGATAGTCATCGCCGTCGTGGTGGCGCTGCTGGTGATCGCGGCGATCGTGATCCTCGCCCGGCAGAGTCGCACCAAGAAGCGCCGTGTCGAAGCCGAGCGCATCCGCGGGCAGGTGCGCGAGGAGAGTGTCAAAGTCGAGCGCCGCGAAGCGCTGGCCGACGAGACCGCTGCGCGGGCGCGTGCCGCGAAAGCCGAAGCGGAAGCGAAGGCGGCGGAGGCGGCCCGGCTCGAGGATCGCGCAGCCGCCCACCAGAGTGAAGCAGCTTCGTCGCGCGAGGGACTCAACAAGCAGTGGGAGCACGCCGAAAACCTGCACCCTACGGAACGTTCGGCACAGGCCGACGACACCGCCCAGCGGGTCGGCGAGCCGCCGCAGACACAGCCGCGCCGCGAAGTGTCCTGACACCGGCTGATTCGAAAACCCCGATCCGGGGAATGACGCGGAGTATGGCAACGTACCGTGTGATCAGCCCGAAGGGCGACGTCGTCGACACCAAAGACATCGACAGCGCCGAAGACGCCCACGCCTGGTTCGTCGACCGGGCCGCCAACAACGACGAGCTCGGCTGGCGGATGGAGGTCGAGTCCGACGGCGAGTGGAAGTTCTTCGACAACGCTGACGGAACCCCCACGTAAGCCCTTACGCCAACGGCCAGTTCATGTTCTTGGCGAACGCGAGCGCGTCTTGCGACGCCGTTCCCAGGCTGGCACATCGCTCGATGTAGCCCCGCACCATCGTCGTGAAGTTCAGCGGGTTGTACGCGTCTTCCTCGTAGTTCCACAGCCCGTCGCCGGCGTACTTGAGCACCGTGATGTTGGCCTGCTCGTGGATGCTGCCGTCACCCGGATCCCTCATCCGGTTGCGGACCTCGCTGAACACCCAGCCCTTCTCGTCATCGATCGCGTGCCAGGTCGTCGGGAAGAGCGGCATCTCGCTGCCGGGGAATGTGTTCATCGTCGAGGTGATCCACTCGCGAATCTGCTCCCGGCCACGGAAGGTGCCCAGCGCGTGCTCGACGTAGAGCGCGTCTTCGGTGAACTCGTCGGCGTAGCGCGACCAGTCCCAGCTCTGACCGATCTCCACTATCAGCTGCTCATGCTGAGCGAACGCGGACTCGAGTTCCGCGCGCGACCATCGGCCCATCCCGATGTGGTACCACAGGATCTCGGGAACAGGGGTGCAACACGGGCGGATCGGGTACGCGGTACAGATGAGTACAACCGATCACCGACCACCAGATGTTGTCGAACAGGCTCGGCACTTCGCCGACCGGGCGCGGGCGCAGATGGACGAGCGCCGCGGCAAGCAAGAGGGCGGGCTCAGTGGCTGGGTGGCCAAACGCGCGGGTGATTGGGAACTCAGCGGCCCGGACGAAGCGACGATGCAGCGCCAGAAGTACTTCTGGAACACCTTGGTGGACCACTGGTTCCGGATGGAGTTCGACGGGTGGGAGAACCTGCCCGAACCGCCCGTGCTGCTGATCGGCATCCACTCCGGCGCGCCGTTCGTATGGGACGCGTGGACTGTCGGCGTGCAGTGGTGGCGGCGGTTCGGCGAGGACCGGCTGCTGCACGGCACCGCCCACGACGCGCTGATGGCGATCCCGCTCATCGGCCGCTACTTCCGCGCGATGGGCGTGCTGCCGGCCGCCCCCGACTCGATCTCCACCGCGCTCGCCGAGGGCCGCGACGTTGCGCTGTGGCCCGGCGGGGAAGTGGACTCGCTGCGTCCGTGGAGCGAACGGGACCGGGCCAATCTCGCGGGCCGCACCGGCTTCGTGAAGATGGCGATCCGCGCGGGCGTGCCGATCGTGCCTATCGCGACGGTCGGCGGCGCCGATGCGATGCCGGTGCTGATTCGCGGCGACCGCCTCGCGCGGACGTTGGGCCTGGACAAGGTATTCCGGCTCAAGGTGTTTCCGATGGCGGTGTCGTTGCCGTGGGGGATCGCGCCGGCCGCACTCCCGCAGTTCCCGCTGCCCGCGAAGATCCGCACCCGCCTGATGCCGCCCGTCGAGGTGGACCACGACCCGGCCCGGGCCGATGACGACGAGTACGTGCAGGCCAAGTACCGCGAGGTGCAGGACACCATCCAGGCCGGGATGGACTCGCTGGCGCGCAAGCGGTCGCTGCCGCTGTTCGGCTGAAGCGCTTCAGTCCGCAAAAGGCCGCCACCGTGTGGGATATGGATGAAAATGTCGACAATCCCCGCCACAGCCCACACGCTCGGCGTCACGAACCGGTGCAGTAAGAGCGAGTGGCGAAGCCCAGCGCCTGCCGGTACACGGCGTCGAGTTGGCGTGCGTCGGCAACATAGGTGACCGCCTCGTCGCGAGCCCTGGTGCACCCGGGCGACCGCAGCACTGTCCACTGCGCGGCGATCTCGTCGACCATCTGCCGGTTCAGAGCGTCAATCGCCGAGCGTGACACCGTGAGATCGGGTGCGGCCGTCGGGGCGGCGACCGGATCCAGCTTCCACTGCGCGAAGCGGCTGTACTCGACGGCCTCCGTGGCGGCGATCTGGTCGGCGAAGACCTGCCGGACGTAACCGGGTTCGACGCCGGCGGTCGCCGCCAACGCCGTCACCGCCGCGATCACCTGTTCAGCCCGCGTCGCGTCTTCGATGCTGCCGTTCGTCAGCCCCTTGGAGGCTGCCACCGGGTCGGCGGTCTGCAACCGCTGAGCCGCCGTGTCGACGAGGCCGGCCAGTGGGCCCGGGTCGTCCGCACGGGCACCCGGAGCCCTTGCGAGAATGGCACTCATCAGGACCAAAGCACCGAGAACACCCCGCACACCTCAGTTGTAACAGCCGCCACATATCAGCTGCGCGATGTAACCGTGCGCGTCGCCGCGACGATAAGTCACTGACGAAAACAGGGGTGGGAGATATGAGCATTTCTGACGTGAATCTGTGGGTCCGCCGACTGGCGATGGCCGTCGTGGTGTTCGCGCTGGCACTGGCCGGTGTCGCGGTGAACCCGGTCGCGGCCCGAGCGGACGCGCCCGAGGTGGTGATGGTGCCGTCGCCGTCGATGGGTCGCGACATCCCGGTGCAGTTCCAGGGCGGCGGGCCCAAGGCGGTCTACCTGCTCGATGGTCTGCGAGCGCGCGACGACCGCAACGGCTGGGACATCGAAACCGGCGCGTTCTCGTGGTTCAACGGGTCGGGGCTCTCGGTCGTGATGCCGGTCGGCGGCATGTCCAGCTTCTACACGGACTGGTACCGCCCGGCGGCGGGCAACGGCCAGACCTACACGTACAAGTGGGAGACCTTCCTGACCTCCGAGCTGCCCGCGTGGCTGGCGGCCAACCGCGGCGTCAACGCCAGCGGCAATGCCGTCGTCGGCCTGTCCATGTCCGGCAGCTCGGCTCTGATCCTCGCGGCGTACCACCCCAACCAGTTCGCCTACGCCGGGTCGCTGTCCGGGTTCCTCAACCTGTCCGCGGGCCTGTGGCCGGTGCTGATCGGCATCGCGATGGCCGACGCCGGCGGCTTCAACGCGCTCGACATGTGGGGCGCGTACGGCGGGGGCGCCTGGCAGCGCAACGACCCGATGCTGCAGATCGGGCGGCTCGTGGCCAACAACACCCGCATCTGGGTGTACAGCGGCAACGGCAACCCGACCGACCTCGACGCCGGCCTGGGCAA
>JBLNEK010000238.1:0-3723 GCA_050262635.1 Candidatus Sericytochromatia bacterium | reverse complement strand
CGGCAGCATGACGGTCCATGGCGGTGCCTTCCTGCCAGGCCGTCTCGAAGCGTCGGGTCGACAGCGTGGCGGTGGCGGAGTCCCGCACCAGGGTCTGGCTAAACGCCGCAATCTTCGCTTCCACGCCTACGAGCTACTGGCTTTCCCTCACGCCGCGTCGAAGACCTTGTCACCGAAATCGGCCGCGACCCCACTTGCATCTTCTGGGGCTAACCGGTGCTAACCACGACCCACGCCGACGGCTCCTCGCCACGACCCAGGTGGAGCCAATTACAGCCACAGTGGGGCCAGTTCGGGTTGACATCCCCACCAGCTGGCGGTGGCTTGGGTCTCGACTTTCGCAGTTTCTGGTGACTGCTTGACCGTTCGCACTGTTCGCCTGTGACTTCTGGTGTCCGTGTTTCTGGTGAGGTTGTCGGCGTGTCGGCGTGATCCTGCTCCGAATACGTGCGAAGCATCGGCGGGTGGCTTGCAAACCTGCTCCGCCGATGCTTCAAACCACGACGCTACCCGCCTCCTGGCGGATGCTGTTGGAGACCCTGCGCCCGGTGTTTCGCCGGTCCTCGACGTTCGGGTTGTTCGCGCTGTTGGCCACCGGGCTGGTCGCGCGCACCGCGCGGCGCACCGTGGTGGGCATGCTCGCCGGCGCCGGGATGGCCGCGTTGGTGTCGTTTCACTCGGCGTGTCGGTTCTTCTCGCACTACGCCTGGGACACCGATCGGCTCGGCCTTGCGGTCGCCGCGCTGATCCTGGACCGGTTACTGGATGCCGACGCGCCCATCACGGCCGTAGTGGATGACACCCTGTTTCGCCGCTGGGGCAAGAAGGTGCATCACGCGTTTTGGACCCACGACGGCGCCGCCCAAGGCCCGGCCAAGCTTGGCCGCGGCAACCGGTGGGTGATCGTCGGGATCGTCGTGCGGCTGGCGTTCTGCAGCCATCCGGTGTGCCTGCCGATCCTGTTTCGGCTGTGGGGCGGCAAGGGCGCCGCCTCCCCGGTCGAGCTGGCCGGCGACATGCTCACCGTGCTAACAAAAGCATTCCCGCACAAGCGGATCCACCTCGTCGGCGACGCCGCCTACCACGGCAAGGCGCTGCTGGTGGCGGGCGCCACGATCACCACCCGGCTGCCCGCCAACGCCGCCCTGTCTGCCCAGGCGCCGCCGCGTACCGGCCGCCGCGGCCGGCCAGCCAAGAAGGGCCAGCGGCTGCCTCGGCTGGCCGAGTTGGCCGCCACCGCGACCTGGCGCACCGTCACCGCGCACCGCTACGGGCGCCTCGACACCGTCGTGGTCGCTGTCGTCGACTGCCTGTGGTACGGCGCGTTCGGCGAAAACCCCGGCCGGGCGGTGCTGGTCCGCGAACCCGACACCACCACCGGCTACGACCTGGCCCTGTTCACCACCGACCGCGACGCCGACGCCGAACACGTCGTCGAGCGCTACGCCGATCGGTGGAGCATCGAACCCGCCAACGCCACCGGCAAGCAACTGCTCGGCGTCGGCCAGGCCCGCAACCGCGTACAACGTGCTGTCGAGCGCACCGTACCGTTCGGGTTCCTCACCCAGACCTTGGTGATCGTCTGGTACTCGCTATTCGGCTACCACCCCGACGACCTCGCCAGCCGTCACGCCGCCGAGCCCTGGTACCCCGACAAGGCCGAACCCGCATTCGAGGACATGCTCGCCAAACTCCGCCGCGCCTTCATCGCCGCACGAATTACCGCGACTACCCCAAATCGGCCCGACCCCAACATAATCCGAGACTACGAGCTGGCCTGCGCCGCAGCCGCCGCATAACTGCGAAAGTCGAGTGTTCAGTCAAACAGTGCAAAAGCCAGCGGAGTTGCTTTCAACCAAGCAGGCCGCCGATTACCTGGGCGTATGCCCCAACACTAGCCTCAATAGTTCACGCAATTCGGTGCTGAGGTGTGTCGTGAACGTGAAAGGTGCACTGCCTCAACGATAATCGACGTTTGCTGGCATTCGAGAATCGATCGAGGAGTGCACCTATCTGATGCAGGCTACTACGGATTGGTCGAAAACTGTTCGAGTCGAGGTCCGCGGCGACGACGTGGTCGGGCACGCGGGCAATGTGATCCCCCGCATGCTGGCCGACAACCTGGGCCTGACCAGCGGCTTGTCCGCGGCGTTGTCACGGCCGGAGGTGCAGCACGACCGGGGCGCGGTGTTGCGGGACGTGGCGGTGTCGATCGCGGGCGGCGCGGAGAACCTGGCCGGTACCGCGGTGCTGCGGGATCAGGAACGACTGTTCGGGCAGGTGGCGTCGGTCCCGACGATGTGGCGGTCGCTGAACGAGATCGACCACCAGGGCATGGCCAGGATCGCGCTGGTGCGCAACAGGGTCCGGGAGCGGGTGTGGGAGTTGATCGAGACTCGCCATGGCGCGATCCCGCCCTCGCGGACCTGTTATGGGGACCTGGGTCCGGTGGTGGTGATCCGCATTGACGCCTCGCTGGTTGAATCGCACAGCGGCAAGCAGCACGCTGCGGGCAATTTCAAGGGCGGCTACGGGTTTCACCCGCTGTTGGCGTGGTGCGACAACACCGGCGAACTGCTGGCGGTGATCTGCCGCCCAGGCAACGCCGGGTCAAACACCGCGGCCGATCACATCGCGATCATCGACGCGGCGATCGCCGCGATCCCGGCGAAGTGGCGGCGCAGCCTGTTGATCACCATCGACGGGGCGGGCTCGAGCCACGCCGTGATCGAGCACCTGAGGACACTGAACGCCCGCCCGGGCTGGTCGGTGGCCTACTCGGTCGGGTTCGACCTCGACGAGCGGGCCCGGGTCGCGATCGGGCAGATGCCCGCCGCCGGGTGGGAGGCGGCGCTGGATGCGGCCGGCAAGGCCCGCGACGACGCGCAGGTGGCCGAGCTGACCGGGCTGCTGCGCGAGGGCGCCGACGGCGACCGGCTGGCCGGCTGGCCGGCCGACATGCGCATCCTGGTGCGGCGGGAGAAGATCGAGCACGGGACGCAACTGTCACTGTTCGAGCAGATCAACGGCTACCGCTACCAGGTCATCGCGACCGCCACCCGAGGCGGACAGGTGCAGCGGCTCGAGGCCCGCCACCGGGTGCACGCCCGGGTGGAGGGGTTCATCCGCTGCGGCAAGGACACCGGCCTGGCCCGCTGGCCATCGCACTCGTTCGCGATCAACACCGCCTGGGTCACCGCGGTCGCCCTCGCCATCGACCTGCTGTGCTGGATGCGGCTGCTGCTATTGGACGGCCCGCTGGCCAAGGCCCAACCGGCGACCCTGCGCTACCGGCTGCTGCACGCTGCGGCCCGCCTGGTCAAACGATCCCGCTATTTGATCCTGCGGGTCCCCGAAACCTGGCCCTGGGCACAGGAATTCGCCGCCGCCGTCAACCGCGTCCGCGCCATCCCCTGACCCGCGGACCTCCGTGTCCGTTCGACCCCAAGGAAGGAGTAACCACCCCGGGACCGTGGAACCCGGCGTCACCGCACGACACGCGGCGGCGCCGCCTGCGGAGAAGCCGGAAATCAAGATCAACTCGTGATCTCAGCAGCCGTCAGGGGAGAACTCGGGCGACCGTGAAATTTTGAGGCTGACTGGTACCGGCAGCTCAATGCCATCGAGCGCTGGTCGTGCCTCCGCCACAACCTCATCGCCGTCAAGGAGCCGGACGGTGTGCCGGCTAATCGGCGCGGCTCACGGCCCAAGACGTGATGCTCG
>JBLNEK010000237.1:0-3933 GCA_050262635.1 Candidatus Sericytochromatia bacterium | reverse complement strand
CCGAACACCGTGGTGGCCTGGATCTTGGCGTCGACGTTCTGCGGGATCAGGTGGACGTACTGCGGCTTGAGGTTCAGCTTTAGCTTCGCCCGCGGCTTGTTGTCGACGTTGACTTCGGTCACGTCGGCGACCCGGCCGATCACCACGCCGTTGAAGGTCACCTTCGAACCCGGGTCCATCACCAGGCCGGCGCGGTCGGACATCAGCGTCAGTTCCGTCTTCGGTTGGAAGGTGCCACGGAACTGGAACAGCACCAGCACGACGATGAGCAGGCAGATCACCACGAAGACGAGGCCACCCAGTTTGTAGGGTGGCGTCCGGGGATTGTTCAGCGGCGCTGTCATCCGCCTACACCGTCAGGTTGAAGTTCGGGTTGGTGCCGTACAGCGCCAACGAGGCGAACAGGACCACGAGCACGATCCACACCAGCGACGCGCGCATCGACCGGCCGACGGCCTCACCGACGCCGACCGGCCCGCCGCTGGCGTTGTAGCCGAAGTAGCAGTGGTTGATCATCACGACGATCGCGATGATGACCGCCTGCACGAACGACCAGAACACGTCGTCGGGGCGCAGGAACGTGCGGAAGTAATGGTCGTAGGTGCCGGTCGACTGGCCGTAGAACAGGGTCGTCGTCACCTGGGCCGACAGGAACGACAGGATGATCGCCATCGAGTACAGCGGGATGATCACCACCAGACCCGCCAGGATCCGCGTCGACACCAGGTAGCACACCGACCTGATGCCCATGACCTCGAGCGCGTCGATTTCCTCGCTGATCCGCATGGCGCCCAGCTCGGCGGTGGCGCCCGCGCCGACCGTGGCGGCCAGCGCTTGGCCGGAGACCAGCGGCGCGACCACACGGACGTTGACCAGCGCGGCGACGAACCCGGTGAACGCCTCCACACCGATATTGCCCAGCGAGGCATAGCCCTGAATGGCGATCAGTGAGCCGCCGGATAGCGTCACGAAACCGACGATCGCGACGGTGCCGCCGACGACGGCCATGGCCCCGGTGCCCATGCCGATCTCGGCGATCAGGCGCAACATGGCCCGGCGGTAGTAGCGCAGGGCATTCGGAATCTGCCCGAGGGCGGTGACGATGAACCAGGCGAGGTGGCCGGTGTTGTCGAGGAACCGGCCCGGAGCACCGCCCCACTGGGCGGCGCGCGAATAGGCGCGGGGGAACCGGCTGCGAAGAACGGTGGCGGTACTCACCTCAGCGCCCCGTTCCGTACCGGACGCCGATCGTGGTCAGCACCACGTTGACAGCGAACAGCGCGACGACGGACAGCACCAGCGTCTCGTTCACCGCGGTGCCCAGGCCCTTCGAGCCGCCCGACACCGTCAACCCTCGATAACACCCGACAAGCCCGGCGATCAGCCCGAACGTGAGCGCCTTGACGATCGAGATCACGACTTCGGGCAGGCCGGTGACGAGCGTCAGGGTTGACAAGTAGGCGCCGGCCGAGACGTTCTGGAAGTACACGCCGAAGAGGAACCCACCGACCAGGCCGATGATGATCACCGCGCCGTTGAGCAGGACCGCGACGATCGTGGCGGCGACGACGCGGGGCACCACCAGCCGGTGGATCGGGTCGATGCCGAGCACCTCGAGCGCGTCGATCTCCTCGCGGATGGTGCGCGCGCCGAGATCGGCACAGATGGCTGTCGAGCCGGCGCCGGCGACCACCAGCACCGTCACGATCGGGCCGAGCTGGGTGACGGCGGCCAGGCCGGCCCCCGCGCCCGACACGTCGGCAGCGCCGAACTCCACCAGCAACAGGTTCAGCGTGAAGATGATCAGCACCGTGTCGGGCACCGCCAGAGCGACGGTGGGCAGGAACGTCACCCTCATCAAGAACCAGGACTGGAGGACGAACTCTTTGAACTCGAACGGCCACTTCGTGGTCGCCTTGGCCGTCAGCACGACCATTCGGAAGAAGCCACCCACGGCCTCCAACGGCGGCCGGGCCCTTTCGCGTACGTAGCCGGTGAAACCGGCGGTGGACGCAGTCACCGGAGCACCCGCACGTCGTAGCCGCGTTCACCGCGGCGCAACGGCAGATAGTCTCGCACGCCCCCTCCTAAGCCCCGGCCCGACCACGTGACATCCGTCTCCTCACCGCTTGGTAAGTGGGACGGACCACAGGACTGTACCCGATGGAAACCCGACCGTACATGGCATCTGCACGATTGACGCTGGAACCGTTAGCAAACACGACCGCCCTCATCCGCCGTTCACTGCCCCGGCAGAAACTGTTGCCGCAGAGTCGCTTTGACCCTGATCTCCCGCGACGGGGGTGCCGAACCGTGCCCGCAGTTCCGTTTTGAGGACTTTGCCAGCGGGGTTGCGCGGCAGCGCGTCGACGATTTCGAGCGCCTTGGGATGCTTGTAACGGGCGAGGCGCTCGGTCAGGAATTCGTCAAGATCAGCCAGCGTGAGGCCGGACTCAGCAACGGCGACGACCGCGACCGGAACTTCGCCCCAGCGCTCGTGCGGGCGGCCGATGACCGCCACCTCGATGATTGCCGGATGGCCCGCGAGCACGTTCTCCACCTCGGCGCAGTAGATGTTCTCGCCGCCGGAGATGATCATGTCCTTCTTGCGGTCGACCACCCAGATGTATCCCTCCTCGTCCTGGCGGACGAGGTCACCCGAGTGGAACCACCCGCCGGCGAACGCCTCCGCGGTCGCTTTCGGGTTGTTCCAGTAGCCGGCCATCAGCGTGGGAGCCCGGTAGACGATCTCGCCCACTTGTCCGACCGGGACGTCGTTCATGTCGTCGTCGACTACGCGCGCACTGACCGTCGGGATCACCTTGCCGACGGAGCCAAGTTTGCGAATTGCGTCCTCTCCCAACAACATACAAGTAACCGGCGACATCTCGGTCTGCCCGAACGCCGCCAGGATCTGGGTTCCGGGGAAGGTTTCCGACATTTGGCGCAGCAGCGTATCCGAGGCAGGCGCCGCGCCCCACGACAACACGCGTAGCGAGAGGTTGCGCGGTCGCGCCTGCTGCGCAGCGCACACTGCCTGCCACTGGGCGGGTACCAAGAAGATGCCGGTCACCCGTTCGGCCTCGAGCACGTCGAGCAGCTCGTCGGGGTTGAACGCGCCCAGTGGATAGATGACCGTCGGCCGTCCCAGCAACAGCCCCGGGATGGTGTTGCCGATGCCGGCGATGTGGAACAGCGGTACGCCGATGAAGCCGACGTCGTGGTTGATGTCGGCGCCGTTGGTGAAAAGGAACGTCAGCGCCTGGCCGGCGAGGTTGGTGTGGGTGAGCACCGCGCCCTTGGGATGGCCGGTGGTGCCCGACGTGTACATGATCAGCGCGGGCGAGTCGTTGGGGATGTCGACGACCGGGTGCGGCAGGCCGTCCTCGGCGAGCAGGTTCTCGTAGTCGAGCACCGCCTCTGCTGATGATTCGTCGCAGCCGCCGGCCACGATCACGGTGGACAGCGTCGGGTCGAGGTCGCGCACGGCGATGGCGACGCGGGCGAGCACCGACTCGGTGATCACCACGTGCGCCTCGCAGTCGCCCACCAGGAACGCGATCTCGGGCGGGGTCATCCGGAAGTTGACCGGAACCGCGATCGCGCCGAGCTTATTGACCGCCAGGACCGACTCGACGAACTCCGGGCGGTTCAGCATCAGCACCAGCACCCGGTCGCCGAGCCTCACGCCGCGCCGGCTCAGCGCGTCGGCCAGCGCGTCCACCCGGCATTGCAACGCCCCCCACGTGATGGTTCGGCCGAGGAAGCGCAGGGCCGTCGCGTCGGGCTGCATCAGCGCGTGGCGGGCGAGTTGGTTGGTCCAATTCTGCCGCCGGGACTGATACGGCTGCTCGATCGTCACCTGGATGTGGCTCCGTGGTCGTCAGTTGCGCAGAGATGATATTTGATCAAAAATTCTGTTGCCCCGGTCAC
>JBLNEK010000236.1:0-15643 GCA_050262635.1 Candidatus Sericytochromatia bacterium | reverse complement strand
TCCACCGCAACGATCACAGTCGACGGATCAAGCGCAATCCCCAGCACCGACATGAGCAGCCTCCTCTGAACTGGACCTCAGGAGAGGATCCGCCCAGTTACCGCTCATGGCCTATCAGCTGAACATGCGCCGGCTGTGCCGGCCAGCACGTCAGGGTATCAGTGCGGAGGTGAGCCATCACCTCCGCACTGTCGTTTCCGCAGAACAAGCTGACGGTGGCACACCAACCGATCGGCTTGGGTAGTTTCTGCATCGTGTCCGAGCTGACGAACCGCCAGATCCTGCTGCGTCGTCGACCCACCGGTCTGCTGCAGCCGGGCGACACCGAGCTCGTCGTCTCCTCGGCGCCCGAACCGGCCGAGGGCGAGGCGCTGCTGCGGAACACTTACGTCGGCATCGACGCCGCCGTGCGGACCTGGCTCGACGACCAGCCGAGCTACCTGCCGCCCGTGCGGCTTGGCGAGGTGATCCGCGCGGCCGGGATCGGAGAGGTGGTGGCGTCGCGCTGCGATGCGTTCGCGATTGGTGACGTGGTCACCACATTGTCGGGCTTCCAGGAGTACGTGATCATCCGCGACGACGTCTTCAGCACGCCGATCCCCGGTGAGGACGATCAGCTGGCGATCATGTCGGTGTACGGCCCGACGGGTGCCACGGCCTACTTCGGGATGACCGACATCGGTCGGCCGAAACCTGGGGAAACGGTAGTGGTCTCAGCGGCGGCGGGCGCCACCGGATCGGTCGCCGGGCAGATCGCCAAGATCGCGGGCGCCCGTGTGGTGGGCATCGCGGGCGGGCCGACGAAGTGCCGAGTCGTGGTCGAAGACTTCGGATTTGACGCGTGCATCGACTACAAGACGGCGAACCTCGCCGCCGCGCTCAAGGAGCACTGCCCGCGGGGAGTCGACGTCTACTTCGACAACGTCGGCGGACCGATCCTCGACGCTGTGCTCGGCCGGTTGGCGCCAAAGGCGCGAGTGGTGCTGTGCGGGGTCATCTCCAGCTACCTGACTGGCGAGCATCCGGGCCCGGCCAACTACGTCAACCTGCTGGCCAAAAGCGCTCTGATGCAAGGATTCAACACCCTGGACCAATGGGGCCGCTTCGACGAGGCGTTCGCCGCGCTGCGCCAGTGGGAGGCGGACGGGCGACTGGTGCACCGCCAGACCATCTTCGAGGGCATCGAGTCGTGCGTCGACGCCCTCAACGGCTTATTCACCGGCGCCAATATCGGCAAGACGTTGGTAAAGGTCGGCGAACCCACCAGGGCTGCGTGAACGGGTCCCCCATCGAAGCCGGATGTGGGAGCATCGCCGCATGGAGCCGAAGGACGACCCGGAAGCACGGATCCGGGAGCTGGAACGCCCGCTGACCGACCAGGCGTACACGTCGGAATTGGGCGGCTCACACACATACCCGCCGCCACCGCCGCCGCTGGCCGACGGCATCTCGTTCGGGACGACACGGGCAAGGTCGACGGGCCAGGTCTGGTGGATCGTGGCCGCCGTGATCATCCTTGGCGTGGTCGGCCTCGTCGTGGGCATCATGGTGTATGTCGGAAGCGTATTCTCAAGCAGCACAAGCTCGTTCACTTCCACTCCGGGTATGTTCGGGGGCGACGGGTCCTTCTCGGAGAGGCCCAGCAGCGTGCCGAAGACCGCGGTCCGACCGTCGATATCGAAGGCGCCACGAGGCGGAAGGCTGAGCATCGCCGGTGTGGGGAAGTCGGAAACGATCGAGTGCAATGACAGTGATGTGAGCGTCAGCGGCATGTCCAATACCGTTGTGTTGACCGGTCATTGCGCGGACGTCAGCGTGTCCGGGATGAAGAACGACGTCACCGTCGAGGCCACCGACAAGATCACTGCCTCAGGCTTCGAGAACAAAGTGACCTACCAGTCGGGCTCGCCGGTCATCAACAACGCTGGTGAGTCCAACACCATCCAGCAGGGGTGAGCGCAGCGCAGGCCCACCGAGTGTGAACATGGCGACACCGCACCGGCGTGTCCTGTCGCTGGTCGCACTGTCGGCGGGTACGGCTCATCAGCGAGAGCTGAGCACCTCATCTCCGGCAAGCGTTGCGATGCCGCTCGGGTTGACCTGCAACGCATCGGCACTCGCGATGTCGTAGAACAGGCCGATGACCCGCAGCCCCCGCTGTTCTCGAGCCTCAGCGACAAGTGGGTGGGCGGTGAGCGTCTCGATTTGTACGGCGACGTTGACCATGCCCAGTTGGTCGACGGTGCCGAAGCCAGCGGCGGCGGCCGACCGGGCAACCGGGTGTTTACCACCGTCGAACGCGTGCAGCGTGGGGTCTGCGTGGGTGAGCCACGCCTGCAACGAGTCGTCGCCGGCTTCGTCGACCCGATGACCTTGAGGCAGAAGGGCATTCATCGCAGTGCAGCTCGAGTGGCCGCACACCACGATCGACGAGATGTCCAGCTTCTCCACAGCGAACGCGATCGCCGCTTCGATCGACGGGTCCCTACGGCCCTCCGGAACCAGGTTGCCGATGTTGCGGACGGTGAACAGGTCTCCCGGACCGCTGCTGGTGATGATGTTGGGCACGATACGCGAATCGGTGCAGGTGATGAACAGCGTCTCCGGCCGTTGCGAGTGAGCCAGTGACTTCATGTGCGGGCGCAGGTAGGGAGCGGTGCGGCGGTGGTAAACCGCCAGTCCATGCAGGACCGTCCTAGCACTGTCATGTCCGTTGCCGTTGTGGCCGCTTGCGTTGCGGCCATTGCCGTTGTGGCCGTTGCCATTGTGCCCATTCCCGTTGTCCCCGTTGCTGTTCGGGATCTGCCACGCACTCCACGGCGCGACACCCGAGCGTTTGTCGAGCGGGACGAACCCCCGGGACGGTGGACGCTTTACCGACTCCTTGACGTCGACCGCACCAACGTCGTGCAGGTCCACGGTGCCGCCTGACGCGCGGTGCCGCTGCTGCCATTCGTCGATCGCCTCGTACGCCGCGCGGTCGATGAAATCGACCGACAGCTCGATGGTGACCGCTGTTCCCGCGGGCACGCTCGCCAGCACGCCGGTGAGGCGTGGTAGCGACAGGAAGCTGCACGAGCCGTCGACCACCACCCGCCAGGTGTCATCGCCGTCGCGTTCGGCGTGGATCCGCGCCCGGACCACACGCCACACCGTCAGCGCAACCGCCAAGGCCAGTCCGATCAGCACGCCTTCCAGGAGATTGATGAAAATCACGCACAAGATGGTGACGACGTACACCGCGAGATCTCCTGTGCGCAGCGCGGTTTCGATATGAGCGCGCTTGACGAGCTGCACCCCGATGACGACGAGCAGCCCGGCCAGCGCTGAAAGGGGGATCTGCTGCACCAGCCCGACGAACGGCAGAGCGAACAACAGTACCCAGAAGCCGTGCATGATCGCCGAGGCGCGGGTCTTCGCCCCCGCTGCCACGTTCGTCGAGCTGCGCACGATCACACCGGTGATCGGCAACCCGCCGATCGTCCCGGACACAACGTTGGCGGCGCCCTGCCCGATCATCTCGCGGTTGAAGTCCGTGCGCGGTCCGTCGTGCATCCGGTCGACCGAAACCGCGGACAAAAGGCTCTCGACGCTGGCGATGAGGAACAGCGTCAGCACACCGACGGCGACGGCCCCCCACTTTCCGTCCGGCAGGCTGGGCAGGGCAAGCGCGTCGATCAAGGAGCCGTCGATCTTGATGCGCTCGACGTTGAGCGGGAGCACGACGGAGACGGCAGTCGCTGCGATGATCGCGACCAACGGCCCGGGCACCTTTTTGAGCCAGCCGGGCACCCACCGCCACGCGACCAGCGTGCCGATCACCAGCGCGCCCAGGAAAAGACCCGCGCGGTCGGCGTTGAGCAGTTGGTTGGGAAGTTCAACCAGGTTGGTCCATGCGGACGTGCGCGAGTCGCCGCCGAGCAGGACGTGAATCTGCTGCAACGCGATCGTGACGCCGATGCCGGCCAGCATCGCGTGCACTACCACCGGCGAGATCGCCAGGGCGGCGCGGGCAAGACGGCTGAAGCCGAACAGTATCTGCAGCACTCCGGCTGCAACGGTGATCGCGCACGTAACCGCCCACCCGTGCTCGGCGATCAGTCCGGCCACCACGACGGTGAGCCCGGCGGCAGGACCACTTACCTGCAGCGCCGATCCGCCCAGCGAGCCCGCGACGATCCCGCCGACGATCGCCGCGATGATGCCGGCGAGTACCGGCGCATTGGACGCGATCGCGATTCCGATGGACAGCGGAAGTGCGACCAGGAACACCACCAACGACGCGGGCAGGTCGTAACGCAGAATGGGACGCAGCCACTCGACGTGGCCGCCCGAAGGCTTGTTGCCGACATCTCGCTGCATCGGCGCTTCCAATAGCTGAATGGTGTCGCTCCCCTCAGGCATAAATACGTGATACCGCGCCATTGCGTAGCGGCCTTCACTCAGGCAATCGCGGGTCGGCCTTAGGTCAAGTTATTGATTGCGCTGAACGTCCGTCAAGGAATAACGGCGAACGCATAGAGAACACAAATAATTGTCGCCCAGCCCGTGGTCTTCCATTGTTGTGGCGCCGAGCACACAAGCCGCGCAGGCATATCCCGTGATCAGGCTTTGTAGGAGAAAAATATGAGATACGTGACAGAAACATATGCGATGTGGACTATGGAAGCATGACGACGACGCTGTCAGTGCCCACCACCCATCCCCGTCACCGCCAGCCCATCCTCGGGCAGCTTCCACGGATCCGCCGTTCCGACGGTTCGCCGATCCGCGTGCTGCTCGTCGACGACGAGCCGGCGCTGACCAACCTGGTGAAGATGGCACTGCACTACGAAGGATGGCTCGTCGACGTCGCGCACAACGGGCACGAAGCCGTCAGCAAGTTCGACGAGATCGATCCCGACGTGCTCGTTCTCGACATCATGCTGCCCGACATCGACGGCATGGAGATCCTGCAGCGGATACGCGAGGCGGAGACGTACACGCCGATCTTGTTCCTGACCGCGCGCGACTCCGTCACCGACCGGGTCACCGGCCTCACGGCGGGGGCCGACGACTACATGACCAAGCCGTTCAGCCTCGAGGAACTGGTCGCTCGGCTGCGCGGGCTGATCCGGCGGTCCAACGTCACCGAGGCGGGCAAGGACGAGGTGCTGCGGGTGGGCGATCTGGTACTCGATTCGGCCAGCCGCGAGGTGACCCGCGGCGGCGAGCCGATCTCGCTGAGCGCCACCGAGTTCGAGCTGCTGCGCTACCTGATGCGCAAGCCGAAGCGGGCGCTGAGCCGGGCCGAGATCCTCGATCACGTCTGGAACTACGGCTTCGGCGGTCGGGCCAGCATCGTCGACCTGTATGTCTCTTACCTGCGCAAGAAGATCGATGCCGGCCGCGAGCCGATGATTCACACCGTTCGCGGCGTCGGATACATGCTGCGGCCACCGCGATGACGCGGCTGCGAGCCCCCCGCAGGTGGTGGCCGCAGTCCTTGCGCAGGCAGTTGATCCTCGGAGTGACCGCGGTGGTCACCGTCGTGCTTCTGGCGGTCGGCGCGGTGTCGGTGCAGATTCTCCGTACGTACGTCATGAGCATGATTGATTCGGAGGTGTCACGGTCGCTCGCCGGGGCCAGCCAGTCTTTCGAGCATGACGGCGAGTTCGTCGGCCAGATGCAAGGCAGCGTGGTCGCGGTGGTACGCGACGGGGCCGTCGTGCAGGCGGCGATGTTCGTCGGCGACGAACCGACAGCCGCGCCGACTGCGGTCGTCCGCGATATCCAGGCACGATCGTGGACGGACGGCCCTCCGCAGACAGTCAAGCTTGCCGACGCGAACTACTACCGAATGCAGAGCGAGACCCTGCCCAGCGGCGACGTGGTCGTGTCGGGCGTCTCGCTCGAACAGGTGAGGGCGGCCATCGGGCAGAAGGCCCTGATCACCGGCGGGCTCATCGCTGCGGCTCTCGTCATCACCGCGGTCGGGACGCTCCTCGTGGTGCGATACGCGCTGCTCCCCCTGCACCGGGTGGCGGCGACGGCAGCGAAGGCGGCCACCCTGACGCTCGACGACGACCCCAGGCTCATGGCCCGGGTGCGGGTGGACGACCGGTATCTGGACAACGAGGTCGGCGTCGTGGCCAAGGCGCTGAACCGGCTGCTCTCCAACGTCGACACTGCTCTGCTCCAGCGCGCGGAGTCGGACCGGAGGATGCGACAGTTCCTGTCCGACGCGAGCCACGAGCTGCGCACGCCGCTGGCCGCCATCCAGGGTTATGCCGAGCTGACCCGGCAGGACAGCGAACAATTGCCGCCCACGACCGAGTACGCGCTCGCGCGCATCGAGTCGGAGGCCGTGCGGATGGGCTCGTTGGTGGGCGAGTTGCTGCTGTTGTCACGCCTCGACGAAGGCCAGGATCTCGATAACGACATCGTTGACCTCGTCGACGTCATCGTCGACGCGGTCAACGACGCGGCCGTATCCGGGCCCGACCACAAGTGGGTCACAGTTTTGCCCGACGACCCGGTGTGGGTTCACGGCGATCGGGCGCGCCTGCACCAGGTCGTCACGAACCTGCTCAGCAACGCCCGGGTGCACACGCCGGCCGGTGTCACCGTCACCACTGCGATCAAGCGCGTGGGATCCTTCGCGGAGCTGAGCGTCACCGACAACGGTCCGGACATCGACGCCGATCTGCTGCCCCACCTGTTCGAGAGGTTCGTACGTGCCGACAAAGCCAGAACACACGGTATCGGCGGTACCGGCCTGGGCCTGGCGATCGTCGCCTCGATCGTGGAGGCGCACCACGGCTCGGTCACTGCCGAGTCGGCCAACGGCCAGACGGTTTTCCGGGTGCGGCTCCCCCTTATCGACGAGCCCTCCGACGACACGGCGAAACTTCTGACGCAGTCATTGCGGTAATTCACACCCGCCCTTATTTGTCGCGCTGCTGTCACGTGGCGGTCGCGTCGATGTAGCGGTTTCATATGTGTTCGACATGAATTGTTTGAATTCGATTTGAAACTGTTGAATTCAATATGAGTTTCTCGCCGTTGGTGATCAGTGCTTTTAAGCTGATGACGTAAGTGGTTTTCCGGAGGGAATGGAAATCGCACCAATGATAAACGGCGCGTCGAAATTCGGAATTGTCGCTGCAGCCGCTGTGGCACTGGGCGTGGCGTTTGTCCCCGCGGGCCAGGCCTGGGCCACACCGACCGGACAAACCGATGCGGTGACCACGATCAACCGACTCGAGGCCGCCGGCTACCGGGTGATCGTTAACCGGACCGGCATGGGCACGGCTCCGCTGTACGACTGCTCGGTTTCGGGCGTGCGGCCCGGCGCAGACGAGTCGATCGTGCAGGTCGACGTTAACTGCAACCGCGACGCGTAGTCCTTCCCGCAACGAGCCCCCGGCCCGCCCGCGGCCGGGCACCAAGAGAGAGAAGGAAGATGAGGAAGTCCGCATTCACCACCGCTGCCGCAGCTGCGTTCGCGGCGTTGTCCATCGGCCTGGCGGCTCCTTCCAGTGCCGCTCCGTCCGGCCCCGACACCCCGCCGCGGCCGCCCACCCAACCGTCGGGCGCCGATGCCCACTCCTGGTTCGGCAAGCCGGGCCAGAACGCTTACGGCTGGTACCAGAACGACAACCCGCGGCAGTCCGCATCGAGGAGATGACGACTGCGCGTCGCCAGGGATGAGGGGCACCGATCCCGGTGCCTCTCATTCGCACGGGCACGGGCCGCTGACCGTGGGGTCCAACGTCGCGTGCCCGGCGGGTCAAAGGGCCCTAGGAGGTATCAGTCTCGGGCTCTAGCTTGAGGATTGGCGACAGCCGAAAGACCCAGGCGAACGCGATCCTCAGGAGGCGACGATGAGTACTCCCTACCGGGGCCGCCCAGCGGCGGGCGAATACAGCGCCGAAGACGACAACCAGCTTCAACCCGAGGACACGCTGATCGACCGCGGCATCGACGACATCCTCGACGAGGGGTATTCCCCGCCGGAGCGGCCGTACGGACGCGGCGCGTTCGGGCCTGCCGAAACCATGGATCAGCTGCTTGCGGAGG
The DNA here is from genome assembly GCA_050262635.1 of Candidatus Sericytochromatia bacterium. Lineage (GTDB taxonomy): Bacteria > Actinomycetota > Actinomycetes > Mycobacteriales > Mycobacteriaceae > Mycobacterium. The sequence continues at coordinate 7,582 of JBLNEK010000236.1, read as the reverse complement.
AAGAACCGGACCCAGCGTCGCGGATTGGCGTGCTGTTCGACGAGGACGAACAGCGACGCTCTGACGATGCCGAACGCGAGGCCGAGTTCCCAGAGCGGAACGAAGTCGGACGAAAGCGGGCAGGCCGACTCGTCGCGCCCGATCTGGGGTTCGGCGAAGACGCCGAGGCAGAACTCGTCGCCGAGGACGTCGGCATCAGTGGCGGTGCCGCGTCGGCGGAGGAGGCCGCGGTACACGTCATCGAAGACGGCGACTGAGCAGCTGGCACTACCCGCACGACTACCTGGAAATCTGGTAGCGTCGGCCACCCCTCGGCAGTCCGTCGTGTTCTACGACCGCCTCGGGGTGCGGCCGCTCCGATTGCCGGAACGATCCCGAGCGGTCGCAAATCTCACGCTTCGTCGTCGAGATCGCTTGCGTCCGTGAGGCACTCGACTTGAAATCGCGTGGTCCTGTTGGGACACGATGAGGCCACGCTCGCTATTAAACGCGTATTGCATCGCGGCATACCCGGCGTCCGATGGGTGCTGATGGAGGGATGCTCGCACCTCGCTAATGTCGAGGCGCCGGAGCGCTATCTGAGCGCGTTGGAGGATTTCCTGGAATCCTTCGACAGCAGGGGCTTTCGTATGTCTGCTCGGCTCAGCACCAGGTGTAGACGATGTTCCAGAGACTATCCGGATAGGCGCCTGATTTCACGTGGACGTCGACCACCGCCGTCATTGTGTCCAAACACCATAGGGCACATAGGGATTCGGGCCAAAGGGCGTGTAGGGATTCGCGCCTCCGATGCCGTCTCGCGGGTAGACCGCGACTGGGCCGTTGGGCGGCAGGGCCACGGAACCTTCTTGGTCGGCGGCTACGTAAGCGCTATGCGACGGAATGTCGGGTTGCGCCGACGCGGCACCAGCGCCGATAAGGCTGAAGCCCGCCAACGCGGCTCCGAGTGAGAGCACTTTCCATGTAGCGATCCGGTTCATGATGTTCCTTTCATCTATCGCGCGAATTTCGCGCTGACATCAGATTCGGTCAGCGATGTGAAAGCCGGCGGAGACGAAAATGAGTGCTCTCTCATGTGATACGAGTCGGCGCGCCACTGCCGCTTCACGTGCGGGGATGGCAACCGGCATACACATGTGGCCAACCGGTGCGCCGGTCCGCACTGACCGCAAACGATATTCATATTCTTGAATATCCAAGGCCAACAGGGCGTTAGGGTGACGCCCATGATTCGGCGCAATAGCGGTCGGTGGGCTGCGCTGCTGGCCGTGCTAGCTCTGGCCGCGTGCAATTCGGCGAGCGAAACCAACCCGACCGCCGGCCAACCCACACCCACGGCGACGTCCGTGACAACGGCCCCGCTGATCGTGCGACCGGGTGCGCTGTTCTACACCAAGGCGGGGTCGCTGTACGTCAGCGAACCCGCCGGCACCCCCGGCCGCAAACTGACCGACGGACCCGCGGACACGCAGCCAGCGCCGTCCCCCGACCTTTCGCACGTAGCATTCGTCCGCAAGACAACGGCCGCCGACTATGGCGGCGAGCTATGGGTACTCGATCTTTCGCCGCAACTCGCGCCCGTCGGGGCGCCCCGGCGGCTGGTGGACCCGGCCGCCCTGCCGTCGGGTCCGGGGCGCTCACCCGCAACTGTCATCCGTCCCCGTTGGTCGCCGACAGGACAACACGTGGCGTTCGTCGACAACAGGAATGATGGGATGGTCGACGGGGGCGTACTGGTGATTGCAGACGCGGACACGGGAGCGGTCGTGCCGGCGCAACAGCCGCCGTTCGCCGATTCCGAGTTCGCATGGGCGCCCGACGGCAGACACATCGCCTGGACGGAGGCGCGCAGCGACGTAAGTCCAGTGACGATCAACGTGCTCGCGGTCGACGGCGGCTCCGTGCCCGTCGCAGCGGATACGAACGTCTTCTCGGTGACCTACGGCAAGGACGGGCGGACAATACTTTTCGCCAACGGTGACGCATCGGGTCCGGACTTCACCGCCATCCCGTTCGCCGTCCGCGTCGGCGGCATCTACTCCGTCGCGGTTCCCGGCGGAGCCGACACGAAATCTCCAGCCCGCCCCACTCCGTTGTTCACCAGGAAGGGTTCATACTTCAGCGACGTCACCGCTGTGGAGTCTGGTGCGGTGGCCTTCACCGCGCAGGGCGCTGACGGCTCGTCGAAGACGATCGAGGTTATCGATGAGGGTTCGTCAATCCCGCGCACGACGGTCACCGACGTCGCGGCCAATGCTCAGGGACCGGCGTGGGGAGCCGGCAGCTTCGTCGCCTACGTCGACACTTCCCCCGAAAGTTCGCTGATGGTAACGGATCTCGACAACCGCAGTCCCCGAAATGTCGACACGGCCGTGGACGCATTTGCATGGCCGCCCGCACGATAAGAGTTCTAGTTCTGCTGCGCCCGTACCCACTCGAAGAGGCTGGCCGGGTAGGCTTGGCCCTGATATCCCACCCATGCCACACCGACGAACCTCTGCGCGTCTCTCGTCCACGCGACGCCCCCATCGCGGTCAGTTCGGAAGGTACGTGCGCGCGCACAGACGACCGACCCGTATCTGGTGCCGTCGGAATTCGTCAGCGGAGCAGGATCGGGCGACCGTGTGCCGGGACAGGGCGCAGCCGTCCACTCCAGACCGCTGAGCGCGGTTGTAAACGCTTCCTGCAGCGATGCGTCATCGCCGAACAGTTGGTAGATTGCCGACGTCGGCCCGCCGCCGCGAGTTCGCCCCACAGCTCACTGCGGCGAGCGATGTCCCCCGATCAATCGCTTGGCACGCACTACTGCTGTAGCCGGCCGGTAACAGACCCATCAAGTCGCTCATTGGGTCGGCGTTGGCCGGCGTAGCCGAACTCACGGCGGCAACAGCGACAGCGGCAACAGTGCAGGCAAGGCGGATCATCAGGCCACACTGGCCCTTCGATGTGCGCCTCGGACAGGGACTTTGGACCTCAACATGTGGCTGAGTTCAGCTGCAACAGCGCGGATCGAGGACGGCGCACAGCGCGGTGACCGCGTCGCGATGGGGACGGTGGTAGACGTTCATGCCCCGGCGGTCGGACCCGACGAGACCTGCTCGCCGAAGCTGGCTCAGATGATGGCTAACGGTGGATTCGGTCAAGCCCAAGGCGGCGGCCAGCTCGCCGCTATTTGCCTCATTTTCACGCGAGGCGAACAGCAACGACATGATCTTGACCCGGGCTGGGTCTGCCAACGCCTTGAGGCGGAGTGCAACTTGCAGGGCATCGTCGTCGCTCATTGGGCCGGCAGCAACGGGTGCGCAGCAGACCGGCGCGGAGATGTCGACCGTCGGCAGCGGCTTGGGCATAGGACGATCCTGCCAGATAGGTTGACATATATCAAAAAGGTGGCATTCTGTGGTTGTTCGATTAGTTCGACATATGTCTCACAGGTACGGAGGTCTACTCATGTCCCGCGTCCAACTCGCCCTCAACGTCGATGACGTCGACGAGGCAGTCACGTTCTACTCCAAGCTGTTCAACACCGAGCCGGCCAAGCGCAAGCCCGGCTATGCCAACTTCGCTGTTGCCGAGCCGCCACTGAAGCTGGTGCTACTGGAGAATCCGGGAAAGGGCGGCACCCTCAACCACCTGGGTGTCGAGGTCCATTCGAGCGAAAAAGTGCACGAGGAAATCGCCCGGCTCAGCGGCGAGGGCTTGTTCACCGACGAGGAGATCGGAACCACGTGCTGTTTTGCCACCCAGGACAAAGTCTGGGTTACTGGGCCCGGCGGGGAGAAGTGGGAGGTCTACACGGTGTTGGCCGACTCCGAAACGTTCGGAAACAGCCCCCAGCACGTGGACCCCGACACCGACGACGCCGTCTGCTGCGGTGGCGAATCCAACCGTGAGGGACAAGGAGTGACCGCCCCGTCATCGTGTTGCTGACGGTTCCGGCAAGTGCGGTGGCGTCCTCCCCGCTGCGACCGGCAGTTCACCTCACTGTCGGGGTGTGTTGGGAGTGGCGATGGTGACCTCCGTGACGAGTCCCCAGCGATGCACACGTGAACGATGCTCGATCCGCCAGTCGTCGCCCAACAGCCCGCTCACGGTGATGGGCCGACACCCACCCACAAGCTGTGGCGCATAGCGCCACACGCCGGCCCAGCTGCGCGAAACGGCCCGTTCAAGCGGGCGGTCTCCATGTGTAAGGCTGACCAGGCAAAGCAGGCCATCGTAGGCGAGAATCCGCCGCAGATCGTCAAGGACGGCCCGTGCGTAATCTGCATCAAGCAGGTCGAACACGAACGTCGACAGCACACGGTCCGCAAACCCCTCATCGGCGGGTAGCGGGAGTGAGCCGTCGACCAACACGGCCTTAGCCCGATCGGCCCAGGCGGCGAGCCGACTGGTGGCCAGATTGATCATCACCGGGCTGATATCGACGCCGAGGTAGTGGACGCTGGCCGGCAGCGCCTCCAGAAGATGCGCGGCCAGCCGCCCGGTGCCGCATCCGAACTCAAAAATCGTCTGGTTTGCACCGAGCGCCGCGTTGGCCACCAGCCGCTCCGTGCTTGCGTCCTCATAGAAAGCCTGCCAGTCCTGGACGCGTCCGACCCGGTCATAGACCGCACGGGCCTGGGTCAGGCTAAGCGCCACGGGTGTGTCCTCCATCGCCCCGCAGAGTTGATTCTGGAAGGCTCTCACGACCCAACTCCAGAAGGTACCGGTTGCGTGATGATTCGATGTCAGTCAATATCGATGCGTGTCGAAGTCACGGTGGCCGCTGACGGACGAACAGGGATGTGCATTCGCCCCGCTCGTACGCGAGCCGCTCTCGGCCGAGGCGGCGAGTCAATTGGCGGCCTCGCTGAAGGCGCTGTCCGATCCCGTGCGGTTGCGCCTGTTGAGCGTGGTGGCCAGCCACTCGGGCGGCGAGGCCTGCGTTTGCGAATTATCAACGGGGATCGAGGTAAGCCAGCCCACCATCTCTCACCATCTGAAAGTGCTGCGCACCGCTGGATTGCTCAACAGCGAACGCCGTGGCTCATGGGTGTACTACCGGGTGAATCCGGCAGCGCTGCAACAACTCTCGCAGCTATTGGGAACCGGCACCGTGAGTCAGGCGACCTTCGTATGAGTACCGACCCGCTGCCAGGTCGCATTCAGGTCGGCACCGATCGCCTACGCCGACGCCGCTCGCACGGCAGACGAACGTCTCGTCGCGCACGAACATCATCGCGCCTTCACCACTGCTGACCGAAGGATTCGTCATGACCGACAGCCCCGCATCCCTGACACGGCACGTGCCTCGTGATCTCTCGTTGGATCATGAGCTGGCTCTGCGCACTGCAGCTACCCGACTGCAGGATGAGTTCTCCGACACGGTCGGCGTCGAAACGATCGCACGGTTCTTGCACTCCTCCTATGACCAGTTCGCCGGACGAGCCACGGTCGCGAACTTCTTGCCGCTCATCGCTGAACGGTTCGCGCGCCAACGCCTCATTGCACTGGCTCGGGTCGAAGGAAAAATGCGTGACGGCAAGCCGACTGTGCTGTTCTTGTGCACCCACAACGCGGGGCGCTCCCAGATGGCGCTCGGCTTTCTCACCCATCTTGCCGGGGATCGGGCCGTTGCGTGGTCAGGTGGCTCTGAGCCCGGCGATGAAATCAATCCTGCCGCAATCCAGGCCATGGCCGAAGTCGGCATTGACATCACCGGCGAATTCCCCAAGCCCTGGACCGACGAAATCGTGCGAGCCGCCGATGTGATCGTGACCATGGGCTGCGGCGACGCGTGCCCTATCTTTCCTGGTCGACGCTACGAGAATTGGGAGCTTCCCGACCCGGCAGGTCAGTCTTTGGAGGCGGTGCGCCCTATCCGCGATGAGGTCGAAAAACGCGTTCGGCGTCTCTTGGACCAGCTGGATGTCCCGCTTGATGAGGGCGAGGTCTTGAACCGATGAGAACTCAACACGGCGCACCCCGTCCGGCACCAGCAGACACGCATGTGGTGGGCCGGCTGTCGGTGGTGGACCGGTTCCTGCCACTGTGGATTGCCCTCGCGATGGCGGCGGGGCTGGTACTGGGACGGGTAATCCCGGGGCTGGGAAGTGCCCTCGGCGCGGTGTCGATCCACGGCACAAGCCTGCCGATCGCGATCGGGCTGCTGCTGATGATGTACCCGGTGCTGGCGAAGGTCCGCTATCGGGAGGTGGGGCGGATCACCGCGGACCGGCGGATGATGACGGCCTCGCTGGCCCTGAACTGGATCATCGGTCCAGCCGTGATGTTTGCGCTGGCCTGGCTGCTGCTGCCTGATCTGCCCGAATACCGCACGGGGGTGATCCTGGTCGGCCTGGCCCGGTGTATCGCCATGGTTCTGATCTGGAACGACCTGGCCTGCGGTGACCGGGAGATGGCCGCCGTGCTGGTCGCGCTCAACGCCGTGTTCCAGGTGCTGGCCTACGCCGGACTGGGCGTGTTCTACCTCAACATCCTGCCGGGCTGGCTCGGCCTGGCCACCCAGAGCCTGCATGTGTCCTTCGTCGAGATCGCTGTGACCGTGGCGGTGTTCCTGGGCATCCCGCTGGTGGCCGGGTTCCTCACCAGAACACTGGGCGAACGCGCCCGTGGCCAGGAGTGGTACGAGTCGCGGCTGCTGCCGCGCATCGGCCCGATCGCCTTGTACGGTCTGCTGTTCACCGTGGTAGTGCTGTTCGCGCTGCAGGGCAAGACGATCACGTCCCAGCCGCTCAATGTGGTCCGAATTGCGCTGCCGCTGTTGGTCTATTTCACCGTAATGTGGTTCGGAGGGTTCGCCATCAGCCGCTGGCTGCATCTCTCCTACCCCCGCACCGCTGCGCTGGCATTCTCCGCCGCAAGCAACGACTTCGAGCTGGCGATCGCGGTGGCGATCGGCGTGTTCGGCGTCACCTCTGGCGAAGCTCTCGCCGGGGTGGTCGGCCCGCTCATCGAAGTTCCAGTGCTGCTCGGCCTGGTCTATGTCGCGCTGTGGCTGCGACGGCGGCTGGCCTGGCCCGAAGATGCAGAGGCCGGCCTTGGTGCTCCAGCGCCGGCCCGCCCCAAGTGAGGGAATGCCGTTAAGTGCATGTCCCCCGAACCTGTTTGCCGGTAAGCACAACGCGGAACGCGACCAATGAGCGGAGGTACTTCTAAGGGCCCGGCCGACCAAAGGTCGACAATGACCCGCTGAGCCGTTGTCTCATTCTCAAAGCCGGTTCCGGCGAACATGTTGCGCGAACACCACATTCAGGTCGAGAGACTGCTTGATCACCGTGAGCACGGGTCTGCCCGACGATCACCCCGCCCGGGCGCAATGACGGCACGGTACGCGGGCGTGGATGTGTTCGGACCCGACCGAGTGCCGGAGCCCGATCGGTTGTAGTCGAAGTGGTTGAAGACCTCAACATCCCACACGCCACCTCGCGCGTGTCCCCAATCGTGACGGTAAGTATCGGAGTCTTAGCGCAAAAAAGACCAACCTCGGGATCTGCGACCGCCGACCTGGAGTGCTGTGACAGGCTTCTGTACCAGGCCAAACAAACAGGGCGAAACCGGATAGTCGTTGCAGAGCAGT
>JBLNEK010000235.1:0-4938 GCA_050262635.1 Candidatus Sericytochromatia bacterium | reverse complement strand
CTCGGACAACCGGACCACCGTCGAACCCGCAGTGCGCTTGGGCTGGGTCTGCCAGTCCAGATAGTCAAACAAGTCGGTCGGCCGCACCTCGGCCAGACCAACACCCTGCCCATCGAGGAACCGCAGGAAGTTCAATACGTCATACGCGTACGCGCGCTGCGTCGCCCGGGCGAAGTTCCTGCCCTTCAGATGCGCCAGAAACCGGTTCGCCGACGCGACGTCGTTCCGCTGCCCAGCGACCTCACCGGTAAGGAGGAAGACGTCTCCGTCGCCGGCTACCCGAAGCCCCATCGGCACCTCCAAGCCGAAAGCCACCGACCTCCAGTGTCAGTACCCACAAGCCTCGCTGGTGGGACCTCACCTGCGCCGAGCGTGTCGCCCTGACGAGGGCCGGTTAACGGTTAACGTGAAAGACCACCTGCCGCAACGACTTCGCAGCAGCGTGGGACGCAGGATGACCGACGCCTACCATGCCGGCTCGGCACTGGAGGCCCAGGCCGCGCTGCTGGCCCTGGCCAAGGAGTTGGAACGCACCCATCCTGGGTCGGCGCTGAGTCGTCGCGGCGCTGGCCAGGAGCTGGGCGCGTCGTTGCCGGGCGGCGAGCTCGACGGGGACCGGCTGGGTGATGCCGCAGGCGGCGGCGAACTGCTGGGGTGTGAGCCCGTCGGCGGAGTTCATATCGCATCGCCCGAACGGCGGTGCACCCTCGGGCAGCCCGCCGCCGTAGCCCGAGCCGTCGGTGTACTGATGTGCCACCTTGCCCGGATATGGCGGGTTGTGGCCATAGGCCGCCACCACCAGCCGAAGGCCAGGCGGTTTCTGCGGCCACAACGTGTTGAGGTCGCTGACATTGCCGTAGCCGATCACCTTGGCCGTCGACCCGACAAACGCGCCGACCGCGTGATAGATGGCGTTGATGCCCGCCGATTGGTTGCCGCGGATCTGCCCGTCCCACGATTCGACGTCGATCATCACCGCCATCTTCGGGTGTGGGGCATTGACCTGCGCCTTGAACGTCTCGACGGTGTCCTGCCAGTCGGGCCGCCAGACGAAATAGACGATAAAGAACGTCAGGCGGCCACTGTCGGTGTTGCGCAGGCACCAGCCGTAGTTGTTGACCCACCTGCGGTCGCGATAGGTGCCGTCATTGCAACGGATGCACAGCACCGGGTAGGGGTAGGTGTCATTGACACCGACCTGCCATTCGGACACGTCGGCGTAGAGGGTGTCGGGCATGAGGTGGGTGATTCCCCGGCTGAGCTGAACTGCACCATGTCGACGCTGCCTACCAGACCGTACTGCAACGATCCTCCGCCCGAACAAAGCAGCGCTGGCGCAGCGGATTCGCCGTGGAGTCGACGTCGTTCACAGCGAGCGCGCAGGTCATGGGTGCCTGCCCGCCTCCAGAGATCAGCTGGGCACTTTTCGAGCTACCGCTAAGCCGTGAGCGCTGGTGTCCGCGCCACGGTATGACCGTGACATACTCGACCCAGGGTCGGTGTCACCGCCCATACCGGATCGGTTTCACCGGCTGTACCAGGCGTTTTTCAGAAGGGGAAGTGGCAGTGCAAACCGAATCCGCACCGACGTTCTCTCGTACGTTGTGGGGCTACGATGCGGCTGCGGTGGATGCCTATGTGGAGGCGTTGACCACCAAGCAGCAGCTGCTAGTCGACGACGTCGAGAGCTTAAGGGCCCGGCTGGACGAATGCGGTGAGGAAGCAGCCGCGCTGCGCAAGGAGGTCGCTGTCCTCAGAGACACCTCACCTTCGCTTCACGCGATGCAACATCGGATGGCAACACTGCTGCGGCGCGCGGTCGACGAGGTTTCCGAGATGCATGCCGAGGCGCGGGCCGAGGCACAGGCGCTGATGGCGGCGGCGAAGGCCGAGGCCGAGCAGCTCGACGTCGAACTGGCCAGGAAGCGCGCTGAGGCCCAATCAGAGGTCGATGCGGTCTGGCAGGACGCCCAGCAGGAGCGTGAGCAGCTCCTGGCCGACGCGAAGCAGGAGGCTGATCATTATCGTCAGAAGGCCCGGCGCGCCGTGGACGAGGCGAGTCAGCAACGAATCAAGATTCTGGAGCAGCTGATGGGCGTATACCGCGACCTAGAAGCGGTTCCGGCCACTCTTGAATCGGCATACCAAGAACAAGAGAATCCGCCGGAGGAGGCCAGCGTTGTGATGCCGTTAGACCAGAAAATCAGCGCGGGTTGAGCCCGCGGCTGCTTTGCTGACTATGGCCAGTGGTCCCATCAAAGCCGTTGAGCCACGGCATTAATCGCTGCACGCTGATCGGGCCGCGGTCGCTTCCGCGGGACGCGCTTGTAGTGCAGATCAGACGAATAAGCTGGCCATGGCCCATCGGCCAGACCATCGCGGCCGTCCATCGGGCGAGGTGGTCGAGCAGCGCGGCGAGTAACCGCAAGAGGGATTCGAATTAGCGTCGTGTTCGCTGAGTCGTCGTAGTTGGGGTATGGCTGCCGCAGCGAGGTTGTCAAGGGCAGCAAAGAGGACGGCCTTCTCGCGACTTCTTCCTGGACCACCATTATCTGCCCAGACGGAATCTGGCTGCCGTAACGCCACATGCGTCGGTCAAGGTGTGTGCCGCGATCACATACCGCAGACCGCCTGCTCGCCACGCGGCCATCGTCGAAGCTGCACCGACCAGCGCTGATCCGGCAGCGAATCGTCCGCGGCCCATGGATGAAGGCAGAATGAGCTGCGGCGCGAAGTGCCACGCCGAGAACCCAAGCAGCGACCAGGTCGCCGCCAGGCCGGAACGGTGAGTGAATTGACACACGAACATTCCGCGCCACAGGCAGCTCCTCGCCGATGCCGTTGACTGCGCCGCTGCCCACCATGACCGCGGCTGTGGCGGCATCAATGCGCCCGCTGTTCGGCAGCAACTGCGTACCGATTGCTCCAGCTACAGGCACGGCGAGCAAGGCGGCCTGGCCTGCCGAGGGACGTCGCCCCGTGGTGAGCAACCGCAGCGCCGTGACAGGCCCCAGCAACCACATCGGCGGGGCAAACACCAGGCGCACCAATAGATTGCGAAGCCGACGTTGTAGGCAGTTGTTGGTGTGCATCGCAGGCGTAGCGCTGCAAACACAGCAGACATGGTGGCCGGAACCGCAACGGGAATCGACAACACCACAACGCGGCGGATGGCGGGAGTCACGGTCGCGATTATCTCGGCCGCCGCTGCCGTTATGGGGTCATCCTGATCTTCACACCGCCACGGGTAGGTGAACCCGAACCCGACCCGCACGGTGGCCCTACTGCGACCGGGACGGGCGTCGCCGAAATTAGTGGACCTTGACAGACAACTCGACGAGATCGAGCAGTCGCAGCGTTGAATGAACGGTGACTGCCGAGCACGACCACGGCGAGTCATTGCATCGCATCGGCCCGCATCATGTGCCCTTCAAAGCACAGCGATGTCGCAATCGCGGTAATCATCCCGACGCATTGTGGTTGGTCAATTCAGCGCAATTGTCGTCGTTGACGTAGCATCTGCCGATTGTGGCTGAGTTGTTGAACGGCATTCCACGGGTGGACCCGACGAGTAGGCCGACCATAATGCGCCGTGCGGTGGGCCGCCTGCTTTCGACCAAGCCCGGCTCGGTCATCCACCGCAGCATCGCCGCGCCGCTCGACGCGCCGCTGATGCGCCTGACCCGTGGCCGTTTCCATTTCGCGAAGGGCACGGTTCCGCTTGTGTTGCTCCGTACGACTGGGGCGAAGTCCGGGGTGCAGCGAGACGTGCCGCTGGGCTACTTCACCGACGGTGATGATGTCATTCTGATCGCCTCGAATTACGGGCAGGCTAAGCACCCAAGCTGGTACTACAACCTGCTCAAGCATCCGAAGTGCCAGCTGTTCGCCGATGGTCGGGAGGACCGGGGCGGTAGCTTCATGGCCCGCCCAACCCAAGGCGAGGACCATGATCGGTTATTCAGGCTGGCCGAGGCCTACGTCTCCAACTTCAAGACATATGCGGAAAACACCAACGGCATTCGTTCCATCCCGGTGCTGCGCCTAACGCCGCAAGCTCGTTAGCTGCTAGCAGCGACGGTCATCGATGCCATCGGTGGTCCAGGCCGCGTCAAGCCCTAGGCTTGGTTGGGTGGCCTCGCTGTCTGAGTCGTTGTGGCAACGGAACCACGTCCTGGCACAGGCCGCGCTGCTGCACCCGTTCATCCAGAACATCGCATCGGGAGAGTTGCCCCGAGCTAGCTTCGCCTACCATGTGGGACAGGACGCCGCCTTTCTCGATGCGTTCTGCCGCGCCTACGCCTTGGCGTTGGCGAAAAGCCCCGACGAAGATGGGCTGATCGCGTTTCGGGAACGGCGGTGATCATGACCGCCTGGCCGTGCTGTATCAGCAGGCGATGGAACTGGAATTGCGGTTCTTCGACGCCGCCGTTCGATAGGAGAAGAAAATGTCTGCCGATGCGTTGGTGAGCCGTCACAGCGCCGCGTGGCGGGCGGCCAGCGTGCACCCGTTCCTGGCGGGCGTGCGGGACGGCTCGTTGCCCGAGGACTGCTTTGACCGGTGGCTGGCCCAGGACTACCTGTTCGCCCAAGCCCTGGTGCGCGCGCAGTCCCGCATCGCGGCCACGGCGCCCTTGGCCGACGTCGGCCTGCTCGCCGGGGGCGTGGTCACCGCCGTTGGGGAGATGGGCTGGTTTGAGCAGATGGCGGCGCGGCGCGGGTGGTCCTCGACGTCGCCATGCATCCGACGACTCGGGCCTACTGCGATTTCCTGCTGGCATTGAGCTACTGCGGCTACCCGGCGCAGATCACCGCGGTCTGGGCGCTGGAACGCACCTACCTGGACAGCTGGGACGGCGCGCGCCCGGGTGCGCAGCCCTACCGCGAGTTCGTCACCAGGTGGACCACCGACGAGTTCCGGTCCTATGTCGGCGATCT
>JBLNEK010000234.1:0-15759 GCA_050262635.1 Candidatus Sericytochromatia bacterium | reverse complement strand
AGGGATTTCGTGAAAGCCCTTGACGCCCAACGAATTCTGGACGGTTACCGCGGTTACCGCGACCAGCGCGTGCACCCCGAGCAGCGCGCAGGTCCGCAGGTCGGCCTGGATGCCGGCGCCTCCGCCGGAATCGGAACCGGCGATCGTCAGCATCCGCTTCGGCGTTTCGCCGGGCTTCGGTAGCGGCAGACAGCTCACGTCGCCATCTCCCCGCGAGCAGACGCAAACGTCCCCTTCCCGAGCGATAAAACGGTGCTTTCGTGTCTGTTCGCGGTCATGGGATGGGCAGATACACCCGCCCGCCGTGCTCGACGAACTCGCGCGACTTGTCAGCCATCGCGTCACGCACGTCCTGGCTGATGCGCATCGAGCAGAACTTCGGCCCGCACATCGAGCAGAAGTGCGCTGTCTTGGCGGGTTCGGCGGGCAGCGTCTCATCGTGGAACTGCCGGGCGGTGTCGGGATCGAGTGACAGCGCGAACTGGTCGTGCCAGCGGAACTCGAACCGGGCGGTGGAAAGCGCGTTGTCCCGCAGCTGGGCGCGCGGGTGGCCTTTCGCGAGATCGCCTGCGTGCGCGGCGATCTTGTAGGCGATGACGCCGTCCTTGACGTCTTTGCGGTCGGGTAGGCCGAGATGTTCCTTGGGCGTGACGTAGCACAGCATCGCGGTGCCGGCCTGGGCGATCATCGCCGCGCCTATCGCCGACGTGATGTGGTCGTAGGCGGGCGCGATGTCGGTGGCCAGCGGGCCAAGCGTGTAGAACGGCGCTTCTTCGCACCACTGTTCCTCGAGCCGCACGTTCTCGGCGATCTTGTGCATGGGAACGTGGCCCGGCCCTTCGATCATCACCTGCACGCCATGGGATTTCGCGACCCTGGTCAGTTCTCCGAGCGTGCGCAGTTCGGCGAACTGGGCCTCGTCGTTGGCGTCGGCGATCGAACCCGGTCGCAGCCCGTCGCCAAGCGAGAACGTCACGTCGTAACGAGTAAGGATCTCACACAGTTCGTCGAAGTTGGTGTACAGGAACGACTCTCGGTGGTGTGCCAGGCACCACGCGGCCATGATCGAGCCGCCTCTCGACACGATGCCGGTGACCCGGTTCACCGTCAGCGGGATGTAGCGCAGCAGCACGCCGGCGTGCACGGTCATGTAGTCGACGCCCTGCTCGCACTGCTCGATCACGGTGTCGCGGTAGACCTCCCACGTCAGCGCGGCCGGGTCACCCTTGACCTTCTCGAGTGCCTGATAGATCGGCACGGTCCCGACGGGCACCGGGGAGTTGCGCAGAATCCACTCACGGGTCAGGTGGATGTCGCGGCCGGTGGACAGGTCCATGATCGTGTCCGCACCCCAGCGGGTGGCCCACACCATCTTGTCGACCTCCTCGGCGATCGACGACGTGACCGCCGAGTTGCCGATGTTGGCGTTGACTTTCACGAGGAACGCCTTGCCGATGATCATCGGCTCGCTCTCGGGATGGTTGTGGTTGGCGGGGATCACTGCGCGGCCGCGGGCCACCTCGTCGCGCACCAACTCGGCCGGAACGCCCTCCCGTTCGGCGATGAATGCCATCTCGGCGGTGATCTCGCCGGCCCGCGCGCGTTGCAGTTGGGTGCCGCGGTCGCGCACGATGCCGGGCCGCGGCGGCAGTCCGCGGTCGAGGTCGATCGTCGCGTTGGGGTCGGTGTAGGGGCCGGACGTGTCGTAGAGGTCGAGGTGCTCGCCGTTGGACAGGTCCACTCGCCGGAACGGCACGCGCGCGCTCGTCGCGAGTTGCCGATAGACCTTGGTGCTGCCCTCGATGGGACCGGTGGTGACGGACAGATCGCTCACTGCAACTCCCTACGCCGGCATTACCCGGTCAGGTTCGTACGGTCGACAGCCCCATGAGCGGAGCGAGTATCTAGCTCCAGCTGTCCTCTCAGCGCACTCGGTGTGCGCTCCCGCGTGGACGGGTCCACGCTAGCGCAGCCGCCGTCGTCGCCGCTATCCGCGAAACTCCGGTTTCGCCGCTCGCTACTCGCACTTTCCCAACGAAAGCGGAGTTTCGACGGAACAGGGGCAGGGAATAGCGATTGGATCCAATTCATTTGTATAGCTAACATATGTTTTCTGGCCGATACGTGAGCGATGACTGATGACCACTGAGATGACGACCGAGACCCAGATGGAAAAGACGCCCATCATCACCAACCCGGTGATGGCCGTCGCCGAGACCGACCGCCGGCGGCGGCGATGGGACCGCGACCACCCGCGCTACAAGTGGATCGCGCTGTCCAACACCACACTGGGCATGCTGCTGGCAACCATCAATGCGTCGATCGTGCTGATCTCGCTGCCGGCCATCTTCCGCGGCATCGGTCTGAACCCGCTGGCTCCTTCCAACGTCAGCTACCTGCTGTGGATGCTGATGGGCTATCTCGTCGTCACCGCAGTGCTGGTGGTGCTGTTCGGCCGGCTCGGCGACATGTACGGGCGGGTGCGGATCTACAACCTCGGCTTCGCGGTGTTCACCGTCGCAGCCGTCGCGCTGTCGTTCGACCCGTTCCATCTCGACGGGGGCGCGCTGTGGCTGATCGCCTGGCGCGTCATCCAGGGCGTCGGCGGCGCAATGCTGATGGCGTCGTCGGCGGCGATCCTCACCGACGCGTTTCCTTCTAATCAGCGCGGCATGGCGCTCGGCGTCAACATGGTCGCGGCCGTCGCGGGATCGTTCCTCGGCCTGCTGATCGGCGGCGTGCTCTCCGAATGGGACTGGCGAGCCATTTTCTGGGTCGGCGTGCCGATCGGTCTGCTCGGCACGGTGTGGAGCATGCGGTCGCTGCACGAGATCGGCGTGCGCCGACGCGGGAAGCTGGACTGGGCCGGCACCATTACGTTCGGCGTCGGCCTCACGGTGCTGCTCGTCGGAATCACGTACGGCATCCAGCCCTACGGCGGTTACCCAACAGGGTGGACGAACCCGTGGGTGCTCGGCTCGATCATCGCCGGCTTCCTGTTGCTGGTGGCCTTCTGTGTCGTCGAATCGCAGGTGGCGCAGCCGATGGTCAACATCCGGCTGTTCCGTTCGACCGGCTTCGGGATGGGCAACCTGGCCGGCCTGATGTCGTCGGTCGGCCGCGGCGGGCTGCAGTTCATGCTGATCATCTGGCTGCAGGGCATCTGGCTCCCGCTGCACGGGTACAGCTTCGAGTCGACGCCGCTGTGGGCGGGTATCTACATGCTGCCCATGACGTTCGGGTTCTTGATCGCCGGGCCACTGGCGGGATCACTGGCCGACCGGTTCGGCGCCAGGCCGTTCACGGTCAGCGGGATGTTGTTGATGGCCGCGACCTTCATCGCTCTGGTGATGATTCCGGTGAACTTCAACTACTGGTTGTTCGCGCTGTTGGTGTTCCTCAATGGTCTCGGCGGCGGAATCTTCACCGCACCCAACACCGCGACGATCATGTCCAGCGTGCCGGCCGCAGAGCGCGGCGCGGCCTCAGGTGTGCGCGCGACGTTCTTCAATGCCGGCTCATCGTTGTCGATCGGCATCTTCTTCTCGCTGATGATCGTCGGACTGGCTCACACGCTGCCGAGTGCGTTGAGCAGCGGGCTGCAGGCGCAGGGCGTGTCGGCGCCGGTGGCCCACGAGGTCGCCAACCTGCCGCCGGTGGGCAGCCTGTTCGCGGCGTTCCTCGGCTACAACCCGATCGCGGAGTTGCTGGCGCCGTCGCACGCGCTGCAGCAGCCCGGCGTCAACGCCGAGCACCTGACCGGCAAGTCGTTCTTCCCCGAGCTGATCTCCGGGCCGTTCCATGCCGGACTGACCGTGGTGTTCGTCGCGGCGGCGGTGATGATGCTGATCGGCGCGGCGGCGTCGGTGTTCAACCCGGGCCGCTACGCCGACGAACTCGACGACTGAGCTCTAGGTCGCCGAGACTACGGCTTGTGACGAAAAACGCGCCGAATCCGTCATAACGCGTAGTCTCGGCGAATCGACGACCGTCGAGACTACGGTTTGTGACGCAGATGCAAGAGATTCGGAACGCCACCACCGCATTTCGATATTCGGCCGCCAAGCACGGCGGCGGGCATGCCCGGCTGCGCAACGCGGTCTTACGCCTGACGGAAGTGGACCTCTTTCCGACCGACGACGTTGCCGCCCGCTTTATCGCCGGCCTCAACGAGGGCGATCCGGTCGCCGAGCGCTTCGTCGCGGAGACGTACCACGGCGAGCTCGGCGCCCGCCAAGCCCGCGATCTCGTCGAGACGGCGCAGCGCGTCGGCATCGACAACGTGCGGGAAGCACCCGACTCGATGCGAGCGCTGTTCGAGGAGTTCGAGCAGATCCCTCATTGGGTCGACCGTCGACTCGTCGAAGACGGCGCGGCGGTGTGGCGGCGCTGGGCCTACGCGCTCGGAGCGCTGGGCAACGCCGGAACCAACGACACCTACACCGAGGCGTGGCTGGCGGTGCCGTTGTCGTTGTCGGGGGGATACGCGGGCGGCCGGGCGCTGCACCGCTACCTGGAGACGTCGCGGTGGTGGATCGAGGTGAGCAAGCCCGGTGCGCTATTCACCCCAGGGTCGGCTGCCCGCAACATCTCGCTGCACGTGCGCATCATGCACGTCAGCGTCCGCGACCGGGTGAGGCAGCACCCGGAGTGGGACGCCCGGCGGTGGGGTTTGCCGATCAGCCAGTCGGCGATGTTGCTGACGCTGCTGGGCGGCAGCGTCGCGCCGGCGTTCGGGCTGTTCTTGCTGGGCCACGTCACTTCTGCGCACGAGATGCGCGCGGTCCTGCATTTCAACCGGTACTGCGGTCATCTGGTCGGTGTCCGCTCCGACGGGTACTTCCCACAGACCGTCACCGACGGGTGGCGCATCCTGTTCATGGCAGACGCCGCCCGCAGCTACGACAGCGGCGACGCCGGTGCCGAGCTCGTCCAGTCGTTCGTGCCGGCATTCGCGCCCACCGCCGCCCATCGCGGCATGAACCGGCTGCGTGCCGAGTACCACTACCGGGTGCAAGCCGGTTATCTCGGCCTCTACATGCTGCCGTGGAACCGTCGTCGCTACTCGCTGCCGTCGCCACTTCCCGGAATCGCGTTGCTGCTCTTGCGTTTTCCAATGATCGCGGTCATGGAGCTCGCCCGACGGATCGTTCCCGGCGTCGACCGGTTCTGGCAGCGCCGTAACCTCGACCGCTGGGAACGATGGCTCATGTGGCAGTCCGCAGGGAAGGCGGCGACGTTCGAAGCCGCACAGCCGCTGCGGCGGTGAGTAGCGAGTTCATACCTGCGCTGTTGCGTCGCCACTTAGAATTCAACAGGTGTTCATCGACGACGCGTGGTTGCTGCAGCGGCGTGCGTTGTCGACCCGCGCGCGGGCGACGTTCGTCGTCGCGCTGATCGCTTCACTGCTCGCGGTGTTAGAGCTCACCGCGACCCGCGCAGGTTTCCAGGGCCCGGTGCACAGCCTGCTCAGCGACTATGTCGCGACGCCGAAGTCCGCGACGGTGTCGTGGGTGGGTTTGGGCGTGGCGATGGTCGGCGTCGCCAACCGATGCCGAGTCATTGCGTTGTCGATCGCCGCCGGCATTGACGTCGTGTTCGCGGCGGAGCGGCTGCTGCGCGGCGGGGTGTTGGCGTTCGGCAACGGGCCGGTGATCGTGCTGACGGGCTTGACGGTGCTGGTGCTGTGGCGGTGGACAGGTCAGCAGCGGACTAATGCGCTGCGCGCCATCGTATTCGGCATCCTGCTCATCTTGGCCACAAAGGTCGGCGATGCGTGGCTGCGCATCACCGCGCTGGCGCGGCCGCAGGTCTTGGACGAGTACGCGTTGTTGGTCGATCACTCGCTGGCGCAGCCGTCGTGGTTGATGGGCCGGTTGGTCGACGCGGCGGGGCCGGTGTTTTCGGGTGTGCTGCACTGGGTATACATCGAATTGCCCGCTGCCGCCTTGGTTGTCGCGGTCTATCAGCTGCGCAACGTCACGACCAGCGGCTGGCCTCGGCACTTCCTGATGCGGTCATTTCTGGTCCTGGGCTTGGTCGGTCCGGTCATCTACATCTTGTACCCGATCGTCGGCCCGGTGTACGCGTTCAGTGCGGCCGGTGACGGCTTTCAGGTCGGCGACTACTGGTCCCATGCCCTGCCGCCGGTCGACGTGTCGCCAAAGGCTATCGCGTTCGACGACCTGACCGCGCGCAACTGCATGCCGTCGATGCACACCGCGTGGGCACTCGCGGTCTTCCTGCACAGTCGAAGCGGTCCGCGCTGGGTGCGGTGGGGCGGCGCGTTCTGGCTGGCGGGCACGCTCTCGGCGACGCTGGGTTTCGGCTACCACTATGGTGTCGACCTGATCGCCGGAGCGGTGCTGTGCATGACCGTGGAAACCACCCTGCGCGAACCGGCACGGGGCGGCAACTGGTCGCGGGTGTGGCTGGTCGCGACCGGGTCGACGTTCTTGGCGGCACTGCTGCTGGCGTGTCGGTACTTTGCGGAGCCCATCGCTGCGTTCCCTTTACTGTTCGGGCTGCTCCTGGTCGGGGCACTCGTGGTGTTCAGCGGCGCGTTCTACGCGACGTTCTTCGCGCGACCGGAGACGGCGCTGTGGTGGCGAAGACTGCGCGAGCCCATCAACTCCAGTCTTGCTGCAGCTCGGGCCAATAGCTCTGACGGATGACTAGCCTGGCATCAAGCCCGACGCGGCAACACTGCGCTTCCCCAGGGCGGGCCTGCCGAACGTCACGTTGCGAACATGGTCAGGTGCTACGGCTGCTCTTCGGGTCGTCCCTCACCAATAAAGATCCCATGCAAGGATCACGCGAGCTCGACGACCACGGGGGCATGATCGCTGGGCGCCTTGCCCTTTCGTTCTTCGCGGACGATCTCCGCCTGTGTGACGCGCTGCGCCAGCGCCGGTGAGCCGAGGATGAAGTCGATCCGCATGCCTTGGCGCTTCGGGAAACGCAGCTGCGTGTAGTCCCAATAGGTGTACACCCCCGGCCCAGGCGCGAAAGGCCTTACCACGTCGGCATACTGGGCGTCGACGATCTTGCGGAACGCGCGCCGCTCGGGCTCGGTGACGTGCGTGCTGTTCTTGTAGAACTCGACGCTCCACACGTCGTCGTCAGTGGGAGCGATGTTCCAGTCGCCGACGAGTGCGATCTGCGCGCCCGGATCCCCGGCCAGCCAACCCCTCGCGGTATCGGCAAGCGCGTCAAGCCATTTCAGCTTGTAGTAGTAATGCGGCGAAGCCGGGACCCGGCCGTTGGGAACGTACAGGCTCCACACCCGCACCCCACCGCATGTCGCTCCCAGCGCGCGCGCCTCGGCCTTGGCTTCGGTATCGCCTGTCTTGCTCCTTGCGTCCGCAGCGGCCTTATCGCTCCACGACGGCTGCCCCTCGAAACCCACTTCGACGTCGTCGATGCCGACCCGCGACGCGATCGCCACCCCGTTCCACTGGTTGAACCCGCAGTGCACCACCTCGTAGCCGATCGCCGCGAACGGCATCGTCGGGAACTGGTCGTCGGCGCACTTGGTCTCCTGCATTGCCAGCACATCGATGTCGGCGCGCTCGAGCCAGCTCGTGACGCGGTCGACGCGCGCGCGGATCGAGTTGACGTTCCAGGTAGCAAGCCGCATGTCAGTGCCCGAACGGGTCGGGCACCTCGCCCGGCGTCCACGACAGCCCGGGCACACCCCACCCGTGCGACTTCAGCATGCGTTTGGCGCTTCTCGCATGCCGGCCGAGAAGCCGGTCGAGATAGAGCACGCCGTCGAGGTGCCCGGTTTCGTGCTGCAGCATCCGGGCGAACAGATCTTCGCCCTCCAGCCTCACGGGGGACCCGTCCACGTCGAATCCGGTGACGCGCGCCCATTTTGCGCGGCCGGTGGGGTACGACTCGCCCGGCACCGACAGGCACCCCTCGTCGTCCTTCTCGGGATCGGGCATCGTCTCGGGCACCGGAGTCGTTTCCAGCACCGGATTGATCACCACCCCCTTGCGCCGCACCGTCTTTCCGCGGGCTTCGGCGCAGTCGTAGACGAACACGCGCAGTGGCACGCCAACCTGGTTGGCCGCCAAGCCGACTCCGTTGGCGGCCGCCATCGTCTCGTACATGTCTGCGATCAGCTGGCGCACGTCCTCGGGCACCGATCCGTCCGACCTGAGCTTCACGGGTTCGGTCGGGTTGTGCAGGACTGGATCTCCCACGATCCGGATGGGAAGGACGGGCACGGGTTGCCAGCTTAGTCAGCCGACTCGCGGGCTCGGCTGACGTGCGGCACCGGCGAACCATGATTGAATGTTCGCCGACACCAGCCGAAACCCAGGGATGTCATCCGGTTCTGCGAAGAGCCACTTGGGCGAAGAGCCGACAACGGGCGAAGGGGTGCTAGGAGCGATATGGACGGCGCCATGCCACGGGCAAAGCGGTCGGGGGAGGACGCTGAACCTGCTGACGGGCTGACCCGTCGGGAACACGACATCCTCGCGTTCGAGCGGCAGTGGTGGAAGTTCGCGGGCTCGAAGGAAGAAGCCATCCGGGAGCTGTTCTCCATGTCGGCCACCCGCTACTACCAGGTGCTCAACACATTGGTGGACCGCCCGGAGGCACTTGCCGCCGACCCGATGCTGGTGAAGCGGCTGCGCCGACTGCGTGCCAGCCGCCAGAAAGCCCGGGCGGCGCGCCGGCTGGGGTTCGAACTCACCTGAGCGGCCGGAGCCGGCCCATGCCCTCGTTACAGTGGGCACGATGAATCAGCGCGTACCCCACTCAGGCGGACTGCCGCTGCGGGCCATGGTGATGGTGCTGCTGTTCCTGGCGGTCGTGTTCCTGCTGCTGGGAATCAACGCGGTGCTTTCCGACGGCAGGTCGGACAACCAGGCGACGCCCGTGGCGACCACGACGACCACCACCACGTCGCCGGCACGGGCCAAGGCGGCCGTGCGCGTCTACAACACCTCCCAGGTTGAGGGTGCGGCCGCGCGCACCGGCGACCAGCTGACGCAGGCCGGCTGGACGGTGACCGTGGAACCCGACGGCCTCCAGATACCCGACCTGACCGCGACGACGGTGTTCTTCACAGACACGCCCGGCGAGCGGGAGTCCGCCGACGAAGTCGCCAAGCTACTCGGCAACGCACCGGTGGAGCCGCGCCGCCCGGAACTCGCGGAGCTGCCGCCCGGAGTGATCGTGGCGGTCACGGGATAGGCTCACGTCCATGGTCAAGACCGCCACCATCGTTGCTGCCCTGTTGGCTGTTCCCGTACTCGCGCTGGGCGCCTGCAGCCCGAAACAGAACCCGAGCTCCACGCCGGGCACGACACCATCGGTGTGGACCGGTTCCACGTCCCCATCGCCGTCGGGAACCCAGCCGTCGGGCACCCGGGCGTCCGAGGGCCAGGGCAAGAAGCTCACGGCTCAGCTGAAGAGCCCGACTGGTACGCCGGTCGCGACGGCTACGTTCGACTTCTCGGGCGGCTTCGCCACGGTCACCGTCGAGACCATCGGCGACGGCATCCTCACGCCCGGCTTCCACGGCATGCACCTCCACTCGGTGGGTAAGTGCGAGGCCAACTCCGTGGCCCCGACCGGTGGCCCTCCCGGTGACTTCCTCTCCGCCGGTGGCCACTTCCAGGTGCCGGGCCACACCACCCATCCAGCCAGCGGCGACCTTCCGTCTCTTCAGGTGCGCTCCAACGGTGCCGCCAAGCTGGTGACCACCACCGATACCTTCACCGCGGAACAGCTGATCGCCGGGCAGGGCACCGTCATCATGATTCACGAGAAGGCCGACAACTTCACCAACATCCCCGACCGCTACACCTCCGGCGACAACGCACCCGGACCAGACGCCGAGACGATGGCCACCGGTGACGCCGGCAAGCGGGTGGCTTGCGGTGTCATCACCGGCTAGCAAGACCAGGCACCGGATCGACTTCGCTGCGTCTCCGCGGCCGACGGTCGGGGTGGAATGGGAGTTCGCGCTCGTCGATGCCCAGACCCGCGACCTTTCCAACGAGGCCGCCACGGTGATCGCCGAGATCGGCGAAAACCCCAAGGTGCACAAGGAGTTACTGCGCAACACCGTCGAGTTCGTCACCGGCATCTGTGACACCACTGGGCAGGCGATGGAGGACCTGCGCTCGACGTTGGTCACCGCGCGCGACATCGTCCGCGGGCACGGCATGGAGCTGTTCTGTGCGGGCACCCACCCGTTCGCGAAGTGGTCGTCGCAGAAGCTGACCGACGCTCCCCGCTACGCCGAGCTGATCAAGCGCACCCAGTGGTGGGGCCGGCAGATGCTGATCTGGGGAGTACATGTGCACGTGGGTGTTTCGTCCGCGCACAAGGTGATGGCGATCATCTCGTCACTGCTCAACCAGTACCCCCATCTGCTGGCATTGTCCGCGTCGTCGCCGTACTGGGCCGGTGAGGACACCGGCTACGCCAGCAACCGCGCGATGATGTTCCAGCAACTTCCGACGGCAGGGCTGCCGTTCCAGTTCCAGAAGTGGAGCCAGTTCGAAGGGTTCGTCCACGACCAGAAAAAGACCGGAATCATCGACCACATGAACGAAATCCGTTGGGACATCCGGCCTTCGCCTCATCTCGGCACGATCGAGGTGCGGATCTTCGACGGATTGTCCAACCTGCGGGAGCTGGCTGCGCTCGTGGCGCTGACGCACTGCCTGATCGTCGACCTCGATCGGCGCCTCGACGCGGGCGAGTCGCTACCGGTGATGCCGCCATGGCATGTGCAGGAAAACAAGTGGCGCGCAGCGCGTTACGGGCTCGACGCGGTGATCATCCTGGATGCCGACAGCAACGAGCGGCTGGTGACCGAAGACCTCGACGATCTGCTGACGCGGCTGGGGCCGGTGGCGCGGTCGCTAGGATGCGCCGACGAACTCGCGTCGGTGGCGCAGATCCCCGCGGTGGGCGCGTCGTATCAGCGTCAGCGGCGGGTCGCCGAGGACAACGATGGCGACCTGCGCGCGGTCGTCGACGCATTGGTCGGCGAGCTGGAATTCTGATGGAACACAGCCGGAAAAGCCACGTGCTGCCGATGTTTCCGCTCGAGGTGGCGATGCTTCCCGACGACGACCTGCCGCTGCGGATCTTCGAGCCGCGGTACTCGCAGCTGGTCGCCGACTGCCTTGCCGCCGACGACCCGGTGTTCGGGGTGGTGCTGATCGCCGCCGGCCGTGAGGTGGGTGGCGGCGACAACCGCTACAACGTGGGCGCGCTGGCCCGCGTAGTCGAACACCGTGACCTCGGCGACGGCAAATACACACTGCGCTGCCGGATGTCCGAACGGCTACAGGTGCTGCGGTGGCTGCCCGACGACCCCTATCCGCGCGCCGAAGTGCGGAGCTGGCCCGACGAACCTGGCGAGCCCGTCGCCGCCGACTCCATCCGCGAACTGGAGGACCGCGTGATGGCGCTCTTCGAGCGGCTGGCCGCGGCGCGAGGAGCCGAAATGCCGCCCCGCGACATGCTTTTCGCGGGAGTGGCGCTGGCCGATGACCCTGGGGACAAGCTGTACGCGCTGGCATCGACCGTGCCGATGGGCCAGGCGGACCGCTATTCTGTGCTCGCCGCCCCGTCCGCTCACGCGCGGCTCCAGGCGCTGTCGGAGGCCGTCGAGACGATGGCGGCGTTGATCGACTTCCAGCTGCGCGGCGAGTAAACGCCTATCCGTTCGGGCCGGCCCCCGGGTAGGGGTACTCACGCTGGCGGTGCGTGGTCTGCGGCGGGGTAGGTACCGGGTTGGGCGAGAAGACGTTCCCGTTGGTGGGCGGCGGCATGTTCTGGGTCGGCGACGGTGGCGGCGGGGTGCTGGTGGGCGTGGTCGTGGTGGTTGTTGTGGTGGTGGTGGTGGTGGGCTCTTCCTTCTCCTTGCCACCGCACGCCGCGGTCAGCGCACCCGATCCGGCGATCACGAAGACGCCCGCGAGCGCAGCAAGACGACGAGCCGAACGACTCGAGTTCATGAGACCAATCCCATCTATCCGCCGGAGCACCCGGCTTCGACAGGTGGACCCTACACCCGTCCGTGCTGGTAGCGATCATCGTGCGCAGATGTCATTGATCCGTGACACCTCGCTTCACGCGAACAGCCGCCGGTTCGGTGAAATCCGCCCACTCCGAGTGCGCAAGCTTACAGTCAATCCGGTGGACCTGAACACCGTCACGAGTGTCGTCCGGCGACCGCACGACCGGCCCGGTGAGCAGTGGCGCCCGGGCGATGCCTGGCTTGCCGGCGGAACATGGCTGTTCTCCGAACCACAGCCCGACGTCGACCGCCTGATCGATCTGACCGCTCTGAACTGGCCGGCTCTCGAGCCGTCCGGCGACGGCCTGCGGATCGGCTCGACGTGCACGATACGAGAGCTGTATGAGTTTGTACCACCACATCATTGGCCGGCCGCGACGCTGTTCGCCACCTGTTGTGAGGCGTTTCTAGCGTCGTTCAAGGTGTGGAACTGCGCCACCGTCGGCGGCAACATCTGCATGTCACTGCCCGCGGGCCCGATGATCACGCTGACGGTGGCGCTGGACGCGACCTACCTCCTGTGGGGAGCCGACGGTGCTGAACGTTGGCTCGCCGCGGGCGATTTCGTCACCGGTAACCACCGCAACATGCTCGCTGACGGTGAGATCCTGCGCAGCATCCACATCCCGGCCGGCGCGCTGCGCAAACGGCACGCGCACCGGCGGTTCAGTTTGACCCGGCTTGGCCGCTCGACCGTGTTCCTGATCGGCACCGCCGCCGCGGGCGAGCGCGGCATGACGTTGACGCTGACGGCGAGCACCACTCGGCCCGTGCAACTGAGTTTCGACGACGCGCCCGATGCTGCCACGATGCGCGACGCGATCGCCGCGATCCCGACGGATGTCTGGTTCGACGACGCGAACGGCAGCCCGCAGCACCGCAGGCATCTGACCGGGCACTTCGCCGAGGAGATTCGCGCCGAACTCGTCGAAGGCGGGTCTCGATGACCTACACCGTCAACGGCACGCGGTTCGACGACGAGCCGCACCCCGGTCAGTGTCTGCGCACGTTCGTCCGCTCGCTCGGCTGGTTCGGCGTCAAGAAGGGTTGCGACGCAGGCGATTGCGGCGCCTGCACGGTGTGGCTCGACGGCGAGCCGGTGCACAGCTGCATCACTCCGGCGTTTCGCGCCGAGGGCCGCGAGGTCACCACGGTCGAAGGGCTGGGCTCACCCGAGCGCATGCACCCGCTGCAGCGGCAGTTTCGTGATGCGCCCGGCTTCCAGTGCGGGTTCTGCACGCCCGGCATGATCATGACCGCGGCGGCGCTGTCCGACGAGCAGCGCAGCGACCTGCCGCACTCGCTGAAGGGAAACCTGTGCCGCTGCACCGGATATCGCGCGATCGAAGACGCGATCCACGGGGTCGCCGAGATCGAGGAGGCGCAACCTGGCAAGGCCGTCGGCTCCAGCGTCGGTGCGCCGGCCGGCGCGGAGGTCGTCACCGGCCGCGCCGAGTACACGATGGACACTCGCATCGAGGGCATGCTGCACCTGAAGGTGTTGCACTCCCCGCACGCCCACGCGCGGATCGTGTCCATCGACAAGACGGCGGCGTTGGCGGTGCCGGGAGTGCACTGTGTGTACACCTGGAAAGACGTGCCGCGCAAGACGTTCACCACCGCGATCCACACGGATCACCTCGTCGACCCCGATGACACCCGGATCCTCGACGACGTGGTGCGCTTCGTCGGACAACGGGTGGCGGCCGTGACGGCCGACACCGCTGCCGCCGCCGAAGAGGGGTGCCGCAGGCTCGTGGTCGAGTACGAGGTCCTACCGGCCGTGTTCGATCCTGAACTCGCGATGGCCGACGGAGCGCCGCAGCTGCACGGCTCCGATGACCCGTTCGTGCAGGACCCGGTCCGCAACATCCTCATCGAGCTGCACGGCGGAATCGGTGACGTCGAAGCGGGATTCGCAGAGGCCGACGTCGTTCACGAAGGCACCTACTTCTCACCGCGGGTGGCTCACGTGCACCTCGAGACGCACGGCTCGATCGCCTGGATGCGAGAGGGCCGGCTGAACGTGCGCACCAGTTCGCAGTCACCCTCGATCGCCAAGCAGAAGCTCGAGTACCTGTTCGACCTCCGGCCCGACCAGGTGCGCGTGTTCTGTAAGCGGGTCGGCGGCGCGTTCGGCGGCAAGCAGGAGGTGATCTCTGAAGACCTGGTGGCGCTGGCCACCCTCGACACCGGCCGGCCCGTCTGCTGGGAGTACAGCCGCGAAGAGGAGTTCACCACCGCCTCGCCGCGGCACCCGATGAAGATCACGGTCAAGCTCGGCGCCCGGTCCGACGGCACGCTGACCGCACTGCAGTTCCGCAACGTGTCCAACACCGGCGCCTACGGCAACCACTGTGGCGAGACACTGTTCGCCGGCGCGGCGGCTGTCGCGTTGTACCGATGCTCCAACAAGAGATTCGACGCGTACTCGGTGTACACGAATACGGTGCCCAGCGGCGCGCTGCGTGGCTACGGCATGACGCAGCCCACGTTCGCGGTGGAGTCCGCGATGCATGAGCTGGCTGTCGCTCTGGGTATGGACCCGCTCGAGCTACGCCGCCGCAACATCGTGCGGCCGGGGGACTCACTGCTGGCGGTCCACGACGAGCCCGACGACGTCGAGTTCACCGAAGACGGGCTGGGCCGCTGCGTCGACCTTGTCGACGACGCGCTGCGCCGCAACTGCGAGGGTGAAACGGTGGGCGAGGGCTGGCTCGTCGGCACCGGGTCGGCGTGCTCATTGCACGAAACCGCGCCGCCGACTGAGCACATCTCCGAAGCGTGGGCCACTCTCGGTTCCGACGGCGTCTACGAAATCGCTGTCGGGACGGCCGAATTCGGTGAGGGGACATCCACCGCCCACGTGCAGATCGCCGCCACGGTGCTCGGCACCACGCCCGCGCGGGTGCGGCTGGTGCAATCCGACACCGACCGCAACGGATTCGACACCGGCGCGTTCGCCAGCGCCGGTATGTTCGTCGCCGGCAACGCGGTGCTGCGCGCCGCCACCGCTCTGCGCGACAGGGTCCTGCGGTTCGCGGCCGGATACGCCCGCTGTCATGTGTCGGCTTGCTCGGTGGACGACGATGCTGTGCGCTGCGGTGAGGTTCGCGTGCCGCTGGACGAACTGCTCGCCGTTGCGGCGCGGCGCGGCATCCGGTTCACGGTGTCGCGCAAGGCATATGGTTCGCCGCGCAGCGTCACGTCGAATGCCCAGGGTTTCCGCATCGCGGTGCATAGGGTGACCGGCGAGATCCGCATCCTGTACAGCGTGCAGGCCACCGACGCCGGTGTGGTGATCAACCCCGCGCAGGTGCGTGGACAGGTGGAAGGCGGCGTCGCGCAGGGTGTCGGGTTCGTGCTGACCGAGAACCATCACGTCGACGACAACGGCGTGATGACGAACCCGAACCTGCGAAACTACCGCATCCCCACCTTCGCCGACGTCCCGCGGACCGAGGTGATCCTGGTCGGCTCGACCGACTCGGTGGGCCCGATGCACGCCAAGGGCATCGCGGAGTGTTGCATCAACCCCGTCGCACCGGCGCTGGCCAACGCCGTTCACGACGCCACCGGCGCACGATTCCGCGAACTGCCGCTGACGCCGGAGCGAATCTACGACCGGCTGGCGACGTGACCGACAGCGCGGCCACCGTCATCATCGGCCAACGCCTGCGGCCCGGCTGCGACGACGAGTT
>JBLNEK010000233.1:0-22089 GCA_050262635.1 Candidatus Sericytochromatia bacterium | reverse complement strand
CTATTTCGTGTCCCAATTGCAGATCGTCCTGCCGGTACTCGGCGTCAACGCCATTCGGGTTCCGCAGCCGACCTCCCCGACTCCCACGCCCGCTGAGGCGACCACATCACCGATCTTTCGGCTCAGCCACCGCAAGCTCGCCGTCGATGCTCAGGCACAGCAAATCGACGGGGAGTTCACCATGCTCGCCGGTTCGTTGGTGGTCGCGTCCTGGCATGGGGTCGGCAAAGCGCATAGCACCCGGAAGGCCTACGCCTCATACCGTGCCCAGCATGCACCGATGCCCCACCTGCCCGGCCTCGGCGATCATGCGCCGCGCCGCGCCCGGCCGGATCTTGAGCCGGTCAGCCAGCACGCACGCCAACGGCCCGCCGATATCGCTGGCCACCGCCCGCTCACTGAGCTGGTTGATGAGTTCGTATTGGCGGGCCGGGAGCTGGCGTCCGACACGGTTGAGCCGCTCGATCACCGCTACGCAGTCGAGCTCTGACAGCGCGTCGAACGACAGGTCCCCGAACGAGCGGACATCGGTCTCCAGCCGTTCCAACGCGGCGAACACCGCCTCGGGACGGTCCAACCGATTCGAACACATAAGTGAATTCTATCGACGGCCACCGACATATCGAGGCCTTACGGTCCTGCCGCACGCAGCATTTCAGGCCCAGTTATCCACAACCACGAATCCATCCACAGATTCTGCGACCGTCCTTGACGAAGCCCGCTACTTGAGCAATGGATCTCGCGGCAGGCCCAGAATCCGCTCGGCGATCGTATTGCGGGAGATCTCCGACGTACCACCGGCGATCGTGATCGCTCGTCCACCTAGGTAGGACCCCAAAAGCTTGGGCATCTGCCCGAGTACAGGCGCCGTGCCCGCCAGCGACATCCCGAGCTCCGTCAGCCGCTGCGACTGTTCGGCCAGCACCAGCTTGGTCACGTTGCCTTCCGGCCCCGGCTCGGCTCCGGCGATCGCCCGGCTGGCCCGCCGCAGGTTCAGCAACCGCAACGTGTGAAAGTCGGCGATCACCGCCCCCGCCGGCCGAACGTACGCCGAAGCGGTCGAAGAAGGTGCGCTGTCAAGCAATTTCACCAAATCGTCGACTGTGAACGCCAGCGTCCCCGACGACCCGCCGCCGATCGAGATCCGCTCGTTGCCCAGCGTCGCGCGAGCCACCATCCAACCACGGTTCACGTCGCCCACCACGTCAGAGTCCGGCACGAACACCTCGTCGAAGAACACCTCGTTGAAGTGCGATTCACCGGTGATCTCACGCAGCGGCTTCACCTGCACGCCAGGCGCTTTCATATTGAGGGCCATCATCGTGACCCCGGCATGTTTGGGTGCGTCCGGGTCGGTGCGCACCGTCGCCAGACCCCAATCACAGTCGTGCGCAAGGCTTGTCCACACCTTCTGACCCGTGACCAGCCACCCGCCCTCCACCCGCTTCCCAGCGGTGCGCACGGCGGCCGCATCGGAGCCCGCCCCCGGTTCGGAGAACAGCTGACACCACATCTCCTTGCCGCGCAGCACCGGCTCCACCCACCGCTCACGCTGATCGTCGGTGCCGGCCTGCGCGATCGTCAGCGTCACCCATCCGGTGATGCCCATGTCCGGGATGTCGATGCCGCGGAACTCTTCCTCGACGACCAGCTGCTCGACGACGTCGGCAGCTCGTCCCCACGGCGCAGGCCAGTGCGGAACGAGATAGCCGGAGTCGACGAGGGCGTCGCGCTGCTGGTCGGCCGGGAGCGACCGGATCCGTGCCGCCGCTTCCCGGGCGTGCGACCGGTACTCCTCGGCCTCCGGCGGAAGGGTGAAGGACGCACCGTGGGCCATCCCGCTGCGCTGCAAGTCAACGATGTCCATCAGGGGGTCGGCGCCGTCGGCCATCACGGCCGCCAGCGTTCGCGCCCGCCGGAGGTACAAATGGGCGTCGTGCTCCCACGTGAACGCGACCCCCCCGTGAAGCTGAATGTTGTACTCCGCGTTGAAGATCTGCGCACGGATCGCCTGTGCGGCCGCCACCGCCGCAGCAAACGAAGCGCTGTCCAGGTCGTCGCCGCGCGCCGCGTCCCACGCCGCGGCCGTGGCCACCTCGGCATTGACCAACATGTTCGCCAGGTGGTGCTTCACCGCCTGGAACGTGCCGATGGTCCGGCCGAACTGCTCACGCACCTTCGCGTAGTCGCGCGCCATCTCCAGCGCGGCCCAGCTGACCCCGACCGCCTCAGCGGCAGCCAGGATCCAGAACACGGTCCGCGCCAGGCGAGCGGCACCCCGCAACACGCGCGCCCCGTCCGCGGAGACGTCGCGCAACGCGACCCCGCCAATGCTGCGGGTGGTGTCCAGCGCGTCCGCGGCCGTCACCGTCACGCCGGAAGCACCCGCTTCCACTATGACGACGTCCTCTCCGGCGGTTATCACCAGCAGGTCGGCATCGGGAGCGCCGAGTACCGCGGGGCTCTCGCCGCTGACCACCAGATCCGAGCCCACCACCACGCTGCCCGAAAGCCCCAGCGCACCCACGGCATCACCCGAGGCGAGTCTCGGAAGCAGCTGTGCGCGCAGTGAATCCGTCCCGCAACGGTCGATCACCACAGCCGCGGACGCAGACGGCAGGAACGGCCCTGGACACACCTCGCGACCCTGTGCCTCCAGCACGATCGCGAGCTCGGACAGGCCGAACCCCGAACCGCCGTGATCTTCGGAGATCGCCAGGCCGTTCCAGCCCAGCCCCGCCCCCGCCGTCCACAGATCGGCCGGGTGGGCAGCGGCACCCTCCAGAGTGGCGCGGGCGGCAGCGCGACTGTTGAGCCTGCTCAGCTGGCCCATGGCGGAGTCGGCCAGGTCGCGGTGTTCGTCGGTGATCGCTAACGCTGAGGTAGTCACAGCTAGACCGTAGCGCCGAGGCCGCGCACGAGGTGAATGGGATGCTCCTGTGAGGAGCACGGGATTCTCGCATGCATAGGATGCGGGGTATGTCAGAGGACTACCGCTTCATCACCTACGAACAGCTTGACGACGGGCGCATCGTCCGGATCATGCTCGATCGCCCGGAGGCGCGGAACGCGCAGAACCGGGGCATGCTCGTCGAGCTGAACGAGGCCTTCCTGAAGGCCGAGGACGACGATGAGGTGCGCGTGGTGATCCTCGGTGGCAACGGGCCGATGTTCTCCTCCGGCCACGACCTCGGCTCCAGTGTCATGCGCGCCGAGTACACGCCCGGGCCCGACCAGCACCCGAGCTACCGCATGAAGGGCGCGACTCGGCAGGGCGCCGAGATGCTGATGCTGCAGGAGTGGCATCACTTCTTCGACAACACGCGTCGGTGGCGCAATCTGCGCAAGATCACGGTCGCCCAGGTGCACGGTGAGGTGTACGCCGCTGCTCTGATGCTGATGTGGGCGTGTGATCTGATCGTCGCCGCCGAGGGCACCCGCTTCGCAGACGTCGTCGGGACCCGGCTGGGCATGTGCGGCGTCGAATACTTCGCCCACCCTTGGGAATTCGGGCCGCGGAAGACCAAAGAGCTGATGCTGACCGGTGATTCGCTGACGGTTGAGGACGCCTACCAGATGGGCATGGTGTCGAAGATCTTCCCGCAGGACGAGTTGAGCGTCAAGACCCTGGAGTTCGCGCGCCGTATCGCGCAGGTTCCGACGATGGCGGCGCTGCTGGCCAAGGAAGCGGTGAACCAGACCGTCGACAACATGGGCTTCTACAACGCGCTCAACGCCTGCTTCACGTTGCACGAGCTCAACCATGCGCACTGGGCGTGGGTGCACGACAACAAGTACCCGGTCGGCCTGGAAGAAGACGGTCTGCCGAACTGGCGCACCGCGCCGCCCGTGACTCCGGCGCAGAAGGACAAGGTCGGCCCAGAGGCGTAGCGCCTAGCCAGGTTTGGGGGCCGAGTAGTCCGGCCGGCGCAGTCCGAGCGCGTGCTCGGCGATCATGTTGCGGAACACTTCGAGGGTGCCGCCGTAGACGCCGGTGGGCAGCGAAAGCCGGAAGATGTACTCCGCGGCCACGTCGTCGCCGGGCAGGCTCGACGCGGCGCCGAGGATGTCCATCAGGTCCGGGCTGACGTCACGCATCGTCTGAGCGATCGCGACCCGGCCGAACATCCCAGGGGTGCTCAGTGCAGCTTCCATCCCGGCGATGCCGCGGCCTAGCCGGTGGGCGACGGATTGGTCTGCCAGCAAACCGTTTTCGGCAACCACCGCTGCGACCCGGTCGACCGCCTCGGCCATCAGGTCGCCGTGCTCGGCCATCGCCGCAAGTTTCTGCAGTCCGGCGGTGTCGCGTTCGACGATCCCGTGTTCGACGTTCAGCGCCGCGCGCAGCACCGTCCAGCCGCCGCTGACCTCGCCCAGCCGGTACTTGTCGTCGACACGCACGTCGCTGTAGTACGTGATGTTCGTCCGGTCGCCGTCCACGGTCCGGATGCCTTGGATTTCGATGCCCGGGGTGTCCAGCGGCACCAGAAACATGGTGAGGTTTTTGTGTTTCGGCCCGTCCGGGTCGCTGTTGGTAAGCAGGAACACGTACTGGCTGTGGTGCGCATTCGACGTGAACATCTTGGAGCCATTGATGATCCAGCCGTCGCCGTCGCGCACCGCGCGGGTCTTGCACGTCGCAACATCTGAGCCGCCGTCGGGCTCAGTGAAGCCCAGGCACAGTCGGATGTGACCGGACAGCACGCCGGGCAAGACCTCGTCCCTGACAGCCGGCGAGGCAAACGGCTCGATGGTGCGCGCGATCATCACCGTGGTGCCGGTGTGCCACCACGGCATTCGCGTCCGGCATCTCTCCAGCTCCCAGATCCGTCGGCGGACCGGGCTGAACCCGCCGTCGGCGGCCGACTTCAGTTCACCGGCAAGGTATCCCGCGGCGCCCGCTGCCAAGTGCACGTCTTCGTCGAAGTTGTCGCCGGTCTCGCGGTCGCGGCGCCGCACGTCGTCGGTGACGTGCTCGCTCAGAAACGAGCGCACTTCGTCGAGGAAAGCCTGGTCCTCCGAGGACAATTCGACACGGGAGAAGTCCATCAGGTGATCCCTCCGACCCCTCGTGAGCAGACGAGCGATGCCACCCGTTCCGCCGAGGCGGCCGGATCGCCACCGGCCAGCGGCCATCCCCGGGCGCGGACCAGGTACGCGGTGGCGGCTCCGGAGGAGATCCCGAGCCCGCCTTGGATGTGCACCGCCATCGTGGTTGCCATGGCCGCTTCTTCGGCGATGAACACGAACGCTGACGCCGCCAGTTCTGGGCGTTCGCCCGGCTCGTTGTCGAGCAACCACGCGGTCCGCCGCATCGGGTCGGCGACGTTCTGCCGGTAGGGGTCCAGCCTGCGCAGTTCATGGCGGTCCATGGTCACCGATCCAGGGCTTACCTCGGACGTGACAGTATCACGACGTTTTGTAACGAGTCCAACAATCGGGCCCGGAGTTAGACCGCCGCGGTCATGTCGCCGTCGAAGCTGGTCAGTGCGATTCGCGGCTCTTGATCAAGGGCGAGCACCGGCCGGCAATAGTCGCACAGGTCGGGACCGAACTTCGGATAGCCGCACCCGGGACATGTATCGATGGTCATGACGTCGTCCACTCCTGACTGCCCCGCGCAGCACGCCTGACGCTGCATCCTCGTTGCTGCAACGGTTTACCCCTTCGCGCCATGTTCAACCACCCGGTCAGCATTTCGCGACGATCTTGAACGTGACAGGGCTCGGGCGCGGGTTCCCTGTCTTCACCCCGGAGGCGGTTCCGGAGATTGTGAACGTCTGGTTCGTGAACGTGGCATCCGCGGTTTGGTCGCCGCCCTGCCAGTAGCTTCCGGTGAACCCGCCGAAACCCTGGATGTCGACCGTCTGCACCTGAGCCTTGTCGCCCTGCAGGTCGACGATCGCGGTCGCCGTCGAGCCTACTTGGCGGATGTCGAGGAACCACGACGACTGCAGTTGGTTGCACCGGACATCCTGGGTCTTGCCCTGGTCCTTCCCATCGATGGTCACCGATGCGTTGGCTTGACTTCGGATCTCCTGCGAAGAACAGCCGGTGACGAGCAGGAGCGCGACAACGGTCGCTGCCGACGCGGGTCGTATACCCATCGTCACCCCGATTCTGTCGCCTCGCTCGCTGTTCCGGCCTCATTGTGAGGCACCGGCGTCCAGATATGTGTGGGTTTCGAGCGGCCGCGCAGGACCGCACTTCCCTGCGGGTGCCAATGTCGGCGTTCGGAATGATCCGCCCGGTCGGCGGCGGCCGCCGAACACAGGACCCGGCGGTCGGATGTCTTGGCCAGGTCCGCCAACCGGGCGGCTTCGTTGACCGGGTCGCCGATCACCGTGTACTCGTAGCGGTTCTCGGCGCCGATGTTTCCCGCGAAGACCTGTCCCGCGGTGACACCGATACCGAAGTCGACGATGGGTAGCGTGCGTAGTTTGTCGCCGAGTTCGCGAGCGGTCGCCAACGCCGACGACGCGGCTCCCTCGGTATGAAGGGGCGCCCCGAAGACGACGAGAGCGGCGTCGCCGGCGAACTTGTTGATCAAGCCGTTTCGCTCGTCGACGGCAGCCACGACGATCCGGAAGAAGTCGTTGAGCACCTCCGCCACTTGCTGCGGTAGACGGCTCGCCGCCAACTGGGTTGAGCCGACGAGGTCGATGAACAGGATTGCCGCATCTCGAACATCGCCAGACAGCGATACCCCTTCTTGCATGGCCCTGCGGGCGACATTGATCCCGACGTGGCGACCGAAGAGGTCGCGAATTCGTTCGCGTTCCGCGAGTCCGGCCACCATCTGGTTGAATCCCCTTTGCAGGCGGCCTATTTCGGTGTGCTCGAATGCCCCGACGGAAGTGTCGAGGTTGCCGCGCTCGACCTCTGCCATCGCATCGACGACCTCGTGGATCGGATCGGAGATCGACCGCGACGTGAGGATCATCACCGGAAGGCCGAGAACCACGGCGGCGACGGCCACGACGAGGATCGGCGTCTCGACCGACGCGGTCTTCTCGATGACCCACCCGTTCGCGTGAATGAAGACGATCGCGGCGATCACGCCGGCGGGCAGTGCCATGGACAGAGCCCACATGCCCATCAGTCGCGCAAGGACACCCGGTGCCGCAAGGCCACCCTCGGACCCCTGGGCGGCTGAGACGAGGATCGGCAGTAGGAACCGCTGCGTCAGCAGTAGCGCAGTGCCGGCGGCTGCGGCTGCGCCGAATACCGTGCCCAGGACGGTGGGCACCACCACTGCCGCGCCGCCGTCGAGATTGACGAGGATGAACGCCCCGCCGCAGATGCCCCAGATCGCCGCCAGAATCGCCGACTGGCGATTGACGAGCTTCATTGCGGATCGAATCTCGTCGCCGTCGGGTTCCCGTTGGTTGAACCACCGAAGCGTCCCGCGGATGTTGAGTACGCCGCTCGCCGCGACGGCAATCGTGCCGGCGAGCACCGACAACACCGCGGTGATGATGTTCTTCTCGGAGAAGAAGGCGTATGGGCTGGTCACGCTGATACCGCCGATAGGGACAACGATGATGAACGCCGCGCTGACGGAGAGCAGATACGCCAGCACGAGGCGGCCCGCATATCGCATTGCCAGCCTGCCCCCCGCGGTGCTCACAAGGAAGAAGCTAGCGGGGTTCGGCGGCTCAGGGAACGGGCTTGAATTCCAGATGCAGGTTTGTCAACCCTCGCAGGATGAACGTCGGCTCGTATTCGTACCGGTATTCGCCGCACGAGCCGTGCGATGGTTCGGAGATCCTGATATCCGACATCCGGTCGAGGATCCGATTCAAGGAGATGCGTCCCTCGGTGCGCGCGAGCGGTGCACCCGGGCAGGAGTGATTGCCCCGTCCGAACGCCACATGTTCACGCACGTTCGGCCGATCCATCCGAAAGTCGTGCGGCTCTTCGAATTTCGACGGATCGCGGTTACAGGCGCCCGGCAACAGCATCATGGTCGTCCCCGCGGGGATCGCCACACCGCCGACCGTCGTCGACTGACGGGCCAGCCGAAAGTGGCTCTTCACCGGGCTTTCCATCCGCAGCGTCTCCTCCAAGAACACCGGAATGCGGCTGCGGTCCGCACGCAGTAACTCCTGAACGTCCGGGCGCTCGCCCAGCACCCGCAAGCCGGCGCTGAGCAGTTTGGTCGTCGTTTCCATGCCTGCAGCGAACAAGAACGTCGCGAGATGAACGACGTCGACCACCTCCGGAGTGGATGCGTCGGGGTATTTCGCCTGGGCCAATTCCGTCAGCACGTCGTCACGCGGGTCGCGTCGGCGGTCGACGATGTAACCGGAGAATTTGGCGTCGAGCCAATCCAGCGGGTTGTGCACGGGCGCGTCGTCGCCGACCTCACCGATGGGTGCGGTCGTCGCCAACACCTCCCGGAACTCTTTGTGATCTTCTTCCGGTACGCCGAGCAGGTCGGCGATCACCAACATCGCGAACGGCCTGGCGTAGTCCTCGAGGAACTCGCATCTGCCGCGGGCGACGAACTGGTCGAGCTGTTCGTCGGCCAGCCGCCACATGAAATCTTCGTTTTCCTTGAGCCGCTTGGGCGTAAGCAGTCGGCCGAGCAGCGCCCGGGTACGGGTGTGCCGTGGCGGGTCTTGCGTCACGATGTGCTCGCTCATCGGGATCTGGTCCCGGTGCTGCTCGATGAGCGCGCCGATGTCGTCGCTGCCGGAATCGAACGCCACGCCCGCGAATGGGCCCGCGACCGACACGCACGCCGAGAACTTCGGGTCCTTGTAGACCGCGCATGCTTCCTTGTGACCGGTGACGGCCATGACGCCGTAAGGGGATTCGCGCGAAACCGGGCACTTGGACCGCAGGTGGTCGAAGTAGGGGTACGGGTTGGGCACGAGTGACTGGTCGGAAAAGTAGTCGATGGAGTCGTACTCGGTCATGACGCTGTCCTGTCGAACAGAACCGGCAGCGATGTCGGCGACCGAAAGGCCTGACCCCGGATGTGCGGGTCATCTGCGTCTGGATCCAGACGCAAATTCGGCAGGCGGTCGAAGAGCAGGTTCAGCGCCACTCGCATCTCCATACGCGCCAAATGCATGCCGAGGCATACGTGAACGCCGTGGCCCCATCCGATATTCGGCTTGTATTCGCGAAAGATGTCGAACCTGTCCGGATCGGGGAATCGCTCGTCCTGCCGGTTGGCTGCACCAAGCACCGGCATGACCGAGGATCCCGCGGGAATCTGGACGCCGCCGAGTTCGGTATCACGCGTGGCAACACGCGTGATCATGATCAGGGGCGGCTCCCATCGGACTGCTTCCTCGATCGCCTGCCCTATGAGCGAACGATCGGCCCGTACCGCTTCGAGCTGCGCCGGGTCGGACAACAATGCGAACAGCAGGTTCCCGAACGCGCGGTAGGTGGTTTCGACACCAGCGGGCAACAACAGCCGCAAGAACGAGAAGATCTCCTCGTCGGAGAGGCGCTCGCCGTCGATCTCCGCTGCGGCCAGTCCACTGATCAGATCATCGCGGGGTTCTTCTCGCCGGGCGACCAGGATCGGCGCGAAATACTCGGCCAGTGCTTGCGATGCCGCGCGCCCGCGCTCGGGGTTGACGGTGAAGGACAGCAATGAGATCGACCACCGCTGAAACTGCGGGTAGTCCTCGCGGGGCAGACCCAACAAGCCGGCGATGATCTGCGTCGGATAAGGGAAATTGAACTCCTTCACCAGGTCCGCCCGGCCTTGGTCGGCGAACCGGTCGATCAGCTCGTTGCCCACCTTGGAAACGAGGTTGTCCTCCCATCGGGCCAACGCCTTCTGCGAGAAGGCCTTCGACACCAACGCTCGGTGCCGGCTGTGCTCGGGCTCATCCATGCCGAGCATCACGTGCTTGCCGAAGACGTCCCCGAAGGCCTGGATGATGATCGCCGACGAGAACGTCTCGTTGTCCCGCAACATCTGCTGGGCGTCTTCGTAGCGGTACACCATGACGATGGGCTTGCCTTCCTCGCCTGGCATCCCGGGAATCTCGATACGCTGCACCGGCTCTTCACGCCGCAGCCGGGCGAGCTCGGTGTACGGGTCGCGAACGTCACCCGAAACGAAATCGTCGAAAGCTCCGAAATCTTCGAGATCGTCGAACAACTGCATGGACTCCCCCTAGCTCGCCGGGTAGGCGACGGATTTGATTTCGGTGTACTGGTCGAAGCCGGCCACGCCGTTCTGCCGACCCACGCCGCTGAACTTGTAGCCGCCGAACGGCGTGTCGGCGCCGTAGCCGGCAGCGCCGTTGAGTCCGATGAAGCCGGCGCGCAAGCGCTTCGCCACGGCGAGCGCGTGGTCGATCGAACCCGACATGACGTTGCCTGCCAGTCCGTATGGGCTATCGTTCGCGATGCGCACCGCGTCGTCCTCGTCGTCGTATGGGATGACGGCCAGCACGGGCCCGAAGATCTCCTCCTGGGCAATGGTCATCTTGTTGTCGACGTCGACGAATAGTGTTGGCCTGACGAAGAATCCGCGGTCAAGTCCGTCCGGTGCTTCGGGTCCGCCGACGAGCAGCGTGGCGCCTTCTTCAACACCCTTGTTGATGTAGCCGCGGATGCGGGTGCGTTGCTTGTCGGAGATCACCGGACCGCACAGCGTGGCGGGATCCTGGGGATCGCCGGGTGCGACGCCCTCGTACATGCCCTTGAGAATCGCCACGCCGTCGTCGTATCGCGATCGTGGCAAGAGCAAACGGGTGGGGTTGGCGCAGCCTTGGCCGGCGTGCATGCACGGCGCGATGCCCATCATGCAGCCCAGCGCGAGATCGGCGTCCTCGAGGACGATCGTCGCTGATTTGCCGCCGAGTTCGAGGAAGAGGCGCTTCATCGTCGCCGCACCCTTCTCCATGATGCGCTGGCCGACCACCGTCGAGCCGGTGAACGAGATCAGGTCGACTTTGGGTGAGAGCGTGAGTTCCTCGCCGACGAAATGGTCCGACGCGGTGACGACGTTGACTACGCCGGGAGGGATGTCGGTCTGCTCGGCGATCAGCCGGCCCAATCGCGTTGCGTTGTAGGGGGTGTTCGGCGCCGGCTTCAGCACGACGGTGTTGCCCGTTCCCAGCGCCTGACCGATTTTCTGGATGGTCACCTCGAACGGGAAGTTCCACGGCACAATCGCACCGACAACGCCGACGGGCTCCCGCCACACCTTGCGCGTGGTGTTGACGCCGGTGACCGAGACGAAGGCGTCGCCGAGCGACGTCTCCCACGGATAGCTATCGATCAACTTCGCCGGAAACCTCAGCGCATCGGCCAGTGGCGCGTCGAGCTGTGGGCCGTGGGTGATCGCGCGCGGACACCCGACCTCGGAGATGAGCTCCTCGCGCAGTTCCTCCTGCTCGGACTCTAAGGCGTCCTGCAGTTGCAGCAAGCACCGTTGGCGCAGAGGGTGATTGGTGGACCAGTCCGTCTCGTCGAAGGCCCGGCGCGCGGCGTCGATCGCGCGGTGCATGTCGGCCTTCGAAGCGTCGGCGACCTCGCCGAGAGGCTCTTCAGTGGCGGGGTTGATGTTGATGAACGTGCCCGATTCGCCGTCGACGAGCTTGCCGTCGATCATCATCTTCTGTTCGAAGCGGACTGCCCGGCTGTCAACCATCGTGCGCCTCCCGAGTGCTCAAGCGGCCGAACCGCGGAAGGCCCATCATCAGCCGGATCATCTGGTGCAGACCGGCGGGGGGCAGTATGCGGTTGGCGGTCAGCAGCATTCGTGCGTCGGGTCCCACTGGTCGCCGGACGAACGGCGCGGTGTCGTCGAGTGCCTTCGCGAGCCCTTTCGCGAACCGGTGCGGCGACCGGGCGGCGACTTTCATGGCATATCGGCCCCGGCGGTCCATGGTGGCGTGGTGGCGCGCGTACGGCCCGTCGAAGTCACGGCAGTCCGTCGTGCCTGCGTCGGTGATGATCTCGGTGTCGTACGTCCCTGTGACCAGGACCGTCACCCCGAGTCCGAAGGGCGCGATCTCGGCGGCCATCGATTCGCCCCACCGTTCCAGTGCGCCCTTGGCAGCGGAGTATGCAGCGGTGGCCGGCATGCCGCGAACCCCGCCCTGGCTGGAGACCATCACGATACGTCCGCGCCCCTTGGCACGCATACCCGGCAGCAGCGCGTTCGTCAGCGCCACCGGCCCGAAGATCGTGGTCGCAAACATCCGCTCCCACAGGTTGATCGGCGTCTCCTCGACCATCCCGGCGGCCGAGATTCCGGCGTTGTGGACCAGCGCATACGGAGCGCCGACGGCCGCTTCGGTCATCTTCGCTGCCGCCTCCACTGCCGCGGGGTCGGTCAGGTCGAGCGGCACGCCGATCAACCGGGGGTCGTCCGACGTGGCACCCGTCGCCTCGCGGAGACTCTCAATGCCGGCGTCCGGTGAGCGCATGGCCGCCACGACCTGCCAGCCCTGCCGGTACAGATGAGTGGCCGAGGCGAAGCCGAGTCCCCGTGAGGCACCGGTGATGACGACGCTGCGGGGCTCAGCCATTGCCGGGAGCACACCGCTCGCTCGTGGCGCCCAACTCTACGTCCGGCCTGCCATCGGGTTGGGCACTCATCCACGTCGACCAGATTCCTACGGAATAGGGTCCATGCTGGCCGTTCTTTTCGTAGAA
Organism: Candidatus Sericytochromatia bacterium; assembly: GCA_050262635.1. Taxonomy (GTDB): domain Bacteria; phylum Actinomycetota; class Actinomycetes; order Mycobacteriales; family Mycobacteriaceae; genus Mycobacterium. The sequence continues at coordinate 9,447 of JBLNEK010000233.1, read as the reverse complement.
ACCCTGTGGGTCATACACTTTGGCCTCGGGATACGGCCAAGGGCAGGCCACGGAGGTCGCCGCTCGGGTCCACTTGATGATCGCGAATCCGGTGCCGTACGCAAAGTACGCGAGATTGATGATCACGAACATCACGACGAACATGCCGAGCGCCGGGCGGTGGGGGAAGATGCGTGCCCGCTGTGCCAGTTTCTCGGCCACCGTCCGGCCGGTGTCGTCCCGGTAGAGCAGCACGCCCGCCGGGATCATCACGAAGGTCACCATCACCGTCTCCCAGATGAACGGGAATTGGTATGTCTGGCCGGCGAATACGGATCCGAAGGGGATGACCTGGGAGTAGATGTAGAAGCCGGTGCGCACCAGCGTGACCTCGAGCATCGCGTCGATGACGATGCCGACCGGCAGGATGATAAGCGCCAGGCTGATCAGCGGATGGCGCCAGACGAACGAGTCGACCGGCCGCCGGGCCTGAATCTTACGCAGGATCCAGATCGCCGGAAAATACGGTCCGAGGTAGAACATGATATAGCCGATGACGAGGAACGGTTCGACTGTCGGCGACAACGAGACCAGCGGCCAGTCCTCGGGCCAGTGCCACAGTTCCGGGTTGTAGACCGCGTACGGCGACCAGTTCATGATCGGGTCCTGCCATACGATCAGCGTCGTGACGATGCCCATCAACAGCACGGGGTGCGCGCCGTAGCGGCGCCATGCCACCACGTACACGATCACGATGATCGACATCGAGATGATCGTGAAGATCTGGAAGAGATCCAGCCAGTGGTCGTAGCCGAACAGCGGCTCGACGGGCCTTGGCGCGCCACTGATCTCGGGATTGCGAATGCGCGGGGACACTGCGCCCTTGCGTGCGTTGACGGCGATGATCGCCAGCAGAACTACGGCGACGGCGATCCAGACCGCGCCAATCCACGATGTCTTCTTCTGCTCGACCGGCCGCTGTGGGGCTGCCTCTTGGGTGGCCATTTCCTCACTCCTCCCCGAACCGGTCGACCAGGTGCGAGTTCACGCCGTCGGGGTCGAGCTTTCGCGCGACGAGGTAGCCTGCGCCCATCCATGCCCTGCGGATCCAGTTCCCGAACGTCACCCGCGTGCCGGGAGCGCCTGCCGCTGCGGGCATCATCTTCACCCTCTCGAGTGCTTCTTTGACACCGCGGGGGCTGAGCGGATGAGCGTCGCTCAACGCACGCACGAGTGTCATCGCGACGTCTCGGTTGACGACCGTCACGCACCATTCGGGACGCCGGCCGTAGGCCTCGTTGTACTCGTCAAGGAAACGCTGCCCGACTAGGTTGCCTTCGTCGTACTGGTCGACGCCGACCCAGCCAAGAAACGCGTTCCACATGATCGGGTTGAGCCATGCGTTCTGAAACGCGGTGCCGCAGAACCGTGGCGGATCCCAGTCCAGCGCCTCGAGTGCGGGGTTCACGAACACGATCCCGAACCCGAAGCCCATATGCACCAGTGCGGGCGCCTTCGCATCGTACAGGCTGCGCACCGCGTCATTGACGTCCTGAGCTGTTTGGGCGATCGAGGCCTCGGCCACGATCCGAATGCCTTTGTGCTTGCACGCGTCTCGGAAGTTCTTCGCGTAGGTCTCCCCGACCAGCGACTGCTCCTTGAGGACTCCCACCTCGGTGTGCCCGCCCTTGGCGAGCAGGTCCGCCCAGAAGATCGGCTCCTCGGTCAGTGATCCCTGGGGGAACGAGAAAAACCACTCCCCGAGTGCTGTGTCGGACCCGGTGACGCTGATGCACGGCACCTTGAACCGCTCCTCGATGGCTTCCCGCGTCGGGACGCAGTTGTCGGTGATGTGCGGACCGAAAACCGCGAGGCAGCCCTCCTCGCACAGTTCGCCGTAGGCGTCGATCACTGCTTTGACCGAACCCTTCGGTAACCCTTCGACTTCGCGGTAGATGATCTGGATGGGCCGATCGATCAGGCCCTGCTCTCCTGCCTTCTTGAAGACGAGGTCGAACGGCTGAGTCAGATCCTCGAAATATGTCTTCGGAAACCCTTCTGGCAGCTTGAAGTCCATCAGGTAACCGATCTTGATCGGCTCCGCGATGCTTTCGTAGGACACAACCCACCTCCGTTGGCGCGGCCGAAAAGATATGCGGCCCACCTGGCCCAGCAGCCAAAACCTAATATTTGTTCAGACCCTAGCGGTGGTCATCGTGATCGTCAATCATCGGGTCGGTGCCGGCGGGTCGGCGAGGTAGACGTCCAGCATCTCCACCAGCCCGCTCGTAATCATCGGATCGTCTGTAAGCGGTCCGGCCACGGCGGCGCGGGCGGCGGCGCGCGGGGTAAGCCCGTCGGCGACGAGTCGGCCGGCGGCGATCAGCACCCTGGTGGACGCGACTTCACGCAAGCCTGCGGTCTCCACTCGGCGGATCGCCTGCCCCAGCCGCACCAGCTGTGCCGCCACCTCGTGGCCGATACCTGCCTCGTGCGCGATGATCTTCTCCTCGACATCCGCTGTGGGAAAGCCGAACTCGATGGCCACCATGCGTTGGCGGGTCGAGTCCTTGAGATCCTTCAGGACGCTCTGGTAGCCCGGGTTGTAGGACACCACGAGGCAAAACCCCGGCGCTGCCTCCAGCGTGATCCCGAGCCGCTCGATCGGTAGTTGGCGGCGGTGGTCGGCCAGCGGGTGCAGCACGACGGTGGTGTCCTGGCGCGCTTCGACCACCTCGTCCAGGTAGCAGATCGCACCTTCCCGGACGGCACGGGTCAACGGCCCGTCCACCCACTCGGTCTCGCCGCCGCGGAGCAGAAACCGCCCCACCAGGTCGGCTGTCGTCAGGTCGTCGTGGCACGCTACGGTGATCAGCGGCCGCTCGAGGTCGTAGGCCATCGCCTCGACGAAGCGGGTCTTGCCGCAGCCGGTGGGCCCCTTGAGCAGGATCGAGAGACCCTGCCGGGCAGCGGCTTTGAACACGCGCTCTTCGTCGGCCACCGGCACGTAATATGGGCGGGCTCCTTTTTCAGCCATCATGTCCTTTCTGTCAGGTGACCCGTCGGCGCACCTCGGCTGACTGCAGCGCGGCACGAAACAGCGGCCCGATGACTCGGCCCAGCTGCTCGAGGCGGGGAACAGTGGCGTGGGCGGCGCTGCCGAACACCCGACGGAGGTCTTGGTCGTCGGTGTGGGCGCCGATCGTCAGGCACAGGCAGCCGGTCCCCTGGCCGCGCGCCTCGGCCAGGGCCCGCCGCGCGTCCGCCGCCCCGTAGACGCGCTCGTATCCGTGGTCATATGCCAGGCCGTCGGAGAGCACCACGAGCAGACGCCGCGGGGTGCCGCCCCGTCGTTCCAATACCGACGCGCCGTGCCGGATCGCCGCGCCCAGCCGCGAGTAGGCGCCTGGCTGCAGCGCGTAAAGCCGGCGCATGACCAGCGCGTCGACGTCGTCGTCGAAGCGCTTCACCGGCATTAGCGCAACGGCGGCCCGGCCCTGTGAGTGGAATGCGTACAGCGCGACGCGATCGCCGAGATCATGAAGCGCGACGGCCAGCGCGGCGGCGGCCGCCCGCTGCTGCTCGTGCACCGTCTGTCCCGGCGCGCCCGGTTCGGCGACGGAGCCGGAGACATCCAGCAGCAGAAGAACCGACAGGTCGCGCCGGCATCGCAGACTGTCCAGGTAGACCGCTTCATCGGGCGCAGACCCTGCCATCACCTCGACACGGGCTTCGACCGCCGCGTCGATGTCGATGTCGTCACCCTGAGCCTGACGATGACATTGATCGAGGCCCACGCCCAGCCGCGCGAGCGGACGACGTAACCCGTGCCCGTCCGACAACCCCAGCCCTGCAGCGTCATTGGGGTCAACGTCGATTTCGCGGACCGTACACCAGTCCGGCCGGTAGCGCCGGCGATGAACGTCCCACTCCGGGTACCTGATTCCGCCCGGATCGCTGCGGATGCGCTCGTCTGCTGCCGACGCCTCTGCGCGCGACATCACCGCACCGCCGCCGCGCGCCACGCTCCTGCGGTGCGTCGGCGCATCGGCGCCTGGTGTGCCGCCTTCACCGAGGTTACGCACGACCCCGAGCATCTTGCGCAGCAGGCGCCCGAGCCCGCCGCCGCCGCCGACGGGGCTGCTGAAGAAATCCAAACCGCTTCGGGCATCGTCAGTTTCGTCGTCATCGAGTTCGGGCAGCGCCACGTCCTGTTTGCGCTGGGGCGCATGCTCACCTGCAGCAGACGCGCTTGCGGCTCGTTCCCGTGCCGCGAGCAGTTTTCGCGCCCGGACGGTGCCGAACTCGGGCGGCGGGTCAGCGATCGGCTCCCGGGTCAGAGCGATCGCCAACGACGCGGTGGCCGAATCGGTTCGGGCGGTCGAGCCCGGCCGGCGTAGCACCTGCGGCAGCAGGTCTTCGTTCGCGGCGAGGGCTCGCGGCGCCTCGACGGCGAGATATCGCTTCGCCGCTTGGGGGCGACGCGCGAGCTTTCGCATCACCTCGGGTTCCAAACTGCCCGCGGCCAGCAGCGAAGACTGAACCGCGACTGACCGCAACAGGACAGCATGGTCGAGGCTCGCGTCGACGAACACGGTGTGACCGTCGGTCCACGCGGCCTCGCCTGACTCGAGTGCCGAGACGTGCAGGTCGCGACCGGCCAACGCCGAGGCAAGCAGGTCCAACCGTGCGAGGGCGTTCGCCTCGCCGTCTGGCGGCAGGTCTGACATCACTCCAGCGTTTCCCGTTGAACAAATATCTGTTCCACCGTAAAGTCCGGGCAGACCGCCGTCAATTACGGATGGAGCGAACATGATCGACTTCGCCGGACAGGCCGTCGTCGTGACGGGTGCCGGCCGTGGCCTCGGCCGGCTGTACGCATTAGAGCTGGCGCAGCGCGGTGCGTCCGTCGTGGTGAACGACGTGGGCTCATCGATGCACGGTCATGGGATGGATTCCAGTGTGGCCGAACAGGTGGTGGCCGAGATCGAGCGGGCGGGCGGAACAGCCGTCGCCTCCTGTGATTCCGTGGTTTGCGCCGAGGGTGGTGAAGCGATCGTGCGTACCGCAATGGACCGGTTCGGCCGTCTCGACGCGGTGGTGAGCAACGCGGGGATCTTCAACAGCGTTGCCTTCGAGGAGCTTTCCGTGGGCGACTGGCGCCGGATGCTCTCGGTCCACCTCGACGGTGCGTTCTTCGTCAGCCAGCCGGCGTATCGGGTGATGAAGGCGCAGGGATACGGCCGATTCGTGTTCGTCTCGTCCTCGGGAGGGATGTTCGGCCAGCCGCTGGAGGCGCATTACGCCGCTGCCAAGGCCGGGATCGTCGGGCTGTCGAACGTCATCGCGATCGAGGGTGCCCCGCATGGCATCTTCGCCAATACCGTCCTGCCGTTCGGATTTTCACGGATGGTCAGTGAGACCGTCGGCGACCCGAAACAGCTAGAGGAAACCGGTTTTCTCAAGGTGATTCGACCGGAACTAGTGGTGCCGATCGTCGCGTTCCTGGCGAGCGAGGCGTGCCAGTTCAGCCATCAGAACTACTCCGCGTGCGCGGGGCGATTTGCGCGGGTGTTCATCGGCCTCGGCGAGGGTTGGCTGTCGGAACCGGACAGCGGCCCCACCGCCGACGACATCGCTGCTCATCTGTCCGAGGTAGCGGCCATCGAGCCGTTCACGGTTCCCGAATCCATCTTCGACGAGGTGTTCGGCGTGTGCGATCGCCTCGGGATCGCGACCTGAGGTCAGTCCCACACCACCTGCAGGTGAGGCGGCGAACGAAAGTACATGCCGGCGACGTACGGCTCGGGTGCGTCGGGGTCCAGCCGGAGCCCGGGCAGTCGGTCGAAGAGCGTGTTGAAGATGACCGTGCTCTCCAGACGCGCCAGGTGCATGCCGATGCAGACATGCGCGCCGTGGCCGAATCCGATGTGCGGCTTGCGCTCCCGGAAGATGTCGAACTGTTCCGGGCGGTCCCACCGCGTCTCGTCGTGATTGGCGCTGCCGAGGTTCACAGCCATCGTTGACCCTGCTGGAATCTGTACACCGGCCAGTTCAGTATCGCACGTGGTCTCGCGCATGAAGTTCAACAGAGGCGTTTCCCAGCGTATCCCCTCTTCGATGGCCTGCGGCAGCAGACCGCGGTCGGTCCTGACCGCGTCGAGCTGATCGGGGTGCGTCAGCAGTCCGAGCGCCAGGCTCGCCGTGGACCGGGACGTCGTTTCTGCGCCGGCAGGTAACAGGTTTCGCAGGAAACCATAGATTTGTTCGTCCGACAACCGCACGCCGTCGACCTCTGCCTGTGCCAGCACGCTCACCATGTCGTCGCGCGGCTCGCGCCTGCGGTCGGCGAGAATGCCGACGAAGTACTCCCGTAGCTGAGCCGATGCCGCAAGCGCGCGGTCCATGTCGGCGCGGAAGCCGAGCAGGTCGATACCCAACCGGTGAAACTCGGGAACGTCGGTGGCGGGCAATCCGAGAAGTGCAGCGATGACCCGCACCGGGATCGGCATGAACACCTCGGCGACGAGGTCGGCACGCCTTCGCGGTGCCAGCTTGGCAATCGTGCGTTCGACCAGCGGCACCACGAGTTCGGTTTCCCACCGACGCATCGACGGCCGCGCAAATGCGTACTCGTGAAGCTTGCGATACACCTGGTGCTCAGGCTCGTCCAGCTCGAGGATCGTCGGGCCCTGCAGCGGTCGGACAATCGCTTCGTAGCAGCGCGTGCTGAACGTCTTGTTGTCGGTGAACACGGCTTTGACAGCGTCGAAGGCGTATGCCGTGAAAATCTGTGGCCCGTCGCCAATATTGCCGAATATGCCCATTTCGGGCCATCCGGGGTGCACTGCCGCCTTCGCACGCAATTCCCGCAACATGGGATACGGCGACGCATCGCCGTCCGCACCCATGCCTGCGTCGAATCTCTCCTGGGCCTGCCGAACGCTCTCCGGCAAGTCTTCCGCGACCGTCGGCTCCGCCACCTGACGCCTCCTCATCGACGCGCTTGCCCCCACGATGGAGGAATAGCTTATCCGTAGCGCCGTAGCTGACCAAACATCTGTTCCTCTCCGGTTTGCCTGCTAAGGTAAACAAACATTGGGTCGAAGCGGGCCCGGGACGAAGGCGCCACTGACAGGCCGTGGAGGAGCGCTGATGGGGCTTCATCAAGCGGCCAGGGCTGGCGCCTCTGGGGAGTTCGCTCGCCTAGAATCGTCGGATGACGATGCGTTGGCGCCGGCCGGACGGACCGGGCGTGTTCACGTGACGCCTCGAGACGGAAATGGACGGCGGGCCAAGTCCGCCTTCGCGGGGACAGCCGGCGGAGCCTACGACGACGGGACCCGTCGCACCGAAATCCTGCATACTGCGGCGACTTTGATTGCCCAGTCCGGCCTGCGAACGTCGCTGCAGGAGATCGCCGATGCCGCCGGCATCCTTCCGGGCAGCCTGTATCACCATTTCGAGTCGAAAGAAGCGATCCTCGTCGAGCTGGTGCGGCGCTACTACGCCGATCTGGACCGGATCGGCCAGGTTGCCCACGACAAGCTCGACGACCCCGACTCGCGGCCGGTGTCTGACAAGATCGTCGAGCTCGGATCAGCGATCGCACGCTGCGCCGTGCAGCACCGCGCAGCTCTGCAGATGTCGTTCTACGAAGCGCCGACGGGCAACCAGGAGCTCGTGGACCTGCTCAACCGGCCGCCCACCGCTGTCGAGCAGGCAATGCTGCAGACGTTGCGCGCCGGCCGATGGAGCGGCTACATCAGAGCCGACATCGACCTTGCGACGCTGGCGGACCGGATCTGCCAGTCGATGATGCACGTCGGGCTGGACGTCATTCGGCACAGCGCCAGCGCTGACCAGGCAGCGACGGTGCTGTGCCGAATCATGTTGGACGGGTTAGCCGCTCGCCCATACGGCGACGAGGAACTGAATCAGTCCGCTGCCTTTGTGGCCGCTGAGGAAGCGATCAAATCGTGGGCCGAAAGCACCGACACGAACGATAAGGCCGCGCACGTCCGCGCAGTCGCACGTGCCGAGTTCGGCCGGAAGGGCTACGAGGTCACCACGATCCGTGACATCGCGTCGGCCGCCGGCATGGGTACCGGCACGGTGTACCGGCTGATCGGCTCGAAAGACGAACTCCTGGCGTCGATCATGGAGTCGTTCGGAAAGAAGGCCGGCGGAGGTTTCGCCAGCGTGCTTCGCACGGACTCGACGACTGTCGAAAAACTTGACGCGCTGACGTGGATCAACATCAATGCGCTCGACCAGTTCCCCGACGAGTGGAAGATCCAACTCGCCTGGATGCGTCAGTCCCCACCGGACACGCCCAATCCCGGGCTGGCGTTCACCATGCGGATGCGCCAGCTCAAATCCATGCTTTCGGAGGGTATTCGGGCCAAAGACATCCGCATCGACGCGCCCTCGCTCGAGATGCTGTCGCGGTGCGTGATGGACGTGTTGTGGATGCCCGAGAACATCGTTCGCGCCGAGGGGACGCGGGCGGCGCTGACTTTGGCTCGGGACACCGTGGTGCGCGGCGTCGCCGACCGCTCAGCCGGTCACCACCGGTAGCCGTTCCCAGCCACGCACGCTTGCCGTATGTGCCTTCACGGCGTTGGCGTAGTCGACGTCCCAGTCGGACCACCGTTTGACGACCTCTTCGAGCACGACGCGGGCTTGCATCCGGGCCAGTGCCGATCCGAGGCAGAAGTGCAACCCCTGGCCGAAGCTCAGATGCGCTGGGTGACGGTGGATGTCGAAGCGATCCGGATCACCGAACCGGCGATCGTCGCGGTTCGCCGACCCGTTGAGCAGCAGCATCACCGATCCCTCGGGAACCGTCTGGCCGTAGAGTTCGGCGTCGCGCGCGACGTAGCGGGCCTGCACCGGCGAGGGGGCCTCGTAGCGCAACACCTCCTCGATTGCCCCAGGGATCAACGACGGATCCACGATCACTTGCCGGCGCTGATCGGGATGATCGGCAAGCAGCTGCCCGATGAAACCGATCAACCGGGTCGTCGTCTCGGCTCCGGCGCCGGCGATCGTGCTCGTGTAGGTGAGGACCTCCGTGCGAGTCAGCCGGCGTCGCGAGCCATCCGCCTCGTCGATCTCGGCGTTGAGCAACTGCGTCATCAAATCGTCGGACGGATGCTCGGCGCGCCAGTCGATGTACTCGACGAGCATCTGATAACTCTGCTCGAACGCGTCGGGCGGAACCTCGCCCAGCGTGCCGTCCTTCAGGGCCAGAAGTCCGTCGGTGTTGTTGCGGATGGCTCGTTGGTCCGCCTCCGGGATCCCGAGCAGGTAGCCGATCGTGCGCATCGGCACCCATAGGCCGATATCGGCGATGAAGTCGAACCCCTTCGATCCGACCAACGGGTCGAGCACCGCCGTACAGTATTGGCGCACAAGCGGTTCGATCGCCTCCATTCGCCGCGGCGTGAACACCCTCGACAGCAG
>JBLNEK010000232.1:0-94208 GCA_050262635.1 Candidatus Sericytochromatia bacterium | reverse complement strand
CACATGCCGATCGCGCGGGAGGTCGACGGCGTCATCAATCAAGGCCATACCGTCGAGGACGCATACCGTGGCCTGGCCGCGGAGACTCCCGGTCACGAGATCCACGGCGCAGGCTTCTAGGAGCAGGCTTTCGCCTTCGCGCTGAGCGACCTAGGAGCGACCTAGGCCGTGAAGCTGCCCGCCGGGCTCAGCACGAACCCGTGCTGTGTCGCGGTGTTGACGCATACCGTCGCCCCGCTCGCGTCGATGGCGCAACTGACATTGCGATAGCTGATCCGCGTCTGCGGCGGCAGCGGCTTCACGGGGCCGGCGACTGCGTACAAGGGCTTAGCCGAATTCGCGAAGCCGGGCTCCTCGCCCCCGACACCGCTGACGAGGTTGGCCCCGCTCGGTGCCGCCGGGATCGGACCGCTGCACCCGTAGCCGTTGCGGCTCTTGTCCAACACACACGTCAACCCGTCGGGAGTCGCGAACGCGTACCAGGCGCCGTCCATCACCGTGAACTCGACCGGCGAGATCGACGGATACACGTTGACGTTCGGCAACACTGCATTGTCGTCGGCGCCCGCGACAGGCGGCGTTGCGATCAGCGCAGCCCCCACGGCAAGCCCGGCCACGCCGGTCAGCTTTGCACTCAGCACGGGACAGAACCCTACGACGGCTGGGCGGCAGGCGCGCGCACCACCATCGGCACCGCGGGGAAATAGCTGGCCATCTCGGACCGGCATTTGCGCAACGCCGCGGTTCCGAACCCCTTCTTGCGGTGCTCGGGATGGATCCAGATGCGAACATTCACCTCCCCACCGGCGAGCTCGCCGAACACCATTCCGACCTTCTCTGGACCCGCGAGAGCCACCAGCCACACCGCGTCCTCGGCGTCGATACGGCCCAGCCCTGATCGGATCTCGTCGTCAAGCGGCCCGGCAGGTCCGCCGGAGCCGTCGCCCGAAAGGTGCATGTCTTCGGTTCGCGCGGAGAAGATGTCGCGGTCGGCGTCGCCGGCGAACGGCCTGAGCGTGAGGCCCTCACCGGTGCTGGCCGGGCGCTCGCCGAGGGTGAAGGTCAACTGCTTGTTGAGATCGTCGAGTTCGGCAGCGATCCTGCGCCGCGACTCCTTGGTGAACTTGTCCAACGACATGCCGATCACAGCCTCGGCACCCAACCGGGACGTACCCAGCAGCGCGGCTATCGCCTCGATTGCCGCCTCGCGATCGTCGCTTTCGACGATCGCGTCGGCCACTTCGTGTCGGCGCTCGAGTGCTGTTACCAGGGCGTTGTCGATTTCACGTCGAACCGCGGTGCGGTCATGGTCAGTCATGACAGAAGACTAGATCGAGGCCCTGTCTTCGTCGATCGCTGACCAGAAAACGCCGTGCCGCCGAGCTCAGTACGACCCGCGCGCCATGTCCTCGAGGCGGCTGATGCGCTCCTCGATCGGCGGGTGCGTCGAGAACAAGCCGACCATCCGCTCGCCGGCGCGGAACGGGCTGGCAATCATCAGGTGCGACTCGCTGGCCAGCTTCGGATCCGGCGGCAGCGGCGCCTGCTGCACGCCCGCCGAGATCTTGCGCAGCGCCGACGCGAGCGCCAAGGGATCGCCCGTCAACTCGGCGCCGGACTGGTCGGCCTGGTACTCCCGCGAACGCGACACCCCCATCTGGATGACCATCGCCGCGATCGGGGCCAACAACGAAACGAGCAGCAGCGTAAACGCATTCCCGCCGTCCCGGTTGCCGCCGAACACGTTCATGAAGAATGCGAGGTTCGCCAGGCCGGAGATGATCGCCGCCAACGCGCCGGCTATGCACGAGATCAGAATGTCGCGGTTGTAGACGTGCGACAGCTCGTGGCCCAGCACCGCTCGCAGCTCGCGCTCGTTGAGGATCGCGAGAATCCCGGTGGTGCAGCACACGGCCGCATTGCGCGGATTACGCCCCGTCGCAAAAGCATTCGGGTTCGCCGTGTCGCTGATGTACAACCGCGGCATCGGCTGATGGGCGACGGTCGCTAGCTCGCGCACGATCTTGTACATCGTCGGCTCCTGCAGCTCCGTCACGGGCTGCGCGTGCATGGCCCTCAGCGCCAACTTATCGCTGTTGAAGTACACCCAGATGTTCATCCCGACGGCGAACAGCATCGACAGAATCAGGATGTTGCGGCCGAACAGCGACCCGATGAACACGATCAGCGCCGACATCAGCCCGAGAAGCAGCACCGTCTTGATGCCGTTGCCCCATCGGTGCCCGACCATCGTCAACTCCTCTTTGCGAAGGCGAATCGTCAAGAGAACGGTGAGGGGCGCCGCCAGGTTCCGTCAACCGTGCCGCGAGATCGTGTACTCCACCAGCGTGGCCAGCGCCTCGCGGCCGGCCCCCTCCGGCAGGCCGGCGAGTTCCTCGCGCGCCTGGGCCGCATAGCGCGCCACCGTCTCCTTGGCCTTCGCCATCCCCGGCGACGCTCTCAACAGCGCCAAGGCCTCTGCCACGTGCGAGTCGTCGTCCATCGAACCGGCCAGCAGTTCCCGCAGCCGGTCCGCGTCCGGCCCGCTTTCCCGTAGCGCGTACAGCACCGGCAGCGTGTGCACCCCCTCGCGCAGATCGGTGCCCGGTGTCTTGCCCGATTCGTCCGAGTCGCTGGCGATGTCGATGATGTCGTCGGAGATCTGGAACGCGGTGCCGACGATCCCACCCAGCCGCCGCAGTCGCTGAACGTCGTCCTGCGATGCACCCGAGAACGTCGCACCGAACTGGCCGGACGCCGCGATCAGCGAGCCGGTCTTCTCGTGCACGACCCGCAGATAATGCTCGACCGAATCGACATGCTGGGCCGCGCCCCGGGTCTCGCGCATTTGGCCCGTCACCAATTCCGCGAACGTCTCCGCGATCACCCGCACCGCATCCGGGCCCAGGCGGCTGACCAGCCGCGATGCCGTCGCGAACAGGTAGTCCCCGGCCAGGATCGCGATGTTGTTGCTCCACCGCGCATTGGCGCTCGACGCGCCGCGGCGGACCTGCGCCTCGTCCATCACGTCGTCGTGGTACAGCGTGGCCAGGTGCACCAGCTCGATCACCGCACCCGCGACCGTCACCTGCCGCGCGTCGGGATCCGGGCCCAGCTGCGCCGAGAGGACCGTGAACAGCGGGCGGAATCGCTTGCCGCCGGCCTCGAACAGGTGCAGCACGGCGTCGCGGATGATCTCGTCGCCGGTGCCCAATTCGTCGCTGATCAGCGCCTCGATGCGGGCCACACCGTCGCGGACGCTCGCCGCGAAGGCGGGGTCACCCAACTCGACCCCCGCCACCACGGTCGCTGGCGTCTTCACGGGTCCAACATACTGGTGAACATGGACACCGCCGCCGATGTGGTCGTCGTCGGTGCCGGTCCCGCCGGATCGGCGGCGGCGGCGTGGGCGGCGCGCGCGGGCCGGGACGTGCTGGTGATCGACGCCTCGTCGTTTCCACGGGACAAGCCGTGCGGCGACGGGTTGACCCCGCGCGCCGTCGCCGAGCTGCAACGGCTCGGCCTGGGCCCGTGGCTCGACAACCACATCAAGCACCGCGGTCTGCGGCTCACCGGGTTCGGCGGCGAAGTGCAGATCGACTGGCCCGGGCCGTCCTTTCCGGCCTACGGGTCGGCGGTGCCGCGCACCGAGCTCGACGAGCGGGTCCGCCAGGCCGCCGTCGACGCCGGGTGCCGGATGCGGTTGCATTCGAAAGTGCTTGATGCGGAGCGGGATTCGGGTGGGCGCGTGACGTCGTTGACGACGGCCTCCGGGTCGGTGGCATGCCGCGAGGTAATCGTCGCCGACGGTGCCCGGTCACCGCTGGGCCGGACGCTGGGCCGGCAATGGCATCAGCAGACCGTGTACGGCGTCGCGGTACGCGGCTATCTCACAACCCCGCGCTCCTGCGACCCCTGGTTGTCCACGAACCTCGAATTACGCACGCGCACAGGCGAACTGCTTCCCGGATACGGGTGGATCTTCCCGCTGGGCAACGGCGAAGTGAACATCGGCGTCGGAGCGCTGGCCACGGCGAAGCGGCCCGCAGATGTTTCACTGCGCAAGCTGATCGGCCACTACACCGACCAGCGACGTGCCGATTGGGAATTCGACGGGGCGCCGAGGGCGGTGTCATCGGCCCTGCTGCCGATGGGCGGCGCGGTGTCGGGAGTGGCCGGGCCCAACTGGGTGCTGATCGGCGACGCCGCCGCGGGGGTGAACCCGTTGAACGGCGAAGGCATCGACTACGGGCTGGAGATGGGCCGGTTTGCGGCGGAAATGCTTGGCAGCGGCGACCTTTCACTGGCATGGCCGGCACTGCTGCAAGAACATTACGCGCGCGCCTTCTCCATCGCGCGGCGACTGGCGTGGCTGCTGACAGTGCCGTGGCTGCTGCCGACGGTCGGCCCGTTCGCGATGCGGTCGGCGGCGTTCATGCAGACGGTCGTGCGAGTGATGGGCAACCTCGTCGTCGACGAAGACGTCGACCGGGTGGCCCGATTGTGGCGGCGGCTGGGCGCGGGCTCGCGCGTGATCGACCGGCGCCCACCCTTCAGCTGAAGCCCCCACCCAACGCGAGTGGATAAAGGGCTAGGGGCGGACCGCCGCGTGCAGGGCGACGATGCCGCCAGTGAGGTTGCGCCACCGCACCTGCGACCAGCCGGCCCGCTCGATGCGCCGGGCCAGTTCTGCCTGGTCGGGCCAGGCCCGGATCGACTCCGCCAGATAGACGTAGGCCTCCGGGTTCGACGACACCGCGCGCGCCACCCGAGGCAACGCCTGCATGAGGTACTCCATGTACACGGTGCGAAACAGCAGGTTGGTCGGTGTCGAGAACTCGCACACCACCAGCCGCCCGCCGGGCTTCGTCACCCGCGCCAACTCCCGCAGCGCCGCCTCGTGGTCGACCACGTTGCGCAGCCCGAAGCTGATCGTCACCCCGTCGAAGGACTGGTCTGTGAACGGCAGCCGCGTCGCATCGCCGGCCACCTTCGGCACCGGCCGCGCTCGGCCGGCCTGCAACATGCCGACCGAGAAGTCCGCCGCGACGCACCATGCGCCGGAGCGGGCCAGCTCGACGGTCGACACCGCTGTGCCCGCCGCCAGATCCAGGACGGCCTCGCCGGGCCCCGCGTGCAGCGCCTTGCGGGTGGCGCGCCGCCACAGCCGGTCCTGCCCGAGCGACAGCACCGCGTTCGTGATGTCGTAACGCCGCGCGACCGCGTCGAACATCGAGGCGACCTCGTGCGGATCCTTGTCCAGCGTCGCGCGGCCCACGACGCCGAAGCTATCAGGCGGCCGCCGCCCGCCTCAGGCCTCGCACCGCCTCGTAGTGGCCCAGCAATTCGTCACAGATCGCCGGCCATGTCCGCTGCAGCACGCTGCGCCGCGCCGCTGGCCCATAGTGTGACCGCGCCCGAATCACATGTGCGACGGCCCCGGGCAGTTGCCGTTCGAAGTCGGCGACGTCCAACAGCAAGCCGGTACGGCCGGGCAGCACGAGGTCGCGCGGGCCGCCCGCATTCGGCGCGACGACCGGCACACCGGAGGCCAGCGCTTCCTGCACCGCTTGGCAGAACGTCTCGTGCTCGCCCGGATGCACGAAGACATCCATGCTCGCGTAGGCTGCGGCCAGCTCGGCCCCGTACAGCGCGCCGGTGAAAACCGCTGAGGGCAATACTTTTTCGAGCTTGCCACGGTCGACTCCGTCGCCGACGATCACCAGCTGCGCGTCGTCGCCCAGTGCGGCGAGCCGTTCGACATGCTTCTCCGGCGCAAGCCTGCCGACGAAACCCACCACCGGCTTGCCCGCCGGCGACCAGACCCGTCGCAGCCACTCGTTGCGCGCCGAGGGCGCGAACCCGGTGATGTCCACCCCGCGGGCCCAGAGGTGAAGACGTGGAACGCCCTGCGCGGCAAGCGTTGTTATTGCTGACGACGACGGCGCCAACGTGCGGTCGGCGAGCCAGTGCAGATGACGGAACCACGCCCACGCCGCCCTCGACGCAAGGCCCATACCGTAGCTCTTCGCGAACCCGGGCACGTCGGTCTGGAACACGGCGACCGTCGGCAGCCCGAGCAACCGCGCTGCTTGCAGGCCGCCGTATCCCAGGAGCGCGGGTGAGGCAAGGTGCACGACGTCGGGCTCGAACGTCCGCAGAATCCGGTGGATGGCCGGCCGCGGCACGCCGAGGGGCAGCGACGTGATCTTCGGGAACATCCGCGACGGCATCCGATGTACGGGCACCCCGTCGTGCTCGGTGGCGGCCCGCTGCTCGCGGCCCGGGTTATCCGGTGCGATGACGATTGCGTCGTGACCGGTGCGGTTCAGATGCTCGAGGACGCGCAATACCGAATTGGATACGCCGTTGACGTTGGGCAGGAACGATTCCGCGACAATCGCAACTCGCACGGCGTCAGCTTGGCGGCGCGGGCTGTCCGTAGGGTTGCGTGCACTAATACGGCATGCGAAATCCTCGGAATCGTTAAATTCTTAATGAATAGTTATCCAGCTCCTGAAATTTTCAGGTAGCGTCGGCCGGGATAATGCCGCAAGCGAACGTAGCCGGGGGGCGAATGGTAAACGGGTTGGACGATCCGGATTGCGCGGTTCGTCTGCGCGGCAAACTGTCTAATGCGATCGCGAGCATGATGCGGCTGGGCATCAACCACAGCGATGTCGCGCGTATGCAGTGGCAAGGTGTTGCGCAGAAATACCGGGACCGATGGGCGCAGGGCGATGTCGACGCAATCCTGCCGGTGTTATCCGATCTGTTGATTTGGGTGCGTCAGTCGAATATCGACCTGAGTCGCAATTCCGATGTCATTGCGCTGTTCAACGACCCGGGATTCCGCACTCTGCGAAACCGCATTCCGGCGCTCACCAGGGACCCGAAGATGTTCGACATGTTCCGCCGCCGCGCCGGTGCGGGTTCGATCGACTGAATCGCCCCGACTCCTGACCGGCTTACGTGAGCGAGTTGCGGTCAACCGGGAAATCGAAGTACGAATCGCCGAACGGCTCCGGCTTGAACGTGTAGTGCCACCACTCGTTCTCGAAATTCACGAACCCCTGCGCCTCTAAGCCCTCCTTGAGCAGCAGCCGGTTCTTGAGCTGTTCACCTTGCACACGAGGATCGAGCGTGTGCGCAAGCGGGTCGAAGCAGTCGTAACCGGTGCCCATGTCGATCGTGTTGTCCGGGAAGCGGTTTGAATGCGGTGCTGCGCAGTCGGTCAGCGGCTCACCCGGAACGTACGGCCGGGTCTGGATAGCCGGCAGCTTCACGAGCGTGATATCGACCGTGCTCCCGCGGCTGTGTCCCGAACGCTCTGCGACGTACCCGTCGCTGAACACGTCCGCCTTCTGCACGCGCGGATAGAACTCCGCCTTCATCCGTTGGTCGGCGAGATCTTCGCCCCACGCGACGAACTCGTCGACCGCGCGCTGGGGCCGGTAGCAGTCGTACACCTTGAGCGTGTAGCCCTGCTCGACGAACACCCGTTGCGCGCGCTCGAGCCCCTCGGCCGCCTCTCGGGTCAGGATGCACATCGGCTGGCGGTAGCCGTCGATCGGATCGCCGACGAAGTTGTGCGGCGTGAAGTAGCGGATCTCCTGAATGATGGTCGGGTCGACGTCGGCCAGTGCGACGAAGCCTGGTGGTGCGGTCGGCTGCGCTGACGCCGCGGGCGCGAAGCCGACGGCGAGCAGGATGGCTAGTGCAAAGCGCCGGATCACCGGCTCGGAGTCTATTGGTTGAGCGCCCCGACGTTAGGGTCGGGCATGCGCTGGTTGAGTGTGGCCGCGGTGGTCGCCGCTCTGCTCTGCGGCTGCGCCAGAACGGTCGACGGCGCCGCGGCGGCGCCCAACACCAACCCGACGGAGACGGTGCTGCGCAGTGCTGATGGCTTCGGCATCCAACTCGGCAAGCCGACGGCACGGGTCGCGCTCGACATCTTCATCGACCCACGGTGTTCGTTGTGCGCACGGCTCGAGATGTTCCAGGGCGGCGAGATCGCCGACGACATCGACAGCGGCGATCTGGTGGTGACGTACCGGTTCGTGACCTCCGACGCCGCGCCGACGGGCTACTCGCACCGAGTGAGCAACGCGGTGTTCCTCGCCGCCGACGCCGACCTGCCCGCCGTCGCCGTGCAGGCCTTCGTGCAGCAGCTGTACTGGGACGCGGACCCCTCGCGGGACAACCGCTACCTCGCCGACATCGCCGCCAGCGCGCGGCTGCCGCAACCGGTGGTCGACCGTATCGCCTCGGGTTCGGCCACCGTCGACACCGCCGCGATGAACGTTGCAAACCGCAAGCGGCTCAACGACATCCGGGTGGACACGGTGCCCACAGTGTATGACCGGCGGATCCACGCGACCGTCGACACCGCCGACAACGACTGGCTCAAGCGCCTCACCGGTGGCCGCTAGCGGTGGGGCTCCTGCCCGCTTGCGAGGGAGTAGCGCTTCTCGGCCACTGTGAGTGCCACCAGCAGTCCCGCCGCGGCCAACCAGCCCACTACCGCGATCGAGCCCGCCGGGATGATCGCCAGCGCGGCGTTGCGGTGCTGCACGCGAACAAGATTGGGGTTGTTGCGGTCGTACTCAACATAGATCCGCATGCCGTCGGAAAGCTCGGACGGGTAAAGCACTCCCAGTTCGGGACGGTAGGTGACACGGTCGGGTGTGACGAACTCGATCGTCGAGCGGCGCGGCCCGGCGCTGAGCACCTCGGCTTGCGCCACGCCCATGTGGCGCTCGATCTGCCGATCGTTGCGCCATGCGCCGGCGACCAGGAGTACCGACTGCAGGGTCACCAGACATGCCGCCACTACGATGCCGAACTTGATGCGGCGCATGACTTTTCGACTGGTGGATTGCGGTTCGGCGGAAGTTCTGCCGTTTCGGAAGAGGTTGAGCACGGTCTGCAACCGGCTCATATCGCCGCCTTGATCGACGCGTGCAGCTGCCGCAGCGTCGATCGATCGGCTTTGACTTCCAGGACCCGCATCCCGGCGAAGGGGGTGTTGATCGTGTCGACGAGGTCGCCGACCTCTATCTGGCGTGACTCGATGTGATACGCCCGGCACAGCGCGCCGACGTCGATGTCGTGAGGGGTGCCGAAGACCCGCGACGACACGTCGGAGAACCGCGGGTCGCCTTGCTCGAGCAGTTCGAAGATGCCGCCGCCGTTGTCGTTGGACACCACGATCGTCAAGTCGTGCGGCACCGGCTCCGTCGGCCCGATCAGCAGCCCGGACGCGTCGTGCACGAAGGTGAGGTCGCCGATCAACGCGACAGTGCGGCTGCGTTCAATGTCGCCGGCCCTGCGGCTCCGGTCGTGGGCAAGTGCCGCGCCGATGGCCGTCGACACCGTGCCGTCGATGCCGGCCACCCCGCGGTTCGACCGCACTCTGATGCCCTGTGTGTCGAGGCCGACCAGCGCGGCGTCACGCACCGGATTCGACGCGCCGAGCACCAGCTGGTCGCCGGGCCGCAGCGCTTCGGCCACCGCGGCGGCGACGTGCAGGCCGGTGGTCAGCGGATGGGCCTCGAGCTGACCTCGCACGGCATCGACTGCCCGCTGGTTCACCTCGGCGCAGCGGCGCAGCCAGCCATCGCCGGGTGCGCCGGAGGTGACGGCCCGGGTGCCGGTCGCCAGCGAGTTGCCGGAGACGTCCGGCCAGCGCGGGCCGGTGGTCAGCGCGAAAACCGGCACCGACGGGTCGGCCAGCAGCGACGACACCGTTCGGTGCAGCGTCGGCCGACCCAGCATGATCACCTGCTTCGGGTGCAGCAGCGGCAGCGCGAGCGGATGCAGCGGGTTGGCGGCGTGCGGCGCGGTGGGCTCTGCGACGGTGGGCAGCGCAGCCAGGTTCGGATGCACGCCGGCCCCGTGGCCGCTGATCACGACCGTGTCGCGGCTCACGTCGATCTCGAGCGGCTGGTCGAAAGTGACGGGGGGCGTGTACGTCCACGACCGCCCGTCCGGCCGCCCCGGCGGCACGACTCCCGGGTCTGACTCGGGGTCGGGCACCAGCGGCTCGCGCAGCGGGATGTCGAACTGCACGGGCCCGGCGTTAGCCGACCGCGCGCCGGTGGCCGCCACCAGGACCCGGCATACCGCAGAGCGCCAGCGGGCGTTCTGGTCGGCGATCTTTTCGGTGCCCCCCTCGGCCAGGCCAAGGCTGATCGCCGCGCGCACCTGGGTGTCGAAGTAGCCGAGTTGCTCCATCGTCTGGTTCGCGCCGGTTCCCAGCAGCTCGTAGGGCCGGTTGGCCGACATCACGATCAGTGGCACCCGCGCATAGTTGGCCTCCGCCACCGCGGGACCCAGGTTGGCGACGGCGGTGCCCGAGGTCATCACGATCGGCACCGGCGCCTGCTCCGCCACCGCCAGGCCGATGGCCAGATATCCGGCGGTCCGCTCGTCGATGCGCACATGCAGGCGGACCCGTCCGGCCGCATCGGCGTCACGCAGCGCGAACGCGAGCGGAGCGTTGCGGGAGCCAGGGCACAGCACGACGTCGCGGACGCCGCCGCGGATCAACTCGTCGACGACGACGCGGGCCTGCGTCGTGGAGGGGTTCACACCACCAAGAGTGTCACAGCGGCTCGTCGGCGAAGAATTTCAGGATCGCGCCGTTGACAGCCTCGGGCCGTTCCAGAAAGCCCAGATGGCCGGCGTCGGGGATTTCCAGGTAGCGGCCGTTGGGCAGCGCGTCGGCTACCTCTCTGCTCAGGTGCGCCGGCACCGCCAGGTCGTCGGCGAACCCGATCACCAGGGTCGGCGTGGTGATCGCGCGGTATGCGGGCAACCGATTGCCGTCGGGTCTGACGTCGGCCTGAGCGCGGGTGCCCCGCGTCGACTTCGCGGGCCACAATGTGAACATGTCGATCCAGTCACGCACGGCATTGTCGTCGTTGAGCGTCTTTGGCGAAAAGCTTTCCAGCAGGCGGACTTTCGCGCTGTAGTTGACGGGCAGCTCGATGCCGGAGTCGGCCAGCTCGATTTCGGCCTTCCGGAAGAACTGCCGAGTGCGGTCCTCGCGTCCGCGAGTGCACAGCAGCACGGCGCGCTTCACGAGGTCGGGCCTGGCAAGCATCAGCTCCTGGGCGATGAAGCCGCCCATCGACGCGCCGACGACGTTTGCCGGGGCGAGGTCGAGTTTCTCGATCAGCGCCGCGGTGTCGGCAACCATCGAGTGCGTGGTGAAGCCGTCGGTGTTCTCAGTGGCGCCCACTCCCCTGTTGTCGAAGGTCACCACGCGGTAGCCGGCGGACAGGAACGCCGGCACCTGGAACGGCTGCCAGGTGCGGCCGACGCCGCCGTGGCCGGCGATGAACAGCACCGGCTCGCCGCTGCCTTGGTCCTCGTAGGCAAGGTTGAACACGCGACGATTGTCCCAAACGCGAAGACAACCGTACGCAGCCCCTGCACACCTTCGGACACGACTCGGGTTCGACTCGGGTTCGCTGAGGACGTGCGCCGAGGACGTGCACTGACGCCTCAACGAGCCCGAGTTGTACCGGTGATGGCAATCAGGCGGGCACCTGACCGCCGGACATTCTCTGGATGCCGCGCTCCACTTTGCTTGCCGCCCTGCGCGCCCTGAACGCCCAGACTATCTGCGTGATCCCGATTGCCACGAGCCATGCCCCGGCAACGATCGTGAGCAGGAGAATGGAATCGAAAGGCCAGGCGAGCACCACGACGCCGGCGAGCGAAGTCAGTATGCCCAGGAAGATGTGCCAACCCCGTTCCGGCAACTCCTTGAAGCTGATCGCCACTGCTGCCTCGGTTACGCCCTGGAAGATGAACCCGACTCCAATCCAGATGCCCAGCAGCCAGATTGCGGCGCCGTGACTGAACTCGCGGAATGCGAAGATTCCCAGGACGGTCGACAGCGCGCCACTGACGAACAACAGAACGCGGCTACCACCGGATACGTCCAGAACGACTCCTGCGAAGACCTGGGCGATCCCGGAGACAACCAGATACACGCCGAAGAGCGCCGCAGCGACAAGAATCGTCTTCCCGGGCCAGACCAGCACCACGACACCCAACAAAAGGGTGAGAACGCCCCAGACAAGGATGGCCTTCCAGAAGTTTTCGAAGATCGATCGCGATTCGACGGTGGTCATTTGTCTACCTCTTTCCCGCTAGTTGTTGAGCCTCGCCACGAGCGAGTTCTGCACGTACCACTGCCCATTCGGCGGCGTCGAGGCAGTAAGCCGCGAGAGTCACAGCCACAACTGCGTCCTCTTCGGCATTCTCGGCCGCCCGCTCGGCATCCTTTTCCTTCATCTCGGCCTGCCACTTCTCGAAGTCGGCACGCATCTGGTCGACCTGTCGCTCGATCGACTTCTTCGTTTCCGTCCACCAGCCGCGCGCGGCTTCCTTGGCCTGGGTCGCAGCCGCCTCCAACTCGATCTTCTCCTGTTGGATTGCGGCCTCTAGCTCTTGTCGACGAGCCTGCAGCTCCGCACGGTTCTGTGCCTCTACCGCCGCAGCAGAATCCTCCACCCTCTTGACGCGACCGGCAAGATCCATCAACGAATCCGACAACTTCCTCACGCTCGGCTCCTTACTCGGTTCCATCACGGACTCCGTAAGTCTGCGCCCCGCGACCTGGCGGCCATAGGGCAAAAAGTCACATCGCCGCGCGGCACTGGCTGAGATAGAC
Organism: Candidatus Sericytochromatia bacterium; assembly: GCA_050262635.1. Classification (GTDB taxonomy): domain Bacteria; phylum Actinomycetota; class Actinomycetes; order Mycobacteriales; family Mycobacteriaceae; genus Mycobacterium. The sequence continues at coordinate 81,520 of JBLNEK010000232.1, read as the reverse complement.
AGTGCACCATAGCTTTTGAGCAAATGTCAGGGTTGACGAACCATCAATACCGAGGCAATCTACAGCAAAGGTCAATGTTGGTTCGGGGATCTGACACCAATGCGTTACGTAAACATGCTAAATGCTGCCGGGCATTGCAATGCCGAGTACTGCTGCCCTGTATCACCCTGTCAGCCAATCGTATCCGCAACGCGGCGCGCAGCCGGTCAGCGCGGAAGCGGGTTCGTTGCGGGCTCTAGATGCGGATCGGAACAGTAGCCGGCAAACCTTGGTCGATAGAACATCTCTGAGTGCCATACCCCTCAGCGACGTTGTGTCAGAGCTGATCTCGACCCACGCCCATGACCGGCCCGGATCGAATGACTTTCGACCCTACACGCCGTGCGGTAACCGACTGGACGATGGCCCAAGCGGCCGAGTCGCCGCATGCCACTGACAGCAGAGGTCCAACAGATGAGCACGCGGCGATGGCACGGATCACGCGGCATACGTCGAATCACTGCGGGCCTCACCGCCCTCGATGATGAGGTGTTCGACGCGGTAGCGCACTCCGAGAGTCCACTGCTCGACAGGACCATGCCGACGCTGTCTCGCGCCGCCGACCACGGCAAGCTGTGGTTTGTCATCGCGGCGGCCATGGTGCTGGCACGCGACCGGTCGGCCGGCTCGGCCGCTGGCCGCGGCATGGCGAGCCTGGCAGTCACAAGTTTGGTTACAAATCAGGTGGCAAAGCGAGTGTGGCGGCGTGACCGGCCCCGTCACCGCTATGTGCCGCTTCGGCGGCGCCTTCGACGGTATCCGAAGTCCGACTCACTGCCCTCCGGCCACTCGGCAAGCGCTGCAGCCTTCGCGGTGGGTGTCGGACTCGAAAATCCCACTCTCGGGCTGCTTTTCGGGCTAATTGCTGGACTGGTGGGGTTATCTCGGGTCGCTACCGGCGCACACTATCCAAGCGACGTCTTTGCAGGTTTCGGTATCGGCGCGTCGATCGCCGTGGTGGGCGCACGTGTGGTCCCGCCGATCGCCGAACACACCCTTCCGCCAGCCGATCCCTTGCGGTTAAATGCGCCGCCGCGACCCGACGGCGCTGGTCTTGTCCTCGTCGTGAACCCGGCCGCCGGTGGCGGAACCGGTCGCCGCGTCATCTCCGAGGTTCGAAAGGAATTGCCGAGAGCCGAAATCGTCGAGTTGACGAGAAGCGACGACATGGAGAACGTGCTGCGCACAGCAGCCGCGCGTGCCGATGTCCTCGGAATCGCCGGCGGCGACGGAACCGTAGCGTGCGCAGCGGGCATCGCGGTGAACGCGGGATGCCCGCTTGCTGTTTTTCCGGCTGGAACGTTCAATCACTTCGCCAAGGACATCGGCTGCGACCGTGTGGCGAAGACGGTGGGGGCGCTCCGCGAGGGCACCGTTAGTTGCGTAGACCTGGTGTATTTCAACGACACCCGGATAGTTGTCAACACCGCTAGCATCGGTTCCTATCCGAAGCTCGTCGAGACGAGGGAACGGTATGAGCGCAGAATCGGCAAGCCCCTAGCCGCCGCCTACGCCATGCTGCGTAATCTGCGCCGCGAGAGTCCGGTCGAGATCCGCTACGACAACAGGACGATTCAGACTTCGGTCTTCTTCCTGGGTAACTCGACGTACGTACCGTCCGGCTTCGCGCCGGCATACCGCAAGCGGATCGACACCGGTCTGCTTGATGTACGGATGCTGGAAATTGGGCGCCCGTTCAGCAGATTGCGCGCCGTCACTGCGGTCTTGTTCGGTCGATTGTCGCGTAGTCCGCTGTACCACGAGTACCACGTGCCTGAGTTCAGCTTCAGCAGCGTCAACGGCCCGACCACCCTCGCCATGGATGGCGAGATTGACGGCTGTCATGATCACGCGAAATTTGTTGTGGACTACCGGGCTCTGGCGGTGTTCTGCCCACCGTCGAAATTGTGACGGGCAACCGCGCTCACGCGCCGAATGCTTGCACTCACAGACGGATTGCACGGACGCATGTTGGCACGGCTATACCCGGGGGGAGTGGCAGATCACGACCGATCGTGCACCCAGTTGGAGTTGGCGGCCGACGGCGCCGGTATGTGTCGGGTCGAAACTGTCGCACACGATCTGCCAGCCAGGTGCCGATGCTTCGGCGGGCACGGTGAACGTCAGCGGCTCCCACCAGCCGTTCACGAACACCAGGAAGTCGTCGTCGATCAGCTCGGCCCCGTCCTCGGTGCAGTCGGGATCGGTGGCACCATCGATGAACACGGCGACGCTGCGTGCGAGCGGGTTGTTCCAGTCGCTTTCGGTCATCGGGCCGCCGGACGGAGTCATCCATCGCAGGTCGCGCGCTGCCGCTCCGGTGAGAAAGCGCCGCCGCCGGAACACGGGATGTTTGCGCCGCAGCGCAATGAGATTCCTTGTGTACTGCAGCAGTTCGCAGTCGACGGCTGACCAGTCGAACCAGCTGATTTCGTTGTCCTGGCAGTAAGCGTTGTTGTTGCCTCGCTGGGTGCGGCCGAACTCGTCGCCGCCCAGAAGTAGCGGCACACCGGCCGACAACAAGAGCGTCGCGAGGAACGCTCGCTGCTGCCTCGAGCGCAAGCTCATGACAATCGGATCGACAGTCGGCCCTTCTACTCCACAGTTCCATGACCGGTTGTCGTCCGTGCCGTCACGGTTGCCTTCCAGGTTGCTGTCGTTGTGCTTGTCGTTGTACGACACCAGATCTGAAAGAGTGAAGCCGTCGTGGACGGTGACGAAGTTGATCGAAGTGGCGGGTTTGCGGCCCTCATCGCGGCTTCCGTAAAGATCGGCAGAGGCGCAAAGCCGCGAGGCGAAGTCACCGAGCATTCCGTCAGTGCTGCGCCAGAAGTCGCGCACGGTGTCGCGGAATCGCCCGTTCCACTCGCTCCACAACGACGGGAAGCGGCCCAACGCGTAGCTGTCCGACCGGCCCACGTCCCATGGTTCGGCAATCAGCTTCACCTGTGAGATGACCGGATCTTGCACCACCAGGTCAAAGAACGCAGCGAATGGGTCGAAGTCGGCCTTTTCGCGACCGAGCGTGGGCGCGAGATCGAAACGAAATCCGTCGACGCCCATTGAGGTCACCCAGTATCGCAACGAGTCCATGATCATTCGCAGCGCCACCGGGTGGCCGCAGTTGAGCGAATTGCCGGTTCCGGTGGTGTCGAGGTAGCGGCCGGGGTCAGTCGCATCCAGCTGGTAGTAGGCGACGTTGTGCAAGCCGCGATAACACAGTGTGGGACCGCCCGGCCCTCCTTCGGCCGTGTGGTTGAACACGACGTCAAGCACCACTTCCAGTCCGGCGGCGTGCAGACGGTCCACCATTGCTCGGAACTCCTGCACCTGCCCGCCCGGAAGCCCAGCCCGCACGGCCGCCGAATACCCGGCGTGCGGCGCGAAGAACCCGAGGGTGTTGTAACCCCAGTAGTTGGTCAGGCCCCGCTCCAGTAGGAACTGCTCCGGCACACTATGGTGCACCGGCAGCAGCTCCACCGCCGTGACACCCAGATCGATCAGGTGCTGCAACGCCGCCTCATGCGCCAAGCCCGCATACGTACCGCGCAGTGCCGGCGGCACGTCAGGATGGGTTGCGGTGAAACCCCGCACATGCACCTCGTAAAGGACCGTCTCGGAGAGGGCGTAACCGGGTCGCCACACTGCCGGCGCCGGGTCATCAGCGATCACCAGTGCGCGCGGCACACACGCGGCGGAATCCAACTCGCTTGGCAGCGAGGGATCTTCGACAGCATGCGCACAGATCTCAGGCCCGTACCGCACGTCGCCCGCGATGGCATGCGCATACGGGTCGAGCAGCAGTTTGGCAGGGTTGTACCAGAGGCCCCGCGCCGGCTCGAAGGGCCCACTTACCCGGAAACCATACGCCTGCCCCGCCCGCACGCCCGGCACGAAGCCGTGCCAGACATCGCCGTCACGATCGGGCAGTGCTATCCGCTTCTCAGTGCCCTCCCGATTGAAAAGGCACAGGGTCACTTCCGCACCACCCGAGGACACCGCGAAGTTGGTCCCATCGCGGTTCGGTGTGGCTCCCAACGGGGTGGGAGATCCCGGCGAAATCCTGATCGACATCGTTCACCATCCACTCAGCAAGCGCCGAAGGATGAGTCACACACTGCTTCGGCATCGGGCGGTGGACCAGAGTCGAAAGACACTATTTGCGCGGACGCTCAACGTGGCGCGCGAAACGCCTCGACCACTCGCGCCTGTTCGGCGGCACTGGTGATGAGTTCGACGTGGCCGCCGCCGTGGACATGCAGTGTCGAATTCGGCAACAGCCGGCTCATGATTTTGGCGTTGACCAGGGGGATGATCGGATCGTCCGTGCCCGCGATGATCAAGGTCGGCTGCCGGATGAGCGGCAGCGCGAAGATGCTCGTCCATCCGGCACCGGCCATCAGCTGGTGCAGATAACCGACACGGGATCCGGCCATCAGTTGGCGATCGAACACTCGCTTGATCATGTGCGGATTACTGCGAGCGGTGCCACCGTACAGCTCAGCGGCGACTTTGGCGGCGTAGCGGTGGTCCAAAAATCGCCGCGGCGTCATCATCTTCGCCAATACTGCCGGCTTGCCGGGGACCATGAGAGAACCGGTCCCGGTGGACACCAGGATCAACCGGCGACAGCGCCGCGGGTTCTGGAAGGCGAACTGCTGCGCGAGTGCACCACCCCAGGACAGCCCCAGGACGTCGACCTGAGAGTTGCTCGAAACCCGGTCGACAACGCCGGCCTTCGTCAGCACGGCGCCAAGTACCGCCGCTAGGTACGGAAAGCTATAGGGCACAACCGAGTTAGGCGAGCCCCCGGTGCCTGGCACGTCGATCCGCACCACGGTGGTGTCGGGATGGAGCTGCCCGACGAACGGATCCAGTACCTCGAGGCTCGCCCCGATTCCGTTGCACAGCACCAGAGGGATCCCCGTCCCCCACCGGATGTGGACGCGAATCTGCTGCCCGAGTGCCGCGACAAGATCTTCGTATTCCGCGCCGCTTCGATGGCTGTGTCCGGTCACGCATAGCAGTATCACATCCGCGGGTGATCTCCAGGGCGTTTCACCGTTCGTGAACATAGGTGCCGGGCGCAGGTGCCAGGGCCGGCATTCCCCTCGTGCCAAGCACTTTGGGCGCAGCCTTCTGTTCGCTGCTACGTTGGACCAGCCACGCTGAGTAGTCCGGCCACCAAGAATCACTGTGCTTGTCCGCCGCTGCGATCCAGCGCTCCGGGTCGGTCTCGTCGACGCCGCCGACGCGGTAAGACGCCTTCGGGTTGTCCGGGGGGTTGACCAAAGCAGCGATGTGCCCGCTGGTCGAGAGCACGAACCGCAGATCCTTACTTCCCAGCAGCCGCGCGCTGCGGTAGCAGGCCTGCCATGGCGAGATGTGGTCGGCGACACCGGCCACGATGTACGCGTCGGTGGTCACCGTTGCGAGATCCACGGGAGTGTCGAGCATCGTGGCGCCGCCAGGCTGGGTCAGCGCGTTGTGTACTCCCATCATCACCATGTCGCGGTGTAGGGCAGCGGGCATGCGGGTGGTGTCGGCATTCCAGAAAAGCACGTCGAAAGGCGCAGGGGGCCGGCCCTGCACGTAGTTGTTCACCCAGTAGCGCCACACCAGGTCGGTGGGTCGCAGCCACGCGAACACCTCCGCCAACGACCGACCGTCCAGATAACCTTTGCGCGCCGACAGCGCGATCGCCACGTTCGCCGCGTCCTCGTCGATCGCAGACGCGAAGCCGGCCTTCGTCTGATCCAGCACGGTCACCATGAGGCTGAGGCTGGCCAGCCGGTCGACCTCGGCGATCGCGCTCAGGTGCGCAGCCGTCATTGCCGCGAGAATGCCTCCCGAGCAGGATGCTTGCACGTGGACGTGCTCGCTCTTTGTGATCTTCTCCACCGCCCCGAGCGCCTCCAGCGTCGCCGCGCCATAGGCGTCGGTATCCCAATTCCCTTGTTGTGCAGTCGGGTTGCGCCATGAGATGGCGAACACCTGGTGGCCCTGGCGGAGGAAGTATTCGATCATGCTGCGGCCGGGCGCGATGTCGAGGATGTAGAACTTGTTGATTACCGGCGGCACCATCAGCAGAGGCTCGCGAAACACCGTGTCGGTTTGCGGGCTGTACTGAATGAGCTCGAACACCTCGGTGCGGTAAACAACGGCTCCTGGTGTGGCGGCCAACGTCTTTCCGACAGTGAAGGCGTCAGGCGCCACCATCGACGGCACCCGCGGAGCAGACGCCATGTCGCTGATGAAGTGCCGCAGGCCGCGGAACACGCTTGCCCCGCCGGTGTCGATGATCGCTTTCCAGCCCAGCGGGCTGATCAACGGGTTGTTGCTCGGAGAGGCACCCTCCATCACCACGTCGAGCACGAAGCGCAGGTGCTCGGCGTCGCGCCAGTCGAGATCTGCATCCGCGAAGAGTTCGTAGACAGCCTCGTTGGCGGCAAGGTAGGCCTGCATCGAGCGCTTCATCAGCGGGTTGCTCTCCCATGCCGGATCACGAAACCTCTGGTCGGCTCTTGCCGGCGCTCGCTCGGAAGTACCCCGCGCGACCTCCGCGAGTTCACGGCCCAACGATCCGACTCGCGAGGCGACAGTGCCGGGTTGACGAGCCAGGCTCACCGCGAGCCTGCTCCATGACGAGTCGGGCAGCATCCGACGTGCCACGCCCGTCGCCGAACTCGTCAGCAGAAGGTCAAGCGGTGCGGCCATCTCCTCCGCGTGCGCCAACTCCCGGCTTGCCATTGTTCTTCCCCTCACTCTTGGGTCTTCTCAGTTCAAAATCCTGTGTACTGCCGTCGCGGTCAGAGGCCACAGCAGCGGAGAAAGGCTCAGGAGCACAAGCAAAATGGCAGCAATCATGACGCTTTCCTTCCGCGCAGGTCTGGTATTACGTGAGTTGGGTTGCAATCGAGGATGTTTCGCGACCCATGGGAAAAGGTAGTGATCACCCAGCCCTGGCTGCGACACCCGAGGAGACGAACTTTTGGCCGATTTTTGTCGTCTGGAGACAATCAGGTCGCGGCGAGAACGGCGGCTCCGTACCAATGACACAGCAGCAGAGCCAGCTCCACGTCGAGCCTGCCGGCGCTGATTGGCCGACCACGCCTGGCAGCCGCACATCGAACGCGGTATTTCACGGTGCTGGAATGAAGGGACAGCTCTTCGGCTGCCGCTTTGAAGCTGGATCCGCAACCAAGGAACACACGCAGCGTCTCGCGTAGCCGCGCATCATTTTCCGTATCGGCAGCCAAGGCGCCGAGCACCTCGCTAACCCATCCGCGGGCTTGCTCGATGTCGTTAGCCAGCAACGCCGCCGCCGTGAGCCCAGAATCGGACGCCGCGACGACCACGGGTCTGGTCTCCCGGCGAGCCGCCGCTACGGCCCGTGCCGCGAGGGCCCGCTGGTGGGAGAGCCGGAATCCCTCGATCCCGGCCGCCGGAATACCGACCGCCACACTCGGCGAATGGGGCCGCTGCCCGAGAAAGCTCCGCACGGACTCCACAACATCGACGGTGGCCGACCGGAAAGACAGCCATGCCCAGCCGCTCGCCCGATCGGTTGGGATGAACAAAGGAGTGACGGAGGCGTTCGTGGCGGCTCCCAGGTCGCGAACCAGACCCTGTAGGCGAGCTAGTTCGTCGGTGTCGTCCTCGCTGCGGTACCACATCACTAGCGCCAGATGGTGCCATCGCAGCGGGTAGCGAATGGCCTCGGTCGCCGCGTCGACGTCAACCGGCGTCCGGGCCGCCAACATCTCCCGGACCCGCAGGACGCGAATGCTGTTGTGAGCGGCCAGCCATTGCTCACGCTCTTCCTCGTACGCCGCGACCACCTGCTCGGAGATCCAGTCGACGTAGGAGAAAAGTGTCGCGGTGATCTCCTCGACCACAGCGATCCTGAGCTGCTCCGAGGCGCCAATCCCCTGCAACTCGGCGAACACCAACTCGGTGAGCCGGCGCTGGCCCAGCCGGTAGGCGCGGACCAAGGCGTTGGCCGGCCGGCCCTGTTGCGCAAGTCGACGAGCGTGCTCGATTGCCGCCGCGGGCGCCTCCACCTCTTGCACTGCCAGCCCGCAGCGCAGTGCACCGAGAACTGTCCTGAGATTACCTTCGGCCCCGGCGTACAGCAGTCCGCTCAGCCCGTCGTCACCGAGTTCGTCGATCTCGTCTCGGACAAACTCTGCGATGGATGACGCGATCTCCGGCAGTCGATCACCGAGGCGAACGGCCACCTCGGCCATGCAGGAGGCGATGTCGACGACGCCAGTAGGCGCCCCCGGCGATGACTTCGCTGCCACCTCGGAACCTCCGGTGCTACAAGGAAACTCGTTGGCCGGTGAGGTCGAAGGCAATGTCGACGAGCATGTCTTCCTGGCCGCCGACCAAACCGCAGCGTCCGGCTTCGACGAGCAGCGTACGCGCATCGACATCGAACCGTTCACCAATTGCTTCGGCATGACGCAGGAAGCTCGAGTACACACCCGCGTAGCCCAGGGTCAACGTCTCCCGGTCTACGCGCACGGGCCGTTGCTGAAGGGGACGGACCAGGTCGTCGGCGGCGTCTTCGAGCGCATCGAGGTCGCAGCCGTGGTGCCAGCCCATGCGGGTGGCCGCGGCGACGAAGACCTCCAGCGGCGCGTTGCCCGCGCCCGCGCCCATGCCCGCCAACGAAGCGTCGACTCGCCGGCAGCCGTGCTCGACCGCGACAATCGAGTTCGCCACGCCGAGTGACAGGTTGTGGTGCGCGTGGATTCCGATTTCCGTCGCGCCGTCGAGCCTTTGGCGCACCGCGTCGACGCGCTCTGCGATGTCGCGCATGGTCATCGCACCACCCGAGTCCACCACGTAGACGCATCCCGCGCCGTAGCCCTCCATCAACTTGGCTTGCTCAGCAAGCTTCTGGGGCGTCGCCATGTGGCTCATCATCAGGAATCCCACGGTGTCCATCCCGAGTTCACGTGCCGCGCCGATGTGGTGTGCCGAGATGTCGGCCTCGGTGCAGTGGGTGGCGACGCGCACCACGGTTGCCCCTGCCTTGTGCGCGGCGGTCATCTCGCGCACCGTCCCGATTCCCGGCAGCACCAGCGTTGCGATCCTTGCCGTCTGGACTGCGCAAGCCACCGCTTCGATCCACTCGAGGTCCGTATGGGCGCCGAAACCGTACACGCAGCTGGATCCGGACAGGCCGTCGCCGTGGGCGACCTCGATAGAGTCCACCCCGGCCGTGTCCAGCGCGACCGCGATCTTGGTGACTTGTTCCAAATTGTATTGGTGGCGCACCGCGTGCATTCCGTCGCGCAGCGTGACATCACTGATGTAAAGCTGTTCGGTCATTTCGACACTCCAACCGTTTCCAGCGTATGCGCAGCGATTCGTTCCGCGGTGGCCAGGGCGGCCGACGTCATAATGTCGAGGTTTCCCGCGTATGCCGGCAAGTAATGTGCGGCACCGGTCACCTGCAGCATCACAGTGACCTTGGTGCCGATGAACTTCCCAGTTTCGGGGATGTAGAGCGGATTGTCGGCGCCGAACGTCTCAAACTGAACGGGCTTCATGGGTTCGTAGCCGGGCACATACTGCCTGACCCGGGCGACCATCTGGGCGACGGAGGCCGTTACCGCCGCCTGATCACACTCGCCCTCGATAAGGCAGTAGACGGTGTTGCGCATGAGGATGGGCGGATCGGCCGGGTTGAGGATGATCACCGCCTTACTCCTCTGCGCTCCGCCAACGACTTTCAGTGCAGTCGCCGTCGTCTCGGTGAACTCGTCGATGTTCGCCCGAGTGCCGGGGCCGGCAGATCGGGACGAGATGGACGACACGATTTCGGCATATGACACCAATGCCGCCTCGTTGACGGCCGCAACGATCGGGACCGTGGCCTGGCCGCCGCAGGTGACCATGTTGAGGCTGGGGGCGTCGATGTGATCCTCCAGGTTCACCACCGGCACACAGAACGGGCCGATCGCCGCGGGCGTCAGGTCCAACACACGTACGTCTTTGTCCCGCAGCAGGTCCCAGTGCCTGGCATGGGCGCTGGCGGAGGTGGCGTCGAATACCAGCCGGATGTCGTCGAAGTGCGGCATCGCCAGCAGGCCGTCGATGCCCGCTGAAGTTGTCGGCACGTCAAGCCGTTTGGCACGTGCCAGGCCATCCGATTCCGGGTCGATGCCGATCATGGCTGCCATGGTCAACGGCCCGTCGCTGCGCAGGATCTTGAGCATCAGGTCGGTGCCGATGTTGCCCGACCCGATTACTGCAACGGGAAATCGTTTGGTATTCATGCGATGCTCCTCGAGAACTACTTGAAACTCACACTGACGGAGCCGATTCCGTCGATCGTCGCCGACGCGCGCTCACCCGCAGAGATGAACGAGGCCGTCGTGTAGGAGCCGGACATGACGAACTGGCCTGCTTCAATGGCGGTGTCGTACTTCGCGAGCGCATTGGCCAGCCATGCGACCGCGACGGCAGGATCACCCATCACCGCGGTGCCGGGGCCGGTACCGACGACGATTCCGTCGACAACCAGCGTCGCAGTAGTCCGGGGCAACGGTGGTGCATCGCCGACGGGAACCCACTCGCCAAGGACCACCGCGCCGGAACTTGCATTATCAGCGACCGTGTCGGCCAACTTGATTCGCCACTGCGCGATCCGGCTGTCGACGATCTCCAACGCCGGGGCAACCGCCTCGGTGGCTGCCATTACATCGGCGGCCGTCACGTCTGGGCCGCGCAAACCTGCGCGCAGCAGAAACGCCACCTCCGGTTCGACGCGTGGAGCGCAAAAGTCGGTCAGCGTTACCTCCGCAGCGTCGGACAGCACCATGTTGTCGAGGATGTAGCCGAAGTCGGGCTCGTCGACGCCGAGAAGCTCCTGCATCGGTGCGGACGTCAGGCCAATCTTGTGACCCCGCAGCACCGCACCCTGATCGGTCTGACGGGCAAGATTGAGTCGCTGCACTGCATACGCTTGTGCGACATCCAGATCCGGATACGTCTGGGTCAGCGGCTGGATCGGGATGCCGCGGGTCTGTGCGTCGTAGAGCGATTGAGCAGCATCGGTCAGCTGAGTTGTTCGAGCGGTCATGCCGGCTGCCCCGGCTCTAGCAGCTTGGCCGCGGACTCGAATAGGACACGGGCGTGCAGGCCTAGCAACTTGACCAGGTCTACGGAGTCACCGCCGACTTCCTTGGCGATGAACAAGCCGTCAGCGCCGGCGATCGCGTAGGTGGTGAGCAGGCGCACGCCCTCGTCATCGAGGTTCGGCACGACCTCCCGCACTATCGCTTCGAAGCGATGAAACGCCCGCTCCCGCACGTCGAGGAACATCTCCCGTGCCCGCGGTTCGATGGGGCGATGCTCCAGGGCCAGCATCAACCCCAACCGCAGGAAATCAGGGGCATCTAAGAACGCCTTGGCGACCTGGGTGCCGAATTTCGTTACCCAATCACCGTCCGGCCTGCGGTCGGGCAGATCCAGGGCGGCCAAGGTTCGCTGGAAGCTGCGCTCGATGACCGCGGCGATCAAGTCGTCCTTGTCGGCGAAGTGCCAGTAGATCGATGTCGGCGGCAGACCGCTCTTCTTGCTGACCAAAGAGATTGTGGTGCCCTCATAGCCGCGCTCGGTCGCCACTTCCGTCGCCGCGTCGAGGATGCGTTCGCGCGATTGCTCGCCGTTGGCCCGCGTGCGGCGCTGAGCACGCGATTCGGACGGCTGCCCGGGGGCCGGTGTCGTTGCTGCCACAGTCCCTCCTTGTTGGTGTTGACGATCACGCTATCCGTAGCTTACTGTATGGATCATTACATTAACAACTCCCAGTGAAGGGGCCCCATGTCAGAGCAATCGACCTATGACGTCGCGATCGTCGGTTACGGGCCAGTCGGCGTCACCGCGGCCAACCTCCTGGGTCAGATGGGGTTGAAGGTCGTCGTCGTCGAACGCGACCCCAACGTCTACGCGCGCGCAAGGGCCATCTCCACCGACGAGGAAGTCGTGCGCATCTGGCAACAGATCGGCCTCGCCGACCGGCTCAATGCCGACATGCAGCCCGGGAACGGCGCGAACTTCGTCGATGCCGACGGCGTGCCGTTCGTACGGCTGCTGCCCGTCTCGCGGGGCAACGGGCATCCCCCGCAGCAGTTCATCTACCAGCCGGCCCTCGAGAAGGTGCTGCGCCAAGGTGTGGACCGCTTCCTCAACGTCTCCGTCATGCTCGAGCACGAGTGCCTGCGGGTCGTCCAACGGGACGATCACGTCGAACTGATGCTGGCCGATCTCACGACCGACGAGTTCCGCCGGGTCCGGGCGTCCTACGTGATCGCCGCCGACGGCGGATCGAGCTTCATCCGAGGCCAATTGGGCATCGGTTTCAGCGGGCGCACCTACGCCGAGCGCTGGATCGTCATCGACACGAAGGTGCTCAAGGAATGGCCCGGCTACGACCGGCTGCGGTTCCACTGCAACCCGGCACGGCCCACCGTCGACTGCCCCACTCCGCTCGGGCATCACCGCTGGGAGTTCCCGGTGCGCGACGACGACGACGAGAAGGACCTGCTCAACGAAGAAGCAATCTGGAAGATTCTTCGCGGACAAGGGATCTCACCGGAAAACGTGAAGATCCTCGGGTTCGCCTGCTACAGCCACCACGTTCGCTTCGCCGACCGCTGGCGGGTCGGACGGATCTTCCTGGCCGGCGACGCCGCGCACGCGATGCCGCCGTGGATCGGTCAGGGCATGTGCGCCGGGGTTCGTGACGTCGCGAACTTGTGCTGGAAACTGGGCGCGGTACTGCGCGGATCACTGCCCGAGTCGGTGCTGGACACCTATCAGGCGGAGCGGTTGCCCCACGTCAAGGAAGTGACCAACCGGGCGGTCAAGACCGGCAAGCTGATCATTCAGCGCAACCCGTGGCGCGCCGCAGCACGCAACCATTTCTTCCGGACCGCCAGCAAGGCGCCCGGCTTCACGTCATGGCTCCGACAGCACAGGTGGCTGCCTGACGCGCGTTACCACAAGGGACTGTTGGCGCACAACGGAAATGGCGCCGTCGGCTGGCTGATTCCACAGCCGTGGGTGGTGGAAGAAAAGGGTGACGCCGTCCGGCTTGACGATGTCCTCGGCGGCCGCTGGGTGGTCCTGCACCTCGGACCGGAAGCCGGTTGGGACGCATGGCGCGAGACAGGCGTACCCGTGCTGAAAGTCCTTGTGCCGGGCAGTGTCCCGAAGGCCGACAGTGTCGTGGACGCCGACGGCGTGTTGACGCGCTGGCTCGACAAGCGGGGTGCCTCGGTCGTGGTGGTGCGACCCGACAGCTTCGTCTACGCCGGCGCGGCCGAAGGCCAGCCGCTGCCGCCGCCGCCCGCAGGATTCAAGGCGTAAAGGAGGATCCAATGACCAGCAACACGATGGCCGAACGCACCGTACGCGTCAACGGCAAAGACATCTTCGTCGCCGAGACGGGCACCGGTGCGCCGGTCGTTCTTCTACACGGGGGTGGTCCGGGAGCGTCTGGCATGTCGAACTACTCGCGCAACATCGGGCCCTTGGCTGAGAGCTTCCGTGTGATCGTGCCGGACATGCCCGGCTACGGCCGCTCATCCAAGGGCGTCGACCCAAGCGACCCGTTCGGTTACCTCGCCGATCACATCCGGGGAATGCTCGACCAACTCGGCATTCAACAGGCGCATCTGGTGGGCAATTCCTACGGTGGCTCATGCGCATTACGCCTCGCGCTGGACACCCCGCATCGAGTCGACAGACTCGTGCTCATGGGCCCGGGCGGCGTCGGAACCACTCGAGGACTGCCCACCGCCGGTCTGAAAAGCCTGCTGTCGTACTACGGTGGCGACGGGCCCACGCTGGAGAAGTTGCGGACGTTCATCCGCACATACCTGGTGTACGACGGCAGCGCCGTGCCCGACTCGCTGATCGAATCTCGCTACGCCTCGTCGATCGACCCCGATGTCGTCACCAATCCGCCCCTGCAACGTCCGGCGGGCCTGGGCGCGCTGTGGCGGATGGACTTCACTCGTGATCGCAGGCTCGACAGCCTGCAGACGCCAACACTGGTCATCTGGGGCCGCGACGACAAGGTCAACAAACCCAGCGGGGCAGCGATGCTGGGCAAGCGGATGCCCAACGCGGACGTGCTGATCACCGCCAACACCGGCCACTGGGTGCAGTGGGAGCGCGCAGATTTCTTCAACGCCGTCGCAACCGCCTTCCTGTCGGCCTGACCACATCAAGGAAAACCTCATGACCACTGAAGTCTTCGACAACGTCCACCTGGGCTATGCCGTAATCGAAACCAACAAGTTCGACGACTGGAAGCGCTTCGGCCGCGACGCGATCGGCATGCACCTCGACGAGATGCTGCCCGACGCGATCCGATTCCGCCTGGACACCAACGAATGCCGCTTCCTGCTGCGCCGAGGACAAGCCGAGGACGTCGTCGCGCTCGGGTGGCACCTCGACGACCATGCCACCTTCGACGAGATCTGCCGCCGGGTCACCGACCACGGGGTGCCGGCTGTCGAAGGCTCCGACGACGACGCCAAACTGCGTGGGGTCGAGCGCTTCCTGCGCTTCCCGGGCCCCAACGGGCTGACGCAGGAGGTCTACACCACCGCCCGCACCTCGCCGCTTCCGCTTGACATACCGGGAAGCGGATTCGTCACCGGCGCGGGCGGACTGGGCCACGTCGCCATCGCCACCAAGAAACCCCAGCAACTTCGCGGCTATTACAGCCATGTATTCGACGCGCGACTGTCGGACTACATCGACGAGACGATCAACAGCATGAAGCTCAAAATCCGCTTCCTGCGGGTCAACGAGCGTCACCACTCGGTGGCCATCGCGTCGGTGAACGCGCTGCCGGTCAACCCGGTTCGCACGCGTGTACAGCACGTGAATGTGCAAACGGCAACCCTGGATGACATGGTCGCGTCATATCAGCGGGTCAAAGCGCTCGGTTTTCACATGGCGCTGTCGGTCGGACAGCACACCAACGACAAGGAGCTGTCGTACTACGCGCTGACTCCGTCCGGGTTCGAGTGGGAGGTCGGGTGGAACCCGATCGTGGTCGACGAGTCCACGTGGAAACCGACGACGCATCAGGGCATCAGCATATGGGGACACAGGCCGGAGGGGCAGACCGTGATCGACAAGCTCGGGATGTTCGCGGTCGCCGCTCGCTCGGTGTTGCATCGCGAAGACACCGTTGCTGCGCTCAGCTCGCCTGGCATCGCCGACGACTGAACGCGGCGTCCGGCAAGGCTTCGTGGGCGTCGAGAATTCCTCTACCGCGAACTGGAACAGGTGTTCCAGAACGCTGAATTTGCCCGCGGAGCCGAATGCGTTGTATTCTGACGATAACGTCGAAAGTGATGATTTCGTCAGAACTAGCGAGAGGTGGGTCATGACCGATGACACGCGGCTCTGGCCGCGCTACACAGGGCCCGACGACCTGGCCACCATCGAGGCGGTTCCGCTCTCTCTGCGTGGAATACCGGAGTCCACTTATGCGGTACTCACGCGCGCCGCCAAGCTGTGGCCGGATCGCCCCGCGCTGTCTGTAATGCCCGACGCCGCGCGGTGGCAGCAGGCCAGCACACGCACCTTCAGCGACCTGCTTTCCGATGTCCACAAGACCGCCAACATGCTGACGCATCTAGGTGTCGGCCGCCGCAATCCGGTCGCCTTGATCGGCCCGAATTGCGACGAGCTGATCACCGCGACGCTGGCCGCGCAGCTCGCCGGAATCGCCGCACCGATCAACGGGAACCTGTCCGGCGAGCATGTCAGCCACCTGGTCGAGCGTTGCGGTGCGCGGGTACTGGTCGCCCCGTCCTCCTCGCTCGACGAAGCCAGCTGGGCAGTTGCACAACATCTGAGTGCCGCCGGCGTGGTCGACCACGTACTGCTACTGCAGCCGACGGGTGATCGGTCTCCAGCACCCGCCATCGACGGCGCGACGGTGTGCTCTCTGCGCACAGGCGCCGCCACATTCGACGGCGCGGCGTTTGTCGGGGAGCCGCCACAGTCCGGTGACTTGGCGGCGCTGTTTCACACCGGCGGCACCACGGGCATGCCAAAGGTCGCTGCGCACACACATGCCAATGAGGTCACTGACGCCTGGATGATCGCAGCCAACTCGTTGTTGGACGAAGACTCGGTGTTGTTCGCCGGACTTCCGCTGTTCCACGTCAACGCTCTCGTGGTGACACTGTTGGCTCCGCTGCTGCGCGGTCAGCAGGTGGTGTGGGCGGGCCCACTCGGCTATCGCGACACCGCACTGTATGGAAACTTCTGGAAGATTGTGCAGCACTTCGGAATCAGTGCGATGAGCGCGGTGCCAACCGTCTACGCGGCGCTGGCCCAGACTCCCGTCGATGCCGACATCTCCAGTTTGCGCTACGCCGCAGTTGGGGCGTCGGCCCTTCCGCCGGCGGTGCGTATGGAGTTCGAGTCACATACGCACGTGCCGCTGCTGGAAGGCTACGGCCTGACCGAAGCAACCTGCGCCACTGTGCGCAGCTTCCCCGACCACCCCCGTCCCGGCTCTGTAGGCCAGCGCCTGCCCTATCAACAGGTCAGGGCTGTGCGAATCGACACCGACGGCAACTGGCACGAACTGCCCTGCGGCGAGGTCGGAAATCTGGCGGTCCACGGACCGACCGTTTTTCCGGGCTACGTCACGGGCCGCAATGCAGACGGCTATGTGCTCGAGGGGAACGGCAAGCTCCACGACGGTTGGCTGGACACCGGCGATTTAGGCAGTGTCGACGCGCAGGGCTTTGTCCACCTCGTCGGCCGCGCGAAGGATCTCATCATCCGCGGCGGCCACAACATCGACCCGGCGACGATCGAGGATGCACTGCTATCCCATCCAAGCGTCACCGCTGCTGCCGCCGTCGGCCGTCCGGACATCCATGCCGGCGAGGTTCCGGTCGCATATGTGACCGTGACTGAGGGTGCGACGGTGACCGGCCGCGAATTGATGGTGTGGGCCGGTGAACATGTCACCGAACGGGCGGCCAGACCGAAGGCGGTGACAATTCTCGATGCGCTGCCTGTCACCGCGATCGGCAAGCCGTACAAGCTGCCGCTTCGCGCCGACGCCGCCCAGCGCGCTGTGGCGGCCGCCCTTCATGACTTTCCCGGCGTTCTCGAGGTCGACGCGTCGGCCCGGGACGGATCCGTCGTCGTCCGTGTCACGCTGACTGCTACCGCAGATGAGCCGTCAGTGCGAAAAGTGTTGGGCGCCTACGCCCTGGCGTGTGACATACAGGTGCATTCGTGACTACCGTCGGCCGGGGTCATATCAGCGCTCCGGCAGACTTGGCGGCCCACGGGTGCAGAGGGATGACGCAAGACACTCTCGGCCATCCGATGGTTGTCATCTCGCGGCGAGTACAACCCGCCGAGGAAAGGCGATTCCGACGCTGGCTCAACCGGTTGTGCAACGCCCTCGAACGCGCACCGGGTTATATGGGCAGTACCGTCCATCCCCCCGATGAGACCCACCCGGGGCAGTGGGTGGGCATTTACCAGTTCAGTTCCGACCGTCACCTCGACAACTGGTTGCGTTCTGCGGAACGGGCGGCGCTGATCGCCGAATCTGAGCGCTATCTCGCGGATCGACCGATCGAGCAGCGCATCGTGCAACCATTTAGCGACAGCGTGACATTGATCAGCTCGGTACGACTGCGGGCCGGCACCGAAGCAGCGCACCGCCGACTGCATCAACGGGCGGTCGACGCAGCAGCCGAAGTCGGCGGACTCGTGCGCCATGCCCTGACACCGGCGGTGGCCGGTGCCCAACCCGAGACAGTCGCCATGTTGACGTTTCGGTCCCGAGCCGACCTCGATCGCTGGATGTCATCACCGCAGCGTCGCGAAATCCTCGATGCTATGGCCGCGCTCAGCGAAACCCAGCGAACGATCAACGTGGTCGGTGGCTATGCCGGATGGTTTCCCTTGCCGGGCAATACGACGACCAAGCGGTGGAAACAGGCTGTCGCGGTCCTGATCGGATTGGTGCCGGTCTCGCTCCTCATCACCGCACTGCGACAGTGGATCGTCCCAGAGTTGCCACTCGTAGCAGCGGTTCTGACGACCGCGGTGATCAATGTCGTCATCCTCACGTACGTGGTGATGCCCTCGATAACACGGGTCCTCCGCCGATGGCTGACGACGTGACCGCACCGATTGATTCGCCCTTGATTGCTCCCAGTCGAAGAGGGGTGCAGGGATAATGCAGCCATGAGCGCCGACGACTTGGCCGGCTCAGTGCCCGACACACCCTCGTCGAGCGACATCAAGGTGGCTCTTCGGCTGATCGAGCCGCTGCGCAAACTCATCAGTCCGAAGGTGTACGGCATAGAAAACGTTTCGAAGCGGGGCGCGCTGCTCGTCGGCAATCACACCGTGCTTGGGGTGCTCGACTTGCCGCTGTTGTGCGCGGAACTATGGGACCGCGGACGACTCGCGCGGGCACTGGGCGATCACGCCCAGTTCAAGGTGCCGGGATGGCGCGACATGTTGAAGATCGTCGGCGTCGTCGAGGGAAGTCGCGCGAACTGCGCTGAGCTGATGCGGCGCGGAGAGCTGATCCTTGTATTCCCTGGAGGGGGCCGCGAGGTGGCCAAGCGCAAAGGTGAGCGGTACAAGCTGATTTGGAAAAATCGGATGGGGTTCGCCAGGATGGCTATCCAACACGGCTACCCGATCATCCCGTTCGCATCGGTCGGTGCAGACGACGCCGTCGACATCGTCATCAACGCCGACCACCCGCTCCTCGCCCCAGAACGGCTGTTCGTCGAAAAGGTGTTAGGCAGCCCAGACTCCTGGCCCCTCTGGCGTGGGATCGGACCAACACCGATTCCGCGACCCGAACGCCAGTACTACTGGTTCGGTGAGCCGATCCAGACCGAGCCGGTGAGAGGCCGTCAGGATGACGACGCGACTGTACGCAAGGTGCGGGACTGCACCAAAGCCTCTGTCGAGCAGGGCATTCAATTCTTGCTCGAGAAGCGCGAACACGACAAGAACCGCTCGCTGGGCAGGCGACTACTGAGACGACCGGACCGCTGAGAGGGACACAGCGACAGAGCCGACATCTCAAACAGTCGATCGGCGCGACCGGCGGCGGGAACGCGCGGCTTTGATCGCGCGGTCCCACACCAGCTGCGTCATCGGTCTGAGCTGACCGTTGGCCACCAGGTCCTTGGACATCAGCGCGGTCGCAGCGGCCTTCGTAGTGGCCGACGCCTTCGACATGTGCCCCGAGTCGAACGGCGGCTGCGGGTCGTACTCCATCGACAGCTGGATCACCTTGGCGCGGCCCTCCCCGCCGATCTGCCCGGCCAGCCACAGTCCCAGGTCGATGCCCGCCGACACCCCGGCACACGTGACGACGTCACCCTCGTGGACTATCCGCTGGTCGCCAACCGCCTTGACTCCCAACGTCTTCAGCGCGGGCAGCGCCGCCCAGTGCGACGTCGCGCGCTTGCCGTCGAGCAGGCCGGCGGCAGCGAGGATGACCGACCCAGAGCACACCGACGTCGTCCACGTCGCGGTCTTGTGCGCGGTGCGTATCCAGTCGAGCAGCTTCTCGTCGCGAGCGTGCTCCATCGTCGAGAAGCCGCCGGGGACGAGAATCAGGTCGGGACAGGGAGTTTCGGCGAAGGAGTGGGTCGCCGCGACCACGAGTACCCCGGAGTCGGCGGTGATAGGCCCCGGCTCGTGCCACAGGAAGCGCACCTCGGCACCGGGCAGCCAACGCAGCACTTCGTACGGCCCGATGAAGTCGAGCGCAGTGAAGCCGGGGTACAGCACGATCGCGATTTGCATCGTCTCTCCTTGTGTCAGGCGAACGTCTTGCGGTATTGGTCGGGCGAGACTCCGAGGCGGCGGATGAAGTTGCGCCGCATGGTTTCTGCGGTACCGAAGCCGCACCGGGCAGCGATCGCGACGACGGTGTCGTCGGTCTCCTCGAGCTGCCGGCGCGCGGCCTCGGTGCGAACGCGTTCGACGTAGGCGCCCGGCGCCTCGCCGACCTCCTCGGTGAAGACGCGTGTGAAATGCCGCGGGCTCATGGCCGCCTTGCGGGCGAGTTCGACGACGCTGTGGGTGCTTGCGGGCTGTGATTCGATGGCCTCCTGCACGTCGCGGATAGGGGTGCGACGGGCACGCGGCATCCACACCGGCGCCGCGAATTGCGTTTGGCCGCCCGGCCTTCGGAGATAGAGCACCATCCAACGGGCGACGGTCTGCGCCACCTCGGTGCCGTGGTCGTCCTCAACGAGTGACAGGGCGAGGTCGATGCCGGCGGCAACGCCTGCGGCGGTCCAGACCTTCTCGGAGCTTCTGACGAAGATGGGCTCGGGGTCGACGTCGACGGCGGGGAACTCGTCCTGCATCCGCCGCGCGAACGCCCAGTGCGTGGTGGCGCGGCAGCCGTCCAGCAGCCCGGATTCCGCAGCGAGGAACGCGCCGGTGCAAACGCTGACCACGCGCCGCGCGGTATGCGCCGCGGTGCGCAGCCACGTCATGAGGTCGGGGTTGGTGCGGGCGTCGTCGACCCCCGCGCCCCCGGGCAGCAGCACGGTGTCGAGGGGCTCGCGCGGATTCGGCAGCGTGCTGGTGACGAAACCGAGGCCGGTTCCTGTCGTGACCGGCTGCCCGTCGGGCGATGCCAGGACGACGTCGTAGGCGCCGCCGTCGGGGCACCTCCCACTTGCCACCGACACCAACGACGCGCAAGTGAACACGTCGAACGGCCCCACGACGTCCATGGCCTGCACTCCCGGAAAGCCGACGATGACGACCTTGCGTGTCACGTGCTCAGTGTCGGCCAGCCGACGTCATGTCGTCTACGCCATGCATCCCACAAATCAGGACGCGATGTGGGCGCGCCGATCGACGAGCGTCGACAAGCGCGCCGAAATCACCGCAGGAGGCGGTGGCACTCGATGATGCGGCGGATCCACCAGTCGCGGCGGTCCCCCCGCGCTCGCAGCGCCTGGAGCCGCGCCGGATCGGGAGCGACGGGCCCGACGGGCAGCAAGCCCTCGACGGTCTGCGCCGGCTCGGCGACGTCCTCCTCGAACAGCCGCCCGGTGGCCAACCCGCACGCGTGCTCGAGCACGGGCAGTGCGGCGGCAGCGCGCAGGCCCGTCGCGATGCCGACCGCCGAATCCAGCGCGCTGGAGATCACCACCGGGACGTCGACCTGCTCGGCGACCTTCAGGAGCGCCGTCGTACCGCCGAGCGGAGCGACCTTCAGCACCGCTATGTCGGCGGCGCCCGCCCGCACCACCCGCAGCGGGTCGTCGGCCTTGCGGATGCTCTCGTCGGCGGCCACCGGGACGTCGATGCGCCGGCGGACCTCGGCGAGCTCGTCCACGGTCTTGCACGGTTGCTCGATGTACTCCAGCGGACCGAGCGCCGCGGCTGCCGCGACCGCTTCGTCGACGGACCAGCCGCCGTTGGCGTCGACGCGCACGGTGGGAACGAGCGCGCGGACCGCCGCTACCCGCGCGACGTCGTCGACAAGCGTCTGCCCGGGCTCGGCGACCTTGACCTTGGCGGTCGTGGCGCCCGGAAAGCGGCTCAGCAGTTCGGGCACCTGCTCGGGCCGCACCGCGGGAATCGTCGCGTTGATAGGAATGCGGTCGCGCCGCAGCGGGGGCGGCATCTCGTACGCCGCCTCGATCGCCGACGCCAGCCAGTGCGCGGCCTCGGGCGGCCCGTATTCGAGAAACGCGCCGAACTCCCCCCAGCCCGCGGGTCCGTCGATCAGCGCGACCTCGCGAACGGTGATGCCGCGGAAGCGAACTCGCATGGGCAGCGCGACCACGTGGACGCGATCGAGCAGGTCGGCAAGATCGGGCGCGGCTGTCACACCGTCGACCGGTCCCGGCCCTCCCAGTACCGTTTACGGAGATCCTTCTTCAGGATCTTGCCGGTCGGGTTGCGGGGCAGTTCGTCTCTGATCTCCACGGCCTTGGGGCACTTGTAACGCGCCAGCCGCTCGCGGCACCACTCGATCAATTCCTCCTCGGTCGCGTCGCTTTCGAGTTCGACGACGGCCTTGACTACTTCTCCCCACTTCTCGTCGGGCACACCGATGACGGCGACGTCGGTGACCGCGGGGTGTTCGGCGAGCACACGTTCCACCTCGATCGAGTAGATGTTCTCGCCGCCGGAGATGATCATGTCCTTGAGCCGATCTTCGATGAAGATGAAGCCTTCGTCGTCGACCCGGCCGAGATCCCCGGTGCGGAACCATCCGTCCTCGGTGACGGCCTCGGCCGTCGCGTCGGGCTTGTTGTGGTAGCCCTTCATCAATTGCGGTGTGCGGAACCACAACTCACCGAGCTCGCCCGGTGGCACGTCGTCGAGGGTATCCGGGTCGACGACGCGCAGCTCGGCGTCCTTGACCAAGGTGCCGGCGCTGACGAGCCGCTCGGGGTGGTCGGGGTCGCGGTGGGCGTCGGGCATCAGATGCGTGATCGCACCGCACACCTCGGTAAGCCCGTACACCTGGATGAAATCCGTGTTGGGCCAGGCCTCCAGCGCGGCGCGCACCAGCGGCAGCGGCATCGGGGAGGCGCCGTACGCGTACGTTTTCAGCGCGCTGAAGAGCTTGACCGCGTCCTCGCCCGACTGCAGCACCTTGGCCAGCACGGCGGGCACCAGGAAGGTGCGGTTGGCTCCCCGCATGATCCCCGCGGCCAGCGAGGCGCCGTCGGGCTCGCGCGTCATCACGATCGGGTGGCCCTCCTGCAGCCCGTATTGGGCATAGGAGGAGCCGGCGACGTGGAACAGCGGCATCGCGACGAGGTTCTTGTCACCCGGATCGACCTCCCAGTCGGCGAACGCGTTGAACGTGTGCGCCAGAAGGTTCTTCTGCGTCAGCGCAACGCCTTTCGGTCGGCCGGTGGTGCCGGACGAGTACATGATGATGCAGACGTCGTCGGGGTCGACGTCGGCTGCGCGGCCGACGGGCGTGGCGGAGGCGATCAGCGCCTCGTATTCGTCACCGTCGCCGCCTTGCGGGGTGACCGCGATGACCTTGCTCAGGTTCGGCAGGCGGTCGCGGATCTTGTCGATGGTCGGTTTCAGCTCGCTGCCCACAACCAATACCTTTGCGCCGCAGTCGTTGATCACGTACTCGAGCTCGTCGGGCGACAGCCGGAAGTTAAGGATCGCGTTGACCGCCCCGAGCGACGCGGCGGCCACGGTCAGTTCGACACCGGCCGGGTGGTTCTTGTCGAGGAATGCGACGACGTCGCCGCGACCGATGCCGAGCTCCGTCAGCGCGCCGGCCAGTCGGCGGATCCGGTCGTCGACCTCGCGCCAGGTCCAGGTGCGGTTGAGGTCGGTGACGGCCTCATCGTCGGGCTTGGCCTCGGCCCAGTACGCCAGCCGGTCGTCGAGGAAACGGGGTTCTGGTGGGCTCTGCGTCATGGCACGAGGGTGCCACGCAGCGTCGCGGGCGCTCAGCTGAATCGGTCAGCGACTTCGGCGTGACAAGTTTTGCGGCCGGCGCGAGTCATATCCGTAACACGAATGGAAACGGAGACAACGGTGAGATACATGCTGATCATGCGGTCGAGCGCGGCGGCCGAGGAGGCGATGAAGGATGTCGACTTCAACGAGGTCATCGCCGCGATGGGCCGTTTCAACGAGTCGATGATCGAGGCCGGGGTGTTGCGCGCGGGCGAGGGGTTGGCCGCGCCGGAGGAGGGTTTCGTCGTCGACTTCAGCGCCGATCCGCCCGTCGTCACCGACGGGCGGGACCCCGATGCAACGTTCAATGGTTTTTGGATCATCGAGGTGGCATCGGTTGAGGAGGCCAAGCAATGGGCCACACAAGCCCCGTTGGGATCCGGGGTGCGGCTCGAGGTGCGGCGGGTCAACGAGGTCGACGACTTCCCGCAGGACAATGAGTGGGTCCAGAAAGAGGTCCGCTGGCGCGAGCAGCTCGGCACGTAGCCGCGCCGGTCGGCGCCCGATTACCCGGCTTTCGGCGGGTCGGCACCCTACACTTCACCGAAATAGTCAGGTGGGTGAGGCGACGTGTGGCGAGTGCTGTTGACCGCGGCGGCGGCATCGGTGGTCACCTTGACGTGCGCGTGCTCCACCACGGTGGCCGGCACACCCAAGACACAGCGCGCAATGGTTCCGCCGCCGGCCGCGACACCGGCCGCCCCGGCCGCGAACGCGGTCGCCGAGCAACAGCTCGACGGTCTGCTGCTGGCGCTGGACGATGTCCGCGCGATCATGGATGCCCCCGAGCTCGAGGTGCACGACAGCTATGCGCAGATGCCGCCGAGCACCGCCGGCTACGTGCCGGAGGACTGTGTGCGGGCCGCGTTCAACACCGTCGAGGCCGGGTATCGGGACAGCAAGTTCGTCGCGATCCGCGGCGTGGTGATGCAGGAGCCCGACACCAGTGCGGCGTTGCTGCACATCGTCGACCAGGGCGTCGTGACGTTCCCGGATGCCGCGGCGGCCAGCACCTACGTGACGCGGACGGTGGAATCGTGGCGCCGCTGCGCGGG
This sequence comes from Candidatus Sericytochromatia bacterium, assembly GCA_050262635.1. Taxonomy (GTDB): domain Bacteria; phylum Actinomycetota; class Actinomycetes; order Mycobacteriales; family Mycobacteriaceae; genus Mycobacterium. Next base: position 56,900 of record JBLNEK010000232.1, on the reverse strand, counting down.
AACCCCGTTCACCGTGCTGCGGGGCGAGGCCGCCGAGCACTGGACGTTCGGCGACGTCACCGAGACAAACGGAATCACCGCGATACCGAAGCGGGGCGAGGGTTCGGACTGGTCCTGCTCGCACGCGATCGCCGCGAAGCTCAACGCGGTCATCGACGTGTCCGCGTGCGGCTTTGCGATCACGGACCAGGCCACCGTCGTCGTGGGCCGCATCCGCGACAAGTTCCCGGCGTAGGACGAATCTGTAACACGTTCTAGTCTTAGGCGCATGAGTGACACGCTGCTGCGCCATCCGCTCCACTCCGGCCACCTGCTCGCCGGCGCGTTGAAGCGCCACAAGGACAAGCCGCTGCTGTTCCTCGGCGACACCACCCTGACCGGCGGCCAGCTCGCCGACCGCATCACGCAGTACATTCAGGCCTTCGAGGCACTGGGCGCCGGCACCGGCGCGGCCGTCGGGCTGCTGTCGCTGAATCGGCCCGAGGTGCTGATGATCGTCGGCGCCGGTCAGACGCAGGGGTACCGTCGCACGGCACTACACCCTCTCGGCTCGCTGGACGACCACGCGTACGTGCTGAGTGACGCGGGGGTCACGTCGCTGATCATCGACCCGAACCCGATGTTCACCGAACGGGCGCTGGGGCTTCTGGAACGCGTCGAGTCTTTGAAGCAGATTCTGACGATCGGGCCGGTGCCCGACGCACTGGCCGGCGTCGCGGTGGACCTCAATGCCGAGGCGGCCAAGTACGAGCCACGGGAATTGGTGGCCGCGGAGATCCCGCCGGACCAGATCGTCGGGCTCACCTATACCGGGGGGACCACCGGAAAGCCCAAGGGCGTCATCATGACCGCGCAGACGACGATGACGATGACGTCGATTCAGCTGGCCGAGTGGGAATGGCCGGAGAACCCGCGCTTTCTGATGATCACGCCGCTGTCGCATGCCGGCGCGGCGTTCTTCATGCCAACGGTGGTCAAGGGCGGCGAAATGATCGTACTGAGCAAGTTCGACCCCGCCGAGGTGCTGAAAGTCATTGAGGAGCAACGTATTACCGCCACAATGCTGGTGCCGTCGATGTTGTACGCGCTCCTGGACCACCCGGACTCGCGCAGCCGTGACCTGTCGTCGCTGGAGACGGTCTACTACGGCGCGTCCGCGATCAACCCCGTGCGCCTGAAGGAGGCGATCGACCGGTTCGGGCCGATCTTCGCTCAGTACTACGGGCAGTCCGAGGCGCCAATGGTGATCACGTACCTGGCCAAGGGCGAGCACGACGAGAAGCGGCTGACGTCTTGTGGACGGCCGACGCTGTTCGCGCGCACGGCCCTGCTGGGTGAGGACGGCAAGCCGGTATCGCGGGGCGAGGTGGGCGAGATCTGCGTCGGCGGGCCGCTGCTCTCCGGGGGGTACTGGAAGCTGCCCGACGCCACCGCCGAGACGTTTCGTGACGGCTGGATGCACACCGGCGATCTGGCGCGGGAGGACGAGGACGGTTTCTGGTACATCGTCGACCGGGTGAAGGACATGATCGTCACCGGCGGCTTCAACGTGTATCCGCGCGAGGTCGAGGACGTCATCGCCGAGCACCAGGCGGTGGCCCAGGTCTGCGTGATCGGCACGCCCGACGAGAAGTGGGGCGAGGCCGTCACCGCGGTGGTGGTGCTGCGCGAGGGCGCACCGCGCGACCAGGAGTCGGTGACCGCGATGACCGTCGAGATTCAGGCGACGGTCAAGGAGCGCAAGGGGTCGGTGCAGTCGCCGAAGCAGGTGGTCGTCGTGGACGCGCTGCCGCTGACGGGATTGGGCAAGCCGGACAAGAAGGCGGTGCGTGCCAAGTTCTGGGAGGGCGCCGGCCGCGCGGTGGGCTGACCCTCGCGTCGGCGCCCAGCGTGAATCCGGCGACGCCGCGACGGCGCGTCGCGTAGCTGGCTGCACTGTCGGCGGAAAGGCAGCGCCCTGGCCGGGCGTTCGAACGGGTCGGCCCGGGTGTCGGCGTCATGAAACCGATGTCCGGCGGTCTTCGAGACGGCACTCGAGCGGCTGGGCGTGGCGGCGCGCGACGTCGGGTGCGGATTCGTGCTGGTGGATCCTGCCCACCGCTCAGCGACCCGACGGCCCGAGAAAGGCACTCGCCCGTTACGGCATGAATCTGTGAGCGGTAGCGTCGCCGATATGTCCAGCCGAGAACGTATCCGGCCGCCCTGGTGGCTGAAGCCGGCGAACAAGATCTTCATTCTGCTGTCCAGGCTGGGTGTGAGCTTCGGTGGCGAAAACCCCGTGGTGCTGACCGTCGCCAGCCGCAAGTCGGGCAAGCCCCGGTCGACCCCGATCACCCCCATGTACGTCGACGGAAAGCGCTATGTCGTCGGCGGCTTCCCGGGCGCGGACTGGGTGGCGAACGTGCGGGCCGCCGGCGAAGCGACGCTGACGCGGGGGCGGGCGCGCGAGCGGGTGCGAATGGTCGAGATGCCGGCCGAGGAAGCACGGCCGCTGCTGCGCGCCTTCCCGACCGAGGTACCCACCGGCGTGGGCTTCATGAAGAACGCCGGGCTGGTCAAGGACGGCCGGCCCGAGGAATTCGAGGCGCTCGCCGGCCGCTGTGCGGTGTTCCGGTTCGACCCGGTGGCGTCATGATCGCCCGCCTGCTCGCCGCTGCGGCGCTCGCGTTCGCCCTGACCCCGGCCGCCGTGGCCCCAGCGTCGCCCGGCTCGTGCAGCCCCACCAAACCGCCGCTCGACGCCGCCAGCAAGCAGGTCGCCCGCGGCGACATGCTGTGGGTGGGCCGCGACGGGTCCGTCGGCATCACCACCCCTGCCGGAACCGGCGTCGTCCAGGTGCCCAATGCCGGTCCGATGCCGCTGCAGGCGATGCTGATCGACGCCCAGCAGAACGGACAGCAGCAGCTGATCGTCTCGAGCGGGCGCGGCGCGCACCTGTACCTCGTCAACGGGTGCGACATCACCACGGTCGTCGACCAGCAGGGCAACCCGTTCGTGTTCGACCTGCAGAACCTGCGCGGCGCCGGCACCGGCATCGGCTGCAGCGATTTCGGCGACGGCCGTCGCCTCGTCGCGCTGCAGGCCCAGGTCGGCGACGCCGGTTGGACGGTGCGCCGCACCGAGATCGTGCTCGCCGGCGCGACCGCGACGCTGGGCCGTTCCGACACCGTCGCCGCACCGTCTCAGCAGGACCCGGCGGTGACGGCCGCGCAGTCGATCACGTGCGGCGAGCAGGCGATCACCAAGGACGGGGTCCAACAGCCTTGAGCGACAGTGACTCTGCTCGTCGCGCAAGCGGCTCATCGAATCCTTTCGACCCGTCGCAGTGGCACACCATCGACGGCTTCGGCGACCTCACCGACATCACCTACCACCGCCATGTTTCCGACGGCACGGTGCGGGTCGCGTTCAACCGGCCCGAGGTGCGCAACGCGTTCCGCCCGCACACCGTCGACGAGCTCTACCGGGCGCTCGATCATGCTCGGATGTTGCCCGACGTCGGCGTGGTGCTGCTGACCGGCAACGGCCCGTCACCCAAGGACGCCGGCTGGGCGTTCTGCGCGGGTGGCGACCAGCGCATCCGTGGCCGCAGCGGCTACCAGTACGCCTCCGGTGACACCGCGGACACCGTCGACCCCGCGCGCGCCGGACGGCTGCACATCCTCGAGGTGCAGCGGCTGATCCGCTTCATGCCGAAGGTGGTCATCTGCCTGGTCAACGGCTGGGCGGCCGGTGGCGGCCACAGCCTGCACGTGGTGTGCGACCTGACGCTGGCCAGCCGCGAGCACGCCCGCTTCAAGCAAACCGACGCTGACGTCGGCAGTTTCGATGGCGGCTACGGCAGCGCGTACCTGGCCAAGCAGGTCGGCCAGAAGTTCGCCCGTGAGATTTTCTTCCTCGGCCGGCCCTACACCGCCGAGCAGATGCATCGGATGGGTGCGGTCAACGAGGTCGTCGACCACGCGGACCTCGAAGCCGTCGGACTGGAGTGGGCCAAGGCTATCAACGCGAAATCGCCTCAGGCGCAACGGATGCTGAAGTTCGCGTTCAACCTTCTCGACGACGGGCTGGTGGGTCAGCAGCTGTTCGCCGGCGAAGCGACGCGACTCGCGTACATGACCGACGAGGCCGTCGAGGGACGCGATGCGTTCCTCGAGAAGCGCGATCCCGACTGGAGCCCGTTCCCCCGCTACTTCTGAGAGTCGTCGCGCTTGCGGATCGCCTGGTCGGCGCTGCGGACCACGTTGCGCAGGAAGTCGTACTGCGACGTGATGAGCTTGTCAGCCATGTCGAACGCCGCTTCGACGATAGATTCGCGCCGCTCGCCCCGCTCGCCCTGGGACGGGATGGCCTCGTCGACGGTGTCGACGAACTTGCGAACCGCATCCAATGCCGCCCGCTGCCCGGCCTCGACCGACTTCAGCACCTCGTCAGACAGGCCGGCGGCACGCTCGACCACGTCTTCGGCCGTCTTCTGAAGGTTCTCGCCCCGTCCTGCGTTACCACCGCTGTCACTCATGGTCGTGCTCCTTTCGCCGTCGTTCTTCGCGCAGCCTAGCGAGAAGCCAGACCGCCCGGATGGCTTATCAGTGCTCACCAGATGAACTGTGCGCGATGATGGTGCGGTGCATGGGAAAGCCAGTGTCCGCGGCCGGGTGTGGCGAGCGGGCAAGCCGTGCGACGACTTCGAGTTCGAGAAGATTTCCGACTACCTCGTCGAAGACGACACCCTGGTCTGGGTCGACATGCTCAACCCCGACCACGATGCGCTCTGCGATCTGGCCCAAGAACTCGGGCTGAACGAGTGGGCGGTGGAGGACGCCGTGTCCGCGCGGGAACGCGTGAAGGCGACGGTGTATCCGACGCACACGTTCTTCACCGTCTACGCGGTTCAGGTGCTCGATGAAGACCCCGACTCGGACACCGTCCTGTCGATGCACCGCATCTCGGCGTTCGTGCTTCCACACGGTCTGATCACGGTGCGACTGCCACCAGACTTCGACATCGATGAGGTTCCGCAGCGGTGGGACGAGCTCGGCGGTCAGCAGTACGGGGTCGGCGCGCTGGTGCACGGGTTGCTGGACGTCGTGGTCGACGGCCATTTCCAGGCCGTGGAGGCGCTCGACGAATGCATCGAGGAAATCGAGGACGACTTGTTCGACGAGAACACCGGCAAAAAAGGGTTTCAACGGCGGACCTACCAAATGCGAAGGGACCTCGTGCATCTGCGCCGGGTCGCGCTTCCCATGCGCGAGGTCGTCAACTCGATCCAGCACCATCGCGTCGACGTCAAGTCCGCCCGCGAACTCGACCCGCTTTACGACGACCTCTACGACCACGTGCTGCGGGTGTCCGAGTGGACGGAATCGCTTCGCGACATGATCACCACGATCTTCGAGACCAACCTGTCATTGCAGGACGCCCGCCTCAACACCGTGATGAAGAAGCTCACCGGCTGGGCCGCGATCATCGCGGTGCCGACCGCGATCACCGGCTTCTACGGCCAGAACGTGCCCTATCCGGGCTTCGGCGAGTGGTCGGGATTCATCGCCAGCACCGGCGTGATCACGTTGCTCGTCATCGCCTTGTACGTGGCGTTCAAACGCCGCGACTGGCTATGAGATTCAGCCGAATACACTCCGACGGGTGAACCCGATCCAGCGGCTGTCCCGCGCAATGGTGATGGCAAGCATGCGACCGCCGATCGCCGAACAATTGCTGCAGCGGCCGATGGGCGGATCCGTCGACCTTCGCGGCAAGCGGGTCGTCGTCACCGGGGCGTCGTCGGGCATCGGCGAGGCGGGCGCTGCGCTGTTCGCGCACCACGGCGCGACCGTCGTCGCCGTCGCACGCCGCCAGGAACTGCTCGACAAGGTGGCGCAGCGGACCGGTGCGATCGCGATGCCCTGCGACCTGTCCGACATGGATGCGGTCGACGACCTGGTGAAGACGGTCGAGGACCGCCTCGGTGGCGTCGACATCCTGGTCAACAACGCCGGCAAGTCGATCCGGCGGCCGCTGGCCGAGTCCCTCGACCGTTGGCACGACGTCGAGCGGACGATGACGCTGAACTACTACTCACCGCTGCGGCTCATCCGGGGGTTCGCGCCGGGCATGCTCGAGCGTGCCGACGGGCACATCATCAATGTCGCGACGTGGGGGGTGTTCAGCGAGGCGTCACCGCTGTTCGCGGTTTACAACGCCTCGAAAGCGGCGCTGTCGTCGGTGAGCCGGGTGATCGAGACCGAATGGTCCGGCCGCGGAGTGCAATCCACCACGCTGTACTACCCCCTGGTCGCGACACCGATGATCGCGCCGACGAAGGAGTACCAGGGGCTGCCGGCTCTCACCCCGCACGAAGCCGCCGAATGGATGATCACCGCAGCGCAACGACGGCCCGTTCGGATCGCGCCCCGCATGTCGCTGCTCAGCCAGGCGATCGACCTGGTCAGCCCAGAGCTGGTGACCACGATGATGAAGCGTCAACGCATTCAACCCAATCCGGTCAACCCCGCGTGATAGACACGCAGTGATGGAGATCCTCGCCAGCCGGATGCTGATCCGGCCCGCCGACTACGAACGGTCGCTGGCGTTCTACCGCGACCAGATCGGGTTGGCCATCTGGCGCGAATACGGCGCCGGCACAGTGTTTTTCGCGGGACAGGGACTGATCGAGCTGGCCGCGCACGGCCGCTCCGGCGACGTCGTCGACCGGTTTCCCGGCGCCATCTGGCTGCAGGTGCGCGACATCTATGCCGCCCAGAGTGAGCTGTCAGGACGGGGCGTGACGATCGCCCGCGAGGCCCGTCAGGAGCCGTGGGGGCTGCACGAGATGCACGTCGTCGACCCCGACGGCGTCACACTGATCTTCGTGCAGATTCCGCCCGAGCATCCGCTTCGCCGCGACGTCCGGGGTTGACTCCTGGTGGCGGTTCGCTGAAAACAGAGTCGTTGCTTGCGATTTGGCCCGACAGCGGTCAACATGTGTTCTCCGCGCACGGCGATCAGCTCGCGGCAGCCAGCGGCCACCCGACCGAGGCGAGCCGCGATGCGACCTGACGAATCTCCTCCGGACTTGGTTCCGTCTCGGTGATATCACGGATAGCCTGATCGATCTGTTCGGCGGTCACAGGTGTGTCGGAGTCGGCCTCACGGAGCAGGATTCGCGCGGCCTTCACTACGTCCTCCTCGCTGAGCGTGCGCTTGAGCAACGCGAGCAGAGGAAAATAGTCCTTCTGTGGAACTCCTTGCGGGTAGCCCTGGTGCAGCCAGTTCAGCACACAATCGAAGAAACTCTCTGCCATCGGGTCTGCTCATTTCTTGGGAAGGAACGGGAACAGGTCGACTCCGAAGTGGTGGATGATCGTGCTCCTGGTGATCCAGGCGACGGCCGTCACGATCACCCACGCGACGAACAGGAATACTGCGATGCCGAGGTACTTCAGCGCGGTGTTCTGACGATGCACTGTTCCGTCTGCGTCGGGCACGCCGGCACCATGTGAATACGCCACCAGTCCGAATGCGAAGAGCGCAGGCAGGCCCGCGCCCAGTAAGAGTCCGACGACGAGCACCCGCAGGATGCTTTCGAGATAATGCATCAGCTAGTCCTTCAGGCAATCGGTTCTTTGGGTTGACCTTGCATGGCCGGCTTGTCCTGCTTGGCTGATTCATCGGTATCGCGGACCTCGGCGGGCACCACCGAGTTCGTGCTGGTGTCCCAGTCGGCGTTGACGTTGGTGTGGTCGACCTTCTGCTGCTGCGCGCGCCACCACATGTAGAAGGAGCAGGCGACGAGGATCGCGAAGATCACGATGTCGCCGGCCAGCGGGGAGCTGAAGCCGGCGATAGCGTGCGCGATCCAGAACGTCGCCGCGCCGACCAGCCCGGCCGCGGGCAGCGTCAACAACCATGCCACCGCCATCCGCCCGGCCACCGACCACCGCACCTCGGCACCCGGCTTGCCCACACCGCTGCCCAGGATCGAACCCGTCGCCACGTGGGTGGTCGACAGAGCCATGCCGGCAGCGCTGGAGCTCAGGATGATCGCGGCGGACGACGCCTCGGCCGCCAAGCCTTGCGGGGACTCGATCTCGACGAGGCCCTTGCCGAGTGTGCGGATCACGCGCCACCCGCCGATGTAGGTGCCCAGCCCGATCGCCACTGCGCAGCTGGCCACCACCCAGAACGGCAGCCCGTCGTTCTTGACGTCTCCAGTCAGGTGGCCGGTGGTGATCAGCGCGAGCGCGATCACGCCCATGGTCTTCTGCGCGTCGTTGGTGCCGTGCGACAGCGCGACAAGCGAGGCCGTGGCGATCTGGCCCCATCGGAAACCCTCTTCGCGGCGCTTCTTCACCACGTTTCGGGTGATCCGGTACACCAGCCAGGTTCCGCATCCGGCGACGACACCGGCGATGACGGGTGCAGCCACCGCCGGGATCAGCACCTTCTGCGTGATGCCGTTCCAGTTCACGCCGGCCATGCCGATCGCCGCGAGCCCGGCGCCGACGAGCCCGCCGAACAGCGCGTGCGACGAGCTCGACGGGATGCCGAACAACCACGTGAACAAGTTCCACAGAATGCCGCCGATCAGCCCGGCGAAGATGATCGTGAGACCGGTCGTCGCGTTGATCGACGGCAGCAGATGGCCGGTCTTGCTGTCCTGAATCTTGAGCACCTGGGTGGTGACGGTCGCGGCGACCTCCACGGACAAAAAAGCGCCGACGAGGTTGAGCACGCCCGCTAACAGCACCGCCGCTTTGGGCTTGAGAGCACCGGTCGCGATCGACGTCGCCATCGCGTTGCCTGTGTCGTGGAACCCGTTCGTGAAATCGAAGGCCAAGGCCGTCGCGACGAGCAGCACCAAGATCGCAAGCTCTGCGCTCATGGCGCTCATTCTGCTTCCCTGCGGTGCAATTCACCCGAGAATCGACCACCGTGTTCCGTACGTGGATCAGGCAGTTTCCCCGACCTGCAACCTGTTCACCGACTGTTCATCTGACGTACCCATCCTGTTGGTTTCGCCGCGGTGACACGGTGCAGTGCCTTACCCGCTCTGACCGGGGTGCCGTTACCGGTCCGCACTACCATCGAGCTGTACCGGAATTGGGGAGGGCCACGATGCGTGAGACGACCTCGTGAACCGGTTTCTCACGGCGATCGTCTCGTGGCTGCGCGCGGGCTATCCCGACGGGATGCCGCCCACCGACTACATGCCGGTGCTGGCGCTACTCACCCGCAGGCTCACCACCGACGAGATCAAGACGGTCGCCGCGGAGGTGATCAAGCGCGGCAGCGCCGACCACATCGACATCGGTGTGGCGATCACGCAGATCACCGACGAGCTGCCATCGCCCGCGGATGTAGAGCGGGTACGGCAGCGGCTGGCCGCCAAGGGCTGGCCGCTCGACGATCCGCGGGACAGCGAGGACGTCGAATAGCGATCCTGCGTGCCCTCGAGGTCCCGGTCGGCCGCGACGTGCTGAACCTGTTGCCGGCCGTCGAGCGCATGCTGGCGGGCGGGGCCGAGGCGGTGCTGCCGGTGCCGGCGTCGGATCGCCGCGAAAAGGCTTTGCTCGCAGGCGTTTTGCGTGTCGGTGGGGTGATCGATGACGACGTCGCGCTGGTGGTGTCTACCTCCGGCACGACGGGTGACCCGAAAGGCGCGATGCTGTCCGCGGCGGCGCTTCAGGCAAGCGCGTCGGCCACCCATGCGCGGCTCGGCGGTCCGGGCCAGTGGCTGCTGGCGCTGCCCGCCCACCACATCGCCGGCATGCAGGTGCTGATCCGCAGCACGCTGGCGGGCACCACTCCGGTCGTGCTGGATGTGTCGTCAGGGTTCGATACGTCCTCTCTGTCGCGATCGGTTGACGGCATGCGGTTCGCGCGCCGGTACGCGTCGCTGGTGGCCACGCAGCTGGCGAAGGCCTTGTCGGACCCGACCGCGACGGCCGCGCTGGCGTCGCTGGACGCGGTGCTGATCGGCGGCGGGCCGATGCCGGCCGGCGTTGCCGAAAGCGCCTCGGCGGCAGGCATTTCGGTGGTGCGGACGTACGGCATGAGTGAGACTGCCGGGGGGTGCGTGTATGACGGGGTGCCGCTGGAGGGCGTGCGGGTTCGGGTTGATCACAAGAGGGTGGTGCTGGGCGGCGCGACGCTGGCGAAAGGCTACCGAAATCCGGTGTCGCCCAACCCGTTCGCGGAGCCCGGCTGGTTCCGGACCGACGACGCCGGCAGCATCGATAACGGTGTGCTGACGGTGCACGGCAGGCTCGACGGGGCGATCAGCACCGGCGGGCTGACGGTGATGCCGGAGGTGGTCGAGGCGGTGATCGCGGGCCATCCCGCGGTGAGACAGTGCGCGGTGTTCGGCGTGCCCGACGACCGCCTCGGCCAGCGGGTGGTCGCCGCCGTCGTGCCGGCATCCGATGGTGCGCCGTCGCTCGCGCAGCTGCGCGAGCACGTCGCTGCGTCGCTTGACCCTACGGCCGCGCCGCGCGAACTGCATCTCGTCGACGAGCTGCCCGTGCGCGGCATCGGCAAGGTCGACCGCCGCGCACTGGCCGAGCGCTTCTCCCACCGAGTGTGAATCTGACGACGTCATGTCGGCGCGTCGCGTCGCTGGTTGCACTGTCGGCGACAGCCATAGGCTGGGCCCGTGAAGGTCCGCAGCGAGGCGGTAGCGGTGTCCGCCGCCGTCGTGCTCGTCGCCGCGGCGTTCGTGGTCCCGCACCTGCACCTGGGCATCGTCTCACCGCTCATTCATGTGTCCCCGGCGCGCTTTCGTCAATTGGCCGATACCGCACCGATTTTCGGCTGGTGGAGGACCCACGTCGGCTGGGGTACGCCCTTCGCAGTGCTGATCGGCGTGCTGGCGGTGGCGTGGGGCCCGACGATCGCGCAGCGACTGCCGTGGCGGGCGGTACCGGTCACCGCCTGGGCGACGTCGGCGGCGTGGGCGTTCTCGCTGGCGATGATCGACGGCTGGCGAAAGGGGTTTGCCGGGCGGTTGACCGCCGAGCACGAATATCTGCGCGAGGTGCCGACGGTCATCGACATCCCAAAGGCGCTGCGCAGCTTCGCCCGTCGCATCCCCGACTTCCAGCCCGACTCGTGGACCACCCACGTGTCGGGCCATCCGCCCGGTGCGCTGCTCACCTTCGTCTGGCTGGACCGCATCGGCCTGGGCGGCGGCGCGTGGGCCGGCACCCTGTGCTGGCTCGCCGGGTCGAGCGCAGCGGCCGCGATCGTCGTCACGCTGCGGGCGGTCAACGACCAAGCCACCGCCCGGCTCGCGGCCCCGTTCGTGGCCGTCGCCCCGACCGCGATCTGGATCGCGGTCTCCGCCGACGGCTACTTCACCGGAGTGTCCGCCTGGGGCGTCGCTCTGCTGGCGCTGGCCGTGCGCCGCGGCGTGCGGATGCCTGCGTTGGCCGCCGGCGGAGCCGGGCTGCTGCTGGGCTGGGCGGTCTTCTTGAACTACGGACTGGCGTTGATCGCAGTACTCGCGGTGGCCGTGCTGCTGACCGCACGCCGGCGCCGCGACGCGGTGACGGCGCTCGCGGTCGCGATCCCCGCGGCGCTGGTGGTGGTCGCGGTGTTCGCGTGGGCGGGCTTCTGGTGGTTCGACGGGTACACCCTTGTCCAGCAACGCTATTGGCAGGGCATCGCGGCTGATCGCCCCTTCCAGTATTGGAGCTGGGCCAACCTGGCGTCGGTGGTCTGCGCGATCGGCCTCGGCAGCGTCGCCGGGGTGAGCAAGGTCTTCGACCGTGCGGCCGTCCGGCGCCGCTCAGGCATCCACCTGCTGGTGCTGGCCGCGCTACTGGCCATCCTCTCCGCCGACCTGTCGATGCTGAGCAAGGCCGAGACAGAACGCATTTGGCTTCCCTTCACGGTGTGGCTCACCGCCGCGGCGGCCCTGCTACCCCGCGGGTCGCAACGCTGGTGGCTGGCCGCCAATATTGTGGGCGCCCTGCTGCTCAACCACGTGATCTACACGAACTGGTGAGGGTCAGTGGTCGTGGACGACGACCCCGCGGATGTTGCGGCCGGCGAGCATGTCGTCGTACGCGTCGTTGATGTCCGCGAGTTTGTACTCGGTGGTCACCATCTCGTCGAGGAGGAGCTTGCCGTCGCGGTACAGGCTCAACAGCCGCGGGATGTCGGCTCGCGGATTGCCTTCGCCGTAAAGGCTTCCCAAAAGCCGCTTCTGGTACAGCGTCGCCATGCCCAGCGCCGACATCGGGAGGGCGGGCGCGTCGTTGAGCAAGGACGCGATCGCGGTGACGACCACGGCGCCGCCCTTGCGGATGATGTTCATCGCGTCGACGACGAGGGTGCCCTCGATCAACCCGACCGTCAGCAACACGGAGTCCGCCATCACGCCGCGGGTCAACTCGCCGACCAACGCCGCCGCCTCGTCCATCGACGTGACGAAGTGCGTCGCGCCCAACTGAAACGCCTTGTCCCGCTTGGCTTCCACGATGTCGACCGCGACGATCTTTTCCGCGCCGGCCAGCCGCGCGCCCTGGATCGCCGCGCCGCCGATACCGCCGCATCCGACGACGACGACGGTGTCCCCGGGCGCCACGTCCGCGGTGTGAACGGCAGAGCCCCACCCTGTGGTGACGCCGCAGCCGACCAGGCAGGCCCGGTCCAGGGGCAGGTCGTCGTCGATCTTCACCAGCGAGTTCTCCGGCACCGTGCCGTACTGGGCAAAGGTGCCCAGCCACGACAGCGCGCCGATGTCGCGTCCCTTGGCGTGCCGGCGGAACGTCCCGTCGAGCGCAGCACCGGTGGCCAGCGCCTCGGTGAGGTCGCACAGGTTCTGCTGTCCGGTCGAACACCAGCGACACCGTCCGCATGCGGGCAGGAACGTACCGACCACGTGGTCGCCGACGGCGAGACTGCGCACGCCCGGGCCCACCTCCTCGACGATCCCGGCCCCTTCGTGTCCGCCCACTATCGGCAGCACCATCGGCAGGTCCCCGAGCCGGGCGTGGTGGTCGGAATGGCACAGCCCGGTCGCCTCGTAGGAGACGAGCACTTCGCCTTCCTTGGGACCGTCGAGGTCGATCTCCTCGACACTCCATTCCTGGTTCAGGTCCCACAAGACGGCGGCGTTCATCTTCATGCCCGCTGACTCTATGAGGTTCGCGTGATTTGAGTAATGATTTCGTCTCCGGCGACCCTGTATGAGCCCGTCTCGGCGAAACCGCTGACGAGGCGCGGCGGGCGGAGTAGACGAGAGGTATGCGGTCCGGCCTCGCGTCCAGACTGTCGCGGCGGTGGCGCAGCCCGCTTCGCGGGCCGTGGCTCACGTCCGTGCTCGGGCTGGTGCTGCTGATCACGCTGCCGATCGTCATCGTCACGGGGCTGCTCTCCTACATCGCCTACGGACCGCAGTTCGGGCAGGCGATCCCAGCCGACGTGGGGTGGCTGAAGCTGCCGACGTTCGAGTGGCCGACGAACCCGGCGTGGTTGTACCGGCTGAACCAGGGCCTGCATGTGGGGCTGGGCCTGGTGCTGATTCCGGTCGTTCTGGCCAAGCTGTGGTCGGTGATCCCGAAACTGTTCGTCTGGCCACCCGTTCGGTCGGTCAGCCAACTGCTGGAACGCATTTCGCTGACATTGATCGTCGGCGGCATCCTGTTCGAGATCGTCACCGGAGTGCTGAACATCCAGTACGACTACATCTTCGGATTCAGCTTCTACACGGCGCACTACTTCGGCGCCTGGGTCTTCATCACCGGCTTCGCGATGCACATCGCGTTGAAGATTCCTCGCATGGTGACGGGCGTGCGCTCGATCCCGATGCGCGAAGTCCTGCGCACCGGCCGTGCCGACACCCGGCCCGAGCCGCCCGATCCGGACGGGCTCGTCGCAGCGGACCCGGCACCCGCGACCATGAGCCGGCGCGGTGCCCTGGCCCTGGTGGGTGGCGGAGCGCTGTTCATGGCCGTGATCACGGCCGGCCAGACCGTCGGCGGCTGGACGCGGCACGCCGCGCTGCTACTCCCCCGCGGCCGCGACCGCGGCGATGGCCCAAACGACTTCCAGGTCAACAAGACCGCGGCAGCGGCCCGCATCACCCCGGAGAGCACCGGCCAGAGCTGGCGGCTCACGTTGACGGGCGGGGCCAAGCCAGTGGTGCTGGACCGCGCCGCGCTGAACGCCATGCCGCAGCACACCGCGCGGCTGCCGATCGCCTGTGTCGAGGGCTGGTCGACGACCGAGACGTGGAGCGGCGTGCGATTGCGCGATCTGGCTGCGCTCGCCGGGGTGTCTTCGCCGCGGTCGGCGTTCGTCGCCTCGCTCGAACGCGGCGGGTTCAGTCGCGCGACGCTGCAGGCCAATCAGGTCATCGACCCGGATTCGCTTCTGGCGCTGCGGGTCAACGGCGCCGACCTGTCACTCGACCACGGCTATCCCGCACGGGTCATCGTGCCGGCGCTGCCGGGGGTGCACAACACCAAGTGGGTGGCGTCGATCGCGTTTCAGGGACGATGATGCGCGCAGTGCTGACGCGGTACCGCGACGTCTACGGGTCTCATCCGCTGCACCTGCTGATCATGCTGACCGGCTTCGCGCTGCTGGGCTACCTCGTCGCCACGGTCAAGCCGGTGACGCTGTGGAATCCGCAGGTGTGGTGGCAGTCGATCGCGGTGTGGTTCGCGGCGGCGATCATCGGCCACGACCTCGTGCTGTTCCCGCTCTACGCGCTGGCCGACCGGGTGCTGACCGCGACAGCCGGACGACGGACCGAGCCGAAAGTGGCTGCGGTGAACCATATTCGGGTACCGGCACTCGGTTCGGCACTGACGTTCCTGGTCTTTCTGCCGGGAATCATCGAGCAGGGAAAGCCGACGTACCTGGCCGCGACCGGGCAGACGCAGGAACCGTTTCTCGGCAGGTGGCTGTTGCTGGAGGCCGTGCTGTTCGGCGTCAGCGCCGCGCTCTATGCCATCCGCGTCGTCGTCACCCGCGTCACGCCGTCGCCAGCGTCGCCACCACCCGGTCCCCGATCTGATGAATCTCTTTGACGGACATGCCGACCTGTTCGGCCAGCCGTCCTGCGATATCGACACCCACCGAGGCCCACCGGAACCACGGCCCGACGGTCTCGGCCGACTCGAGCCGCACCCACCCTGTCTTGACACCCCTTGCCGCTGAGTCGAATTCGGCCAGACATCGACCGCCGGATGCCAGTAGTTGGGCAGCGCGCCTCAGTACACGTGGCGGGTCGCCACCCAGACCGACGTTGCCGTCGGCGAGCAGCACGGTGTGCCAGCGCCCGGCGGCCGGCAGCGGCCCGAACACGTCCCGCCGCAACGCGGGGGCGCCGTTGCGCCGGGCCAGGCCGACGGCGGTCGCGGACTGGTCGACGCCAAGCGCCGGTATCCCGTTGCGCACCAGGCGCGCGACGAGACGGCCCGGGCCGCAACCCAAGTCGATGGTCGGGCCACTGCACAGCGCGACCACCGCGTTGTCGAACGCCTCGTCGGCTCCGCGCCCGCCGAGCCACTTGTGCACCGGCAGCCGGCGCACGCGTCCGTCGTCGTCGCGCAGCCAACATCGTTCGCCGGTGAGCGCTTGCTCATAGAGGTTCCCGAACACGTCACACCCCCTGGGTCGTCAGCGCGAACTGTGAGTCTGGCCGGCTCGCCTGACGCACCGCGGCCACGTCGTCGATGGTGTCCACGTCACAGAGCTCGTCGACGAGCGTCACGGTAACGCCGGTGCCGCGCAACGCGCGCAGCGTGACGGCGCCGGTGTCGTCGCGCGACATCGGGACCGCGCGCAAGACGTCGGCGACGGTGGGTGTGTGCACTCCGAGCACCCACCATCCGCCGTCGGTGGCCATGCCCAGCACAGCCGGCGACGACAGCAGCGCCTCGCAGCATCGGGTCATCAGTGCGGGGGAGACCTGCGGGGTGTCCATGCCGATCTGCAGTACCGGGTGCGGTCCCGCCGCCACGACGGCGTCCGCGTGCGCATTGGCGAGCCGATCGGCGAAATCCGTTCCACGCTGGCCGATTACGATGAAATCCGTTAGGCGGTTGCGTATTTCGTCACCCCGCTGCGCAGCATCGAGATCGCCGATCAGCGCGACGACGCGGGCGGCCGCCGGTGTGGCGGCGACCGTGTCGAGCGTGTCCAGCAGCGCGGCCGCTGCGATGTCGGCGGCCACCTCCGGTCCGACCGCGGGCACGAGCCGCGTCTTGGCGATGCCGGGCACCGGCGCTTTCGCAACCACCAACACGGTGACCGGCAGCACGGTCACGAGATCGCCCGCCAGAAGTCGACGGCGGCGACCAGGCTGCCTTTGGCGGATCCGCTGACTTTGGACTTGCCGCCGGTTCGCGGACCGTATCCCACGTCGCGTTCCACCACCTTCCACCCCGCCGCGGCCGCCCGCACCAGCAGTTCTACCGGATACCCGGAGCGGCGGTCCTCGACGCCGAGGTTCAACAGCGCGTCGCGGCGGGCCACCCGCATCGGCGCGATGTCGTGGACCGCGAGGTGGTGGCGGGTGCGCAGCCGCCAGCTCACCGCCGCGGTACCCAGCCGCGCGTGCCAGGGCCAGCGCAGGCCCCGGACGGGGCGCCGGCGGCCGGTCACCATGTCGGCGCCGCGGTCGAGTTCGGCGACCATCAACGGCAGTTCGGCCGGATCCATCGACCCGTCGGCGTCGAGCACGGCCACGACCGGCGTCGTCGCCGCGACGATCCCGGCGTGGACGGCCGAGCCGTAGCCGGGCCGGCGCTCGGTGACCACCTCCGCGCCGTGGCTGCGCGCGACGTCCGCGGTGCCGTCGTTGCTGTTGTTATCGACGACGAGCGCCCGGTATCCGGAGGGGATCTTCTCCAGCACTCCCGGCAGCGATGCCGCCTCGTTGAGGCAAGGCAGCACAACCGTCACCGAACAGTCGGGCATGACTGTGGAGGTTAGTCAGCACGCCGCTGGCCGTCTGCGCGGGTTCAGTGACAAATCAGTGACATCACCGCAGGTCGTGAGGCGCTAGGGCTAGTCTCGGACTGTGAGCGCACGAGTCCTGATCGCCGACGACGACGAGGTTGTCCGCGACGTCGTCCGCCGGTACCTCGAGCGGGACGGTCTTGACGTGACCGTTGCCGGCGACGGCGTCGAGGCCTTGCGGGTGCTGGGTTCCGAGCGCATCGACGTGGCGGTGCTGGACGTGATGATGCCGGGTCCCAACGGGCTGACCCTGTGCCGGACGCTGCGCAACGGTGGGGGCTTTCCCGTCCCGGTGATCCTGCTGACCGCGCTGGGCGAGGAGGATGACCGCATCGCGGGACTGGAGGCCGGCGCCGACGACTACGTGACCAAGCCGTTCAGCCCGCGCGAGCTGGCACTGCGAGTGCGCTCGGTACTGCGCCGAGCGCCGGCGGCCGGTGCGGCGGTCCCGATCGAGCTCACAGTCGACGGCCTAAGGGTGCTGACCGCGTCGCGCTCGGCGTACGTCGACGACCGTAAGATCAACTTGACCAACCGCGAGTTCGACCTGCTGCTCTTTTTCTTGACACATCCCGACACGGTGTTCTCCCGCGAGGAGCTGTTGAAGCTGGTGTGGCGGTGGGATTTCGGCGACTTGTCGACGGTTACCGTGCATGTGAAGCGGCTGCGCACGAAACTCGGCGATCGCCACCGCATTCAGACCGTATGGGGGCGCGGATATCTGTGGGGCGAACCGCATGACGGCACATGAGCTTCTCAAGATCGCGGCGTGGGCACTGGGTTGCACCCTGCCCGTCGTGCTGTTCGGCTGGCTGATCATCCGGCTGGCGCGCACCTGGTCGCTGGCGGTCAGCATGGTGGTGCTGGTGTTGATCCCGACGCTGGCGACGCTGGCCGGGGTCCTCGGCGCGTCAGGGTTCATGATTACGCACACGTTCCGCTACGTCGCCGTGACACTGGTGATCGTCGCTGTCGTGACCATTCCCGCTGCGGTGATGATGGCACGGTTCCAGGCCCGAAGAATGGTGTGGGAGAACCAGATTCGGGAAGCGGAGCGAGCCTCGGAGGAATCTCGCCGGCAGCTGGTCGCGTTCGTCAGCCACGACCTGCGCACGCCGATGGCCGGTATCCGGGCCGTCGCCGAGGCGATGGCCGATGGTGTGGTCCCCGACCGCGAGGTGCGCCAGCACGCCAAACACATTGAGCAGGAGTCGATCCGGCTGACGGAGATGGTGAACGACTTGTTCGAGATGTCGAAGATCAACGCCGGCGCGGTGGAGCTGCCCAAGGACAAGGTGGCGTTGGACGAGGTGGTCGACGACGTGCTCGCCGCACACAAGATCGCCGCCGAGCGCGCCGCGGTGACGTTGCAGGCGATGCTGCCGACCGAGCCGGTGCAGGTGGTCGGCAGCGACCGTGCGCTGGTGCGCGTGCTCTCGAACCTGGTTGCCAACGCGATTGCGCACACACCGTCGGGCGGGACGGTCACGCTGGCCATCGGCTCGGACGAGAACGGCGCATTCGCCCGGGTGGACGACACCGGCGTCGGCATCGACGAAAAGGACCTGCCGCGGGTGTTCGACATGGCCTACCGCGGCTCCAACGACCGCGTGCACGGAAGCGACCCGGCGCTGCCGAGCGGCGCGGGCCTGGGGCTGGCGATCGCCGCGGGCCTGGTGCAGGCCCACCACGGCACGCTGTCGGCCCACAACCTCGGCAACGGGGCCCGATTCGAAGTCAGATTGCCGCTCGCCTCCACCTAACTGTTGTTTTTGAGTGATCTTTCTACTAACGTCGTTAGCCGTGACGAAAACGGGGTTGCGCAAGTTCAAGTACGAGCGGCGCGTCGGCCGGACCGTGGTGAATCCGCTGGTGGCGGCGTTGGAGAAGCGGGGCGTTCGGTCGGCGCTGGTCGTCGAGCTGGAAACCACCGGCCGCAAGTCGGGAGAGCCGCGACGGGTCCCGCTCACCGGCAGCGCCGACGACGCTGGCCTCTGGGTGATCTCCCAGCACGGGCATCGCGCCGGGTGGGCGCACAACATCAGCGCCGAACCTCGCGTGCGGGTCAAGGTCGACGGCCGCTGGCGCACCGGGACCGCAGCGTTCCGGCCGGACGACGACGTGCGCGCGCGGGCCCGCAGCTTCGGCCGCGGGAAGGTCTCGGGCGCCGCCACCGCGCTGGCGATGCGCGCGCTGGAGAGCGACCCGATATCGGTGCGGATCACCTACACGGACTGAGGCCTGTGTCGCGGAGGAAGCCCGCGATCATTTCGACGACTGGCGGGCCGTCGAGCAGGTCCGGGTCATTGTGGTCGGCGCCGGGTATCAGCACGAAGCGCTTCGGCTCGGGCGCGGCGTCGTAAAGCCGCCGGCTGAGCCGGGCCGGCACGATCGTGTCCCGTTCGCCCGCGATTACCAGCAGCGGCGCACCGAGACTTCCGACGCGGTCGATCGACGGGTAGCGGTCGACGAGCACGTGCGCCACGGGCAGCCACGGATAATGCACACGCCCGACCTCCGCCAGCGAGGTGAAGGGTGACCGCAGGACCAGCGCGGCCGGCGGATGCTCGAGCGCCAGGCGCAATGCCACGGCGGCACCGAGGGATTCACCCAGGTAGGCCAACCGGTCGGTACGCCCGGCGAGCCAGCTGCGGGCGGCCCGGGCATCGGCGGCCAGCCCATCCTCCGACGGCCGGCCCCGGTTTCCGCCGTAGCCGCGGTAGTCGAACAGCAGCACCGACACGCCGTGCCGGACCAGGGCGGCGGCCAGCGGCGCGCGCAGCGAGCGGTCGCCGCCGTTGCCGTTGCACATGAGCACCGCGGCGTCGCCACCCGGGAAGAACCACGCCCCGAGCCCCAGTCCGTCGTCGGTGCGCAGCACCACGTCGGTGCCGTCGGGCAGTACCGCCGACGCCGGCGGCACCGGGCCGGGCGACGGGAAGTACACCATCCGGCGCTGCAGTGCGCGCATCAACTCCATGCACCGAGACTGCCACCGGTGCGGCAGAAACCGAGTAACCACCACGTGGAATGCAATTTCGGCGCACCTAGTGGCGCAGCGGGGCGTGGGCGAACTCCCGCAGCCCGGCGTCGGCGTGGATGCGTGCGGTGAAGCCGAGCACATCCCTGGCACGGGAAGGGTCGGCGACGATGTGGCGGACGTCGCCGCTGCGGTACTGACCGGTGACCCGCGGCGGCGGGCCGCCGTGCGCAGCTGAGAGCTGCTCGGCTACTTCGCGAATCGAAATAGGTTGCCCGGAGCAGATATTCGCGGCGACGAACCGCTGCGGCCCGACGCGCTGGACGGCGGCGACGTTCGCCGCGGCCACGTCGTCGACGTGCACGAAGTCGCGCATCTGCCCGCCGTCCTCGAAAACCTGCGGCGGCTCGCCTCTTTCGAGCGCGGACCGGAAGATCGCGGCCACACCCGAATACGGGGTGTCGCGCGGCATGCCCG
This sequence comes from Candidatus Sericytochromatia bacterium, assembly GCA_050262635.1. Lineage (GTDB taxonomy): Bacteria > Actinomycetota > Actinomycetes > Mycobacteriales > Mycobacteriaceae > Mycobacterium. Next base: position 36,466 of record JBLNEK010000232.1, on the reverse strand, counting down.
GGCCGTAGACGTTGTGGTAGCGCAGCGCGACGACGGAGCCGCCGACCGCGTCGCTGAAAGCCATCGAGAAGTGTTCCTGGGCAGTCTTGCTGGCCGCATACAGGCTGCGCGGCCGCAGCGGGAAGTCCTCGTGGACCAGCCGCCACGACAACGCTTCGCCGCCGACCGGGCAGCGATGCTCGAACGCGCCCGCATCGAGGTCCTCGCGGCGCCGCGGCAGCGGGTCGACGTCGCCGTGCACCGGGCACTCGTAGCGGCCCTGCCCGTACACCACCATCGACGACGCCAGCACCAGCCGGGAGCAGCCGGCCGCGTACATCTGGGCGAGCAGCACCGCGGTGGCGTAGTCGTTGTGGCTGCCATAGGCGGGGGCGTCGGCGGCGTTGACCCCGGCCCCGACCATCGCGGCCTGGTGACACACCACGTCGACACCGTCCAACAACCGCAACAGCGCATCGGCGTCGCGCACGTCGACCCGCTGGCAGCCCTCCGGCGGCGCGCTGCCCGGGCCGTGCGCGGCGGCCAGCATTACGTCGACGCCGACGACCTCGTGCCCGTCGGCCGCCAATGCGGCAGCCACCCGCGTCCCGATGAACCCGGCCGCGCCGGTCAGCAGCACCCTCATGGCAGCTCGAACGGCAGCCGGACACCCTCGTGGGGCAAGCAGTGCGTGCAGGTGCGCTCGCTGGTCACCGCGCCGATCGCGTCGAGCACCACCTTCTTGAATGGGCCGAGGTTCCGCTCGAACTCGGCGAATACGTCGACCGCCCGCACCCCGGAGCCCACGTCGATGCCCGCATCCAGGTCTGTCACCAAAGCAATTGCGGCATAACACATCTCGAGTTCACGCGCCAGCACCGCCTCCGGATAGCCGGTCATGTTGATCAGCGAGAAGCCCTGCCGCGCATACCACCGGCTCTCGGCGCGGGTGGAGAACCGCGGCCCCTGCACGACGACCATGGTGCCGCCGTCAGTTACGCCCGGGCCCAGCGCCGCCCGGCGCAGCGTCGGGCAGTACGGGTCGGCGAACTCGACGTGGATGCCGCCCGAGTCGAAGTACGTGTCGGCTCGCCCGATGGTGCGGTCGACGAGCTGGTCCGGCACCACCGTCGCACCGGGGCCGAGGTCGGGCGTGAGACTGCCGACCGCGCACGGCCCGAAGATCCGCCGCACACCGAGCGCCCGCAGCGCCCACATGTTGGCGCGGTACGGCACGGCGTGCGGCGAGAACTCGTGAGCCACGCCGTGCCGCGGCAGAAACGCCACCGCATGCTCGCCCACCTGGCCGACCGTGATCGGCGCACTGGGCGCGCCGTAGGGGGTGTCCACCTCGACGCTGCGCGCGCCCTCCTCGAAGAACGTGTAGAAGCCGCTGCCGCCGATCACGCCGATCATGGGGTCATTCTCACAGCATGCGACGATCGAGGGCATGGCCAGCTTGGCGCAGTGGATCGAGGGCGCCCGGCCGCGCACGTTGCCGAACGCCGTCGCGCCCGTCGTCGCGGGCACCGGCGCGGCCGCCTGGCTGCACTGCGCGGTGTGGTGGAAGGCGCTGCTGGCGCTGGTGGTCGCGGTCGCGATGGTCGTCGGCGTCAACTTCGCCAACGACTACTCCGACGGCATCCGCGGCACCGACGACGAGCGGGCCGGCCCGTTGCGCCTGGTCGGGTCGCGACTCGCCGCTCCGCGGGCCGTGCTGGCCGCCGCTGCCCTGAGCCTGGGTGTCGCGGCCGCCGCCGGTGTGGTGCTGGCGCTTGCCAGCGCGCCGTGGCTGATCGCGGTCGGCGCGGTGTGCCTGGCCGGGGCGTGGCTCTACACCGGCGGGTCACGGCCGTACGGGTATCGCGGCCTGGGCGAGGTCGCGGTGTTCGTGTTCTTCGGGCTGGTGGCCGTGCTGGGCACGCAGTACGTGCAGGCGCTGCGGGTCGACTGGGTGGGCGGTGTGCTGGCGGTGGCGACGGGCTCGCTGTCGTCGGCCGTGCTCCACGCCAACAACCTGCGCGACATCCCCACCGACGCCCGCACCGGCAAGGTGACGGTCGCGGTGCGGCTCGGCGATGCCCGCACCCGGCTGCTGTATCAGGCGCTGCTGGGTGTGGCGGGTCTCTCGACACTGGCGCTGGTGGCCGCAACCCCTTGGGCGGCAACGGGTTTCGTGGCTCTGCCGTTGGCGGTGCGCGCCACGATTCCGGTGCGGCGCGGCCTCGGTGGACGCGATTTGATCCCAGTGCTCCGTGACACCGGGCTGACGATGCTGGTGTGGTCGGTGGCCGTCGCGATCGCGCTGGCGTCAGCCGCCTGACGTTCCCGTCCAGTACTCGGCGAAGCGTCCGTCGGCGATGCGCAGGATGTCGTTGCCGGTGAACGTCACCTCGCCGCTGTCGCCGCGGCCGCGGCCCACCCACCGGGCGGCGACGTAGTCACCGTCGACGAGCGGGCCGACCTCGATGCGGAACTGGATGTCGGAGAACATGTTTCGTGTTTCATCCACGACGTCCTGCAGTTCGGCCGGGCCACGGACCTCGCGGTCCGGCCAATGCCCGACGAAGTCATCAGACACCAGCTCGGCGGCGATCCGCTGGCCGGACCACAACTCGGTGATCCAGCGGTGGTACATCGACTTTGTGTTCATGTGGTCCAGGGTGTGCGGTTGCGTACGTCTAGTCGAGGGGGGTCGCGTACGAAACCGCACACCCGGGTCTTGGGGTCAGCTGACGGCGCTGGCGTACTTCGGGCAGAACGACTCGACCGACGCGACGACGAACGCGTTGGCCTGCCGGGTGCTCAGGTCGCTGTTGCTGACGATCTCGCTGCTGATCGCGGTCGCAGACTCGCCGTCGCCCAGCAGCGAGCAGACGGTCTGGGCGTTCTTGACCGCCGCGGCGGGCGTGTCGTAGCCGATGCCGGCTTCCTCGATGTCGGCGAAGAACTGAGTGTTGTCGCCGGTGAGGGCCGAGGCGGTGCCGGCCGCGGCGATGGCGGCCAGGCCGAGCCCGCCGGCGACGATCGCGGTGGTGGCGAACGTGGTGAATCGGTGGATCATGGCGCTCTCCTGGGTATCGGTGTTGCTTGCGTGATGAAGCGTCCGATGAGCGCCTTGACGGATTCTTGGAAGATTCTTGGAGCCTATTCTTGGAGCCTCAGCCGTACTTCAGCCACCAGTCGTGCAGAGCCGCCATGTCGGGCCCCTGGCCGTCGGCCAGCATCAGGTCCTCGTTGCGGGTCCACAGGACGTCGGGGCCGCCCTTGTACGTGCCGCAGGCGACCTGCCCCTCGACCTTGTCCGGCGTCTGCGTGTAGTGCCAGGTGGTGGGTGACGGGGTGTCGCTGCCCGGGCAGTTCTGCAGCTGGTCGTCTTCCTTGATCGCGGTGTCGAAGTGCCGGTCCAGGGTTGCCTGGTCGGGGAACAGGGAGAAGCGCGCGACATCGGGACCGCCCGGCATTGTGTTCTTCTCGCAGTCGACGGTGGCCAGCGCGTCGGTGACGGGGTCGATCGGCTTGCAGTTTGTGGAGTCGAAACCCTTCGGCAGGATGCTCATCAGCCGTGCCGATGCGCCGCTTTGCCCCGTCGTCGGAGGCGTCGTCCGCGTGGTCGACGTCCGCGTCTTGGTACTCGTCGTGGTCGTCGCCGACGAGGTCGTAGTGGTCGTGGTGGTGTCGTCGCCGCTCTTGGTGAACTTGGGGATCAGCACGATGGCCAGCACGGCGAGGATGACGACGACCACGAACGCGATGATCGCGGCGATGATCGGGCCCCAGTTGCGTTTCGGCGGCTGGGCCGATGGCATCGGGCCCGACGGCGGCGGCTGCCACGGTGGGCCGCCCGACGGTGGGCCGCCGGGTCCGTACGGGCCGGTGGGTCCGGGGGGTCCCCAGCCGCCGGTGCCGCCCATCCCCGGCGGCTGATACGGAGGCTGGGACGACGCCGCCACGAACGGCGGCGACGTGGACGGCGGCGGGGTGGAACCGGGCGGTGTCGAGCTGGGTGGGGGCGTCGAGAAACTCGGCGGACTCGGCGGTGCGGTGGCGAAACCCAACGACGCTGCCGCAGCCAACGTTCCCGGGACGGTGGCCGATTCGCTGCGGGCCAGGATCGTGTCGGCCTTGTCCTTGTCACGGCTTTCGAGCGCTTGATGAGCCGCCGCAGCCAGGTCACCCGCGGTGGCATATCGGTCTTTGGGGTCCTTGGCCATTCCGCGGGCGATGACCGCGTCGAATGCCTCGGGTATGCCGGGGCGCACTGCGCTGGGCCGTGGGACCGGCTGCAACATGTGCGAACTGATCACAGTGCCTACGCTGTCGCCCGGATACGGCTGGGCGCCGGTGAGGCATTCGTGTAGGACGCATGCGAGCGCGTAGACGTCGACGCTGGAGGTCGCCTCGGCGTTGGTGAACCGCTCGGGCGCCATGTAGGCGTATGTGCCGACCGCCGTGCCGAACTCCGTCAGTCTCTCGTCGGTCTTCGCGTTGGCGATGCCGAAATCCACCAGATACGCGAAATCATCGCGGGTGATGAGGATGTTCTCCGGCTTGACGTCTCTGTGCACCAGACCGGTCTCGTGGGCGGCGTCCAGCGCCGCGGCGATCTGGCGGATGATCGCCACCGCCCGCGCCGGGGACATCGGTCCGTACCGGGTCAGCACCTTGCGCAGATCCGTGCCCTCGATGTAGCGCATGTCGACATACATCACACCGTCGATCTCGCCGTAGTCGTGGATCGGCACCACATGCGGTTCCTGCAGCCGGCCCGCCGAATGCGCTTCGCGCTGAAGGCGTTTGCGGAACACCGGGTCGTTGAGCGTCGTCGTCGACAGGACCTTCAGGGCCACAGTGCGGTCCTTGCGCGTGTCCTCGGCCTCGTAGACCTCACCCATTCCGCCTCTGCCCAGCAACCGCTTCAAGTGGTAGGGGCCGAAATCGGTGCCCACTCGCGAGTCGGTGTCGCTCATCGGTTTTCCTCACCCTCCCGCGGAAGGTGAACACCCCGCCGCACGACGTCCGCACCTCTTTGTGTTGCCGGGGTACAAGGTAATGCGTTTCGCCCCCGATCACAGCGGAACCGCCTACTGCGCGACGGTGTCGGCCTGTCAGCCGGTCGAGCACTTGGAGATCAGAACCTTGCCGCCCTTGTTCTCTTTCAGCGCGTCCTGCTCGGCGGCCTCGGTGGTGGCGCCGAGTCCGCCGTGCCAGCTCGTGTCGCTTTGCGCCAGCGCCACACACTTGTCCATTGCCCACGCCGCCATCTGGCAGTCGGTCCCGCCGTACTGCTTGCAGTAGTCCGTCGCCATGTTGGTGGCATCGTCCTTGGTGCTGGCGTTGTTCGACCAGCCGTAAGCGCCTGTGGCGGGCGAGAACACGATGACCACCCACTTGCTGGCGGTGTTGACCGGCGGTTGCGACGTTGCCGTCGGCCGCGCCGGCGTCGTCCTCGTCGTCCGTGACGTCGTCTCCTCCGACGGCGACGTCGTGGTATCGGTGGCGTTGGTCTTGGTGTCGTCGGAGCCGCCGGCCAGCAGCGCCACCGTGACGACGCCCGCGATCACCACGACGAACGCGACGACGGCCGCGATGATCGGCAGATAGTTGCGTTTCGGCGGCTGGGCCGACGGCATCGGACCCGACGCCTGCCATGGCGGCGGCCCCCCTGGCGGCTGGTAGGGCGGCGGGGCGGACGCAGCGGCGAACGGCGGGCCCGTCGGAGCCTGGCTCGGCGGTGCCGCGGCGGGCGGCGTCGAACCGGGCGACGGCGTCATGAAGCCCGCCACCGGCGGGATGGACGATCCGGGCGGCGGAGTAGACGATCCGGGCGGCGCGCTGGACAGGCCGGGCGGCGGGGTGATCAGGCCCGGGATGGTGGCTGCCGCGCTGCGGGTCAGGATGTTCTCGGCCCGGTCCTTGTCGGGGCTTTCGAGAGCCTGGTGGGCTGCGGTGGCGAGGTCGCCCGCGGTGGCGTAACGGTCGTTGGGATCCTTGGCCATGCCGCGCGCGATCACGTCGTCGAACGCCGCGGGGATGTTCGGCCGCGCCTGGCTGGGCCTGGGAATCGAGTCCATCAGATGCGCGGTGATGAGCACGCTGACGCTGTCGGCCGGGAACGGCCGCGACCCGGTCAGGCATTCGTACAGCACGCATGCCAGCGCGTAGATGTCGGCGCGGTACGTCACCTCGGCATTGGTGAACCGCTCCGGCGCCATGTACGCGTAAGTGCCCACCGCCGTGCCCAATTCGGTGAGCTTCTCGTCAGTCGTGGCGTTGGCGATTCCGAAATCGACCAGGTACGCGAAGTCGTCGCGGGTGATCAGGATGTTCTCCGGCTTGACATCGCGGTGCACCAACCCGCTTTCGTGCGCCGCGTCCAGGGCAGCGGCGATCTGCCGGATGATCGCCACCGCCCGCGCCGGGGTCATCGGCCCGTACTGCACCAACATCTTTCGTAGGTCGGTGCCCTCGATGTAGCGCATGTCGACGTACAGCACGCCGTCGATCTCGCCGTAGTCATGGATCGGCACCACATGCGGCTCCTGCAAGCGGCCCGCCGAACGTGCTTCGCGCTGAAGGCGTTTGCGAAACACCGGGTCGTGCGACATTGCCGCGGGCAGCACCTTCAACGCGACGATGCGGTCCTTGCGGGTGTCCTCGGCCTCGTAGACCTCGCCCATGCCGCCTCTGCCGAGCAGCCGCCTCAGGTGGTAGTGGCCGAAGTCAGTACCCACCCGCGAGTCGGAGTCGCTCATCCGTCGCCTCACACCTTCCGCAGACGTGTAACGGTTGCCTTACCTGATCACGCTAACTGTTCTGCCGCCGTATCACAGCGGAACTTTCGCTAGCGCGGCACTGTCGTGGACTCACGCGAACTCGCACCCTGCCCGCCGGACGGGTAGATCTCGAACGTGAACTCGTAGTCGCAGATGCGGATCCGATCGCCCTGGCTGACCGTGGTGGAGCCGCGAAGGCGCTGGTCGTTGATGTACACGCCGTTGGCCGACTTCATGTCGGTGATGACGAAGCTGGTGCCGGTGTCGATGACGACGGCGTGCGAACGGCTGACGCTGGCGTCGTCGAGGACGATGTCGTTGTCGGATTGCCGGCCGATCCGGGTGGCCGCCGCGGTGAGCGGGTGGGTGCGACCGGACTTCTCCCGCAGGCAGGCCAGCGCGTGCTCCGATCCCACCGCCGTGCGCTGGTCGATGCTCACTATCGTGCGCGCCGCGGTGGCCTGGGCAGCCTGTTTGATGTCCAACGGTTCCTGGCGCAGGATCCTCGCGTGCAGAGCCTGCAATGTGGGACCGGGGTCGATGCCCAGGTCCTCGGCGAGCGTGTCTTTGAGCCGGCGGTAGGTTTCCAGCGCGTCGGACTGGCGCTCGGTGAGGTAGTAGGCGGTGATCAGTTGCGCCCACAGCGGTTCGCGATACGGATGCTCAGCCGTGAGCGACTCCAATTCGCTGATCACGGCATAGGCACGGCCACAAGCGATTTCGGCCTCGGCCAGCGCGGTGTGCACCAGCACCTTGTCTTCGACGAGCGCGGCGGCGAAGGCGTCGACGAACTGCAGGTCGTGGAGGTCGTCGAGCACGGGGCCGCGCCACTCCGCCAGCGCGGCCTTGAGGTGCCTGCTGGCCGACTCGAACTTCCCTGCGGCCGCGGCTTGCACCCCGGCGTTCTTCTCGGTGACGAAACGGCCGATGTCACAAGCTGTTTCGGCGACGTTGAGCCGGTATCCCGGCGGCGCGCTGACCAACACCGCACGCGGGTCGACGCCGTTGTTGGACAGCAGCCGGCGCAGATTTGACACGTAGGAGTGCAGGCTGGCGCGTGCCTCGGCGGGCGCCCACTGCTCCCACGCGGCCGTGATCAGCGAGTCGGAGCTCACCGGCCGGTTGCGGTTGATCACCAGCATCGCCAGCACCGCGCGCTGCTTCGGGGTGCCCAGCGCGACGGGCGTCCCGTCGACAGTCATCTGCAACGGACCCAGCACCCCGAATCCGAGACCAGGATGGGTCATCGGCCCATTGTCCCCGCTAGCCGGGCTGCTCGGGCGGTGTCTCGCCACGCAGCCGCGCCTGCAGCTGCTCGCGGTCCCGGCGCCGGCGCTCGTCGAACGCGGCGATGCTGGCGGTCGCGCGCCGCCGCAAGGGCGTGAACACCCAGATGCCCAGCGGCAGCGCGATCACGATCGCGAACGCGAGGGCGATGTAGAGGGGGAAGTCGTCGACACCGGCGACGCGCGCGACACCGTAGATCAGCGCGGCCAGAGCCGCGACGAGCAGCAGTCGGGCAAGTGCGTACAACCCCACGTCGCGGGCCATGCTCGGACCCGATCCGCTCCCTGACGTCTCATTGACCACGGCCCGAGCCTAACGACGCGCGCGTATATTCGGTCCAGGAGGTGTTCACGCTGCTTTACCTGCTCATCATCTTGCTGATCCTCGCCGGGGCGATCTATATCGGCTGGCGGGCCACTCACGCCGCGCGCGACACTCGGCCGAAGACGCGAGTGATCGGCCCCGACGACGACCCCGAGTTCCTGTGGCGGCTTGGCCGGGGCAACGACGATACGACGAAGCGTTAGACCACCGGGCGGTCAGTGCCGGGAAAGCCGTCGGCAACCACGGCGGCCAATTCGACCAGCGCCTCGCGGGTTTGCGGCTTCAGCCGCTCGAGGTCGATCTCGGCGCCCGCCTCCAGGTGCGGGTCGAACGGGACCAGCCGCACCGCGCGGCAGCGCCGCGCGAAGTGGTCGATCACCTTGTGCAGGTCCACCTTGCCGGACCGCGGCCGCACCGCGTTGATCACCGCGATCGAGTTGCGCACCATGTCCTGATGCCCGTGGGCGTCCAGCCAGTCCAGCGTCGCCGACGCGCTGCGGGCGCCGTCCACGGATCCGGAGCTGATCACCACCAGCACGTCGGCCTTGGCCAGCACCGCCGACATCGCCGAATGCATCAGCCCGGTCCCGCAGTCGGTGAGCACCAGGCTGTAGAAGCGTTCGAGGATGTCGACCGCGCGGGTGTAGTCCTCTGAGCTGAACGCCTCCGACACCGCCGGGTCGCTCTCGGACGCGAGCACTTCCAGGCGGCTCGGCCCCTGCGACGTGTAGCGCCTGATGTCGCTGTAGCGCTCGATGCCTTCGGCGTCGCGGAGCAGATGCCGCACGGTGGCCGGAGTTTCCAACGGCACCTTCTGGCTCAGCGTGCCGCGGTCGGGGTTGGCGTCGACGGCGACGACCCGGTCACCGCGGATCGACGCGAACGTGCCGCCGAGCGCAGCCGTGATCGTCGTCTTACCGACGCCACCCTTCAGCGACAGCAGCGCGATGCGGTAGCAGCCCTGCAGCGGCCGGTTCACCTGGGCGAGCAGGTCGTTGCGGTGTGCGTCCTTGGGGCTCTCGCCGAGGTTGATGGTCTTGCCCGACATCAGGTACAGCGCCTTGCGCCACCCGCCGGACGGCGGGGGCTTGCGCTGATGTAGCAATTCCGCGGTCGTGAGGTCGTCGGACGTCGGCAGTGGGGGCGGCTGCACGGGCGCGGGCGCTGGGAAGCCGATGGGGGGAGTTTGCGCCGCCCACTCCGGCGGCTGGCTGTGGCGGCTGGTGACTGGCGCGACGGGGCCGGTGGTGGGTTCGTGGAAGCGTTGCTGTGCGCGAAAGCCGCCGGTGTCGAAGCCGTCAGGCACGTAGTCTCCCCCTTGAAATTCGGCTATCGTTCGACCCTAGCGCAGCTTCTATCCAACTCCTGCGTACGAATGCAGGCCCACCGTGACCAGATTGATGAAGAACAAGTTGAACACCATCGCAACGAATCCGGCGACGTTGATCCACGCCGCCTTCTTGTCGCGCCAGCCCGCGGTGGACCTCGCGTGCAGATAGGCGGCATACACCACCCACGCGATGAACGACACGGTTTCCTTGGGATCCCAGCCCCAGTAGCGGCCCCAGGCCTCCTCGGCCCAGATCGCGCCGAATATCACGCCGAACCCGAACACGGGGAACGCGAAAATCGTTGTGCGATAGGCGATCCGGTCAAGCGTCTGGGCGTCCGGCAGCTTCTCGACGATGCGGGCCAGCGTGCCCGTCGTCTCCGGGCGACCGTACTTGGACATCTTCAGCAGGAACAGCATGCTCGCCACGCCCGCGACCAGGAACACGCCGGAGCCCAGGCTGACCACCGACACGTGGACCGGCAGCCAGTAGGACTGGAGCGCGGGCATCACCGGAGCGGCGGTGGCATAGAGCCAGCGGCCCGAGATCGTCAGCAGGATCAGCACCGGCAGCAGCACGAACACCCACAGCGGGCGGTGCTGCGGACGGCGCAGCACGACGGCGGCCGCGACGAGCCCGGACAGGCACGTGAGGTTGATGAACTCGTACATGTTGCCCCACGGCGCGCGCATGGTCGCCAGGCCGCGCAGCACGATGCACGCGAGCAGCAGCCCGATGCCGACGTACACGAGGGCCAGGCCCGCCCCGCCTACGCGCTCGTCGAACGGGCGCGTCGGTGCGTCGTCCAGGGCTGCGGTGGTGCCGCCGCCGGCGGTGACCAGCTCCCGTCGCTCCGCCTTGCGGCTGCGGCTGTAGGCCAGCTCGAAAGCCAGCAGCAGCAGCGCGCCGGCCAGCACCAGCGTCGACGACGTGAACGCCCAGTCCGAGTAGGTGGCCAGCGTTACGTCGACGTGCTCGGTATTCATGGCACCTTCTCTTTCATCGGCTCAGCGGCCTCGACGTCGGCGAGCAGCCTCGTCACCAGCCGCTCGAACTCGTCGCCCCAGCCGGAGTTGTCGGTGCGGGCCAGACCGCCCAGCTCGACATTCACGCTACCGGGCTGCTCTGGGGTGATCCGCACCCAGATCCGGCGCCGCCTGATCACCAGCGACACCAGCAAGCCGGCCATCATCGTCAGCGCGAACATGAGCACCCAGATCTGGCCGGGATCGTGGGACACCTGCAGGTTGACGAACGGGACCGCTCCGTCGAAACGCACCAGCGTGCCGTCGTCGAGCCGGATCTGCTGGCCGGCGCGCAGGTTGACCCGGGCGGCCTTGGTGAGCCGGCCCTGGTGCATCAGGCTCGGGTCGAGCGTGAACAGCGACTGCGGTCTGCCGGTGTCGAGGCCGGTGTCGCCGCGGTAAATGTCGACGGCCACCGCCGGGTTGTTGAGGGCGGGGAACGCCGAGGACAGCAGCGCGCCGTCGAGCTGCTCGGTCGGCGCGAAGAGGCCCTGGATCGCGATCTGATTTTTGCGGCGCTCATCCGCGTCGGGATAGCTGCCGCCCGGGGGGTCGAAGCGCACGACGCCTGACGACAGCAGCGTGCGCGGGTCGTCGGGTCGCCACTGGATGGTCTGCGTGCGCGTCTGCCCGTCCGGAAACGTGACCGTGAACGTCGGCGCGTAGCCGTGGCCCTGCAGATAGATCCGGTCGCCGCCGATGCGCAGCGGGTGGTTGACCTCGAGCCGGTACGGCCGCCAGGTTCCGTCGCGCAGATCGCGGCCGGCCTGGTAGTCGATATTCGCGGCGAACGAGGTGGCCTGGCCGGACGGTAGGTAGCGAGCTTCAAAGTCGTTGACGCGCAAGCAGATCGGATTGAGCGAGGTGCCGTCGACGGTGTTGCCGGCACGGAACGAGTCGAACGCCGCCGGGGAGGCCGAGCAGAAGCCGGGGCCGCTGTCGGCGATGACGATCACGTTGCCCTCGTAGCCGAACAGCTTCCCGGCGGCCACCGCGACCAGCAGGCCCAGCAGCGAGAAGTGGAACACCAGGTTGCCGAACTCGCGCAGATAGCCCTTCTCGGCGGAGATCTCCGTGGCGTCCTCGCGCTGACGGGTGACGCGACGCCAGCCCTTCAGGCGGCCGTCGATCGTCGCGGCGAGGGTGGCGCGGTCGGCGCTGACCTCGCACTGCGCGTGCTTGGGCAGGCGAGACAGGTTGCGCGGCGCGGGAACGGGTTTTGCGCGAAGGCTTTTCAGGTGCTCGACCATCCGCGGCAGCAGACAGCCGACCAGCGACACGAACAGCAGCACGTAGATCGACGTGAACCAGAAGCTGGAGAACACGTCGAAGGCCTGCAGCCGGTCCAGCCACGGCCCGACGTGCGGGTGCTCGGCGATGTACTGAGCAACCTTGGCCTCGTTGAGGTTTCGCTGCGGCAGCAACGCGCCGGGGATAGCGCCGAGCGCCAGCAGGAAGAGCAGCACCAGCGCGGTGCCCATCGACGTCAAGCCGCGCCAGGTGTTGCGCGCCTTCTGCGTGAGCGCCATCAGAGCGGCAGCCTCACGTCCGACACGAACGCGTCGCGGACCCACGAGACGAACTCGTTCCACGCCCCGGTGACCAGTGCGAGGCCCACCGCAATCAGCAGCACACCTCCAAAGATCTGGATCGCCCTCGCGTGGCGGCGCAGCCAGCCCAAGCCGTGCACGGCACCCGCGGAGCCGAAAGCCAACAGCACGAACGGGATTCCCAGGCCCAGGCAGTAAGCGATCACGAGCACGACCCCGCGCGCGACGCTGGCCCCGTCGGTGGCCGACGCGACCGCGATTACCCCGGTCAGCGTCGGGCCGAGGCATGGCGTCCAGCCGAGAGCGAACACCGCTCCGAGCAGCGGCGCTCCCGCCAGCGTCGACACCTGCCGCGGGGTAAACCTGGCCTGACGCTGCAGCGCGGGGATGAAGCCGACGAAGACCAGACCCATCACAATCGTCAGCACCCCGCCGATGCGTTGCAGCAGAACTTGATTGGTGATCAGCGTGGTCGTCATCCCAAGCACTGCGACGGTGCCGAGCACGAACACCGTCGTGAACCCGGCGACGAACAGCGACGCCGACCCGACCACCCGCCACCGCGCGGTCTTGACCGCCACCGTTCCCGGTTCCTCTTCGGCGCCGACGACCGCGGCGAGGTACGACAGGTAGCCGGGCACCAGCGGCACCACGCACGGCGACGCGAACGACACCAGGCCCGCGACCACCGAGATCGCGATCGCGACGAGCAGCGGTCCCGCGGCGGCGAGTTCGGCGAAACCCGTCACTGCGCTTCCGGATTCGTGGGCGGCTCGGCGGCTAGTCGCTGCACCACCGGCAGGAGGTCTTCGGCGAGCAGTTCGCGCAGGAACACCGCCGCGACCCGGTGCTGGCGGTCCAGCACGAGAGTGGACGGGATCACGGTGGTGGGGAATCTGCCGCCGAACGCGATCATGGTGCGCATGGCAGGGTCGTAGATCGACGGGTAGGAAACCTTGCGGTCGACGACGAAATCGCGTGCGGCGTCGCGGTTGTTGTCGCGCACGTCGATGCCCAGGAACGCGACGCCGTCGCGCTGCGTCGCGTCGTGAACCTGCTGCAACTCGGCGACCTCGGCCCGGCACGGGCCGCACCACTGGCCCCAGATGTTGACGACGACGACCTGGCCGCGGAAGTCCTCCAGCGACAACGTCTTCGAGGGGTCGGTGAGGCTGGGACCGGCCAGTTCGCCTGGCTGGCGGCGGCTTTCAGGTGGGTCGTAGAAGATGTCGGTCTTGCCACCGGGGGCGACGAACTCGAACGTGCCGCCCTGGGCGACGGCGTCGTCGCCGGTGGAGCAGCCGGCGAGCATCAGCGCCAGCACGACCGTCGAGGCAGTGACTACGGCGGAAAAGTACAAGTAGAGACCGCGTGGAATACCGTTTCGAGGCGTCACTACGGCCCTGCAGGTTCGTCGTAGCGGATCTCGACGAGGTCGTCGCCGTCGTAGACGAACGACGTCAGCGACGCGAGGTTGCACAGCCGGCGCCGCGGGTCGTGCCAGAGCCGCTTGTTCTCGAGGTGCCGGCGCAGCGTCCACACCGGCAGCTGGTGGCTGACGACCACTACCTCGTGGCCGGCCGCCTTCGCGCGCGCCTTATCGATCGCTGTCGTCATCCGGGCGGCGATCTCCTTGTACGGCTCCCCCCACGACGGCGTCAGCGGATTGCGCAGCTGCCACCACACGCGAGGGTCGCGCCACGCACCGTCGCCCGGCGAAACGCGGCGTCCCTCAAAGTAGTTCAGTGACTCGATGAGGTCCGGGTCGGTCTCGATCTCGAGGCTGTGGACCGCGGCGATCGGTGCGGCCGTTTCTTGCGCGCGCTGAAGCGGGGAGGCCACCACCAGCACGATGTCGTTGTGCCGCAGTGCCTCAGCGACGGCGTTCGCTTGTGCGCGGCCCCGCTCCGACAGCCCGTAGCCTTTTAGCCGGCCGTACAGGATCTTGTGCGGGTTGTGCACTTCGCCGTGACGCATCACGTGCACCGTGGTGGTATCGGCCATCACGCGTCCGGCCGAGGGGCTTTGGCGGCAGCGCGCGCAGCGGCGGGCAACGCGGCCTCGATCCGGTGGAACGCCTCTTCGTCCAACACCGCTGAGACGAACCAGGTTTCGTACGCGCTCGGCGGCGCGTAGACACCGCCGTCGAGCAGCGCATGGAAGAACGCGGGATAGCGCCACGTCTGGCTGGCCTTGGCGGAGGCGAAGTCGTTGACGGGGCAGTCGCCGAAGAACACTGAGAGGAAGTTGCCGGCACGCGGAATGGCATGCGGCACACCGGCTTCCGCCAGCGAGTCGTGTAGCAGTTCGGCGAGCCGCTCGGCGTTGTAATCCAGCTTCTTGTAGACGGACTCGTCGGCGGCGCGCAGCGTTGCCAACCCGGCGGCCATCGCGACAGGGTTACCCGACAGCGTGCCGGCCTGGTACACCGGACCCAGAGGCGCCAGGCGCTCCATCACCTCCGTGCGCCCGCCGAACGCCGCCGCGGGCAGGCCGCCGCTCATCACCTTTCCGAACGTGCACAGGTCGGCGATCACCGGCTCGAGCCCGTACCAGCCGGAGCGGCTGACGCGGAACCCGGTCATCACCTCGTCACTGATCAGCAGCGCGCCGGCGTCGGACGTGATGCGCCGCAGCGCCCCGTTGAACCCGGGCTCGGGTGCGACGGTGCCCATGTTGCCCGGGCACGCTTCGGTGATGATCGCGGCAATGTCAGCAGCGAAGCGGTCGAACGCCCGTTCGACGGCGGCGACGTCGTTGTAGGGCAGCACGATCGTGTCCGCGGCCGTCGCGTCGGTGACTCCGGGCGACGAGGGCAGGCCCAGCGTGGCCACCCCCGAGCCTGCATCGGCCAGCAGGGCGTCGACGTGGCCGTGGTAGCAGCCGGCGAACTTCACGATCTTGGGCCGGCCGGTGAAGCCGCGGGCCAGGCGCACGGCGCTCATCGTCGCCTCGGT
Organism: Candidatus Sericytochromatia bacterium; assembly: GCA_050262635.1. Classification (GTDB taxonomy): domain Bacteria; phylum Actinomycetota; class Actinomycetes; order Mycobacteriales; family Mycobacteriaceae; genus Mycobacterium. The sequence continues at coordinate 21,237 of JBLNEK010000232.1, read as the reverse complement.
GCCCGAGTTGACCAGCCGGACCCGTTCGGCCGGCGGCACCCGGCGGCTGATCTCCGCGGCGAGTTCGGTTTCCATCGGAGACGGCGCGCCAAAGCTCAGGCCGGTGGCCGCGGCGCGCTGGACGGCCTCCACGACCGCGGGATGCGCGTGGCCCAGGATCATCGGCCCCCACGAGCAGACGAGGTCGACGTAGCGATTGCGGTCGGCGTCCACCAGCGTGTAGCCCTGCGCCGACGTGATGAACCGAGGTGTGCCGCCGACCGACTTGAACGCCCGCACCGGCGAGTTCACGCCCCCGGGAATGACCTGGCAGGCCTCGGCGAACAGCCTGGCCGATTCGGCCGTCCTCGCGGCCGTCTGCTCAGCGCTGCACATAATCCCCAGTGTCCCAGCCGCCGCGCCGGCGTCGACTACAGGGTGTAGGAGCAGTGCAACTCCGACGAGGGCTGTTCTCCTCGCCCGCACTGGCGGATCTTCCTCGCGCGCGCGGCCGTCGTCTGGGTCGCCGGCATCAAGCTCTGCGACATGACCGACGTCCTGTCTCAGCTATGGCTTCTGGGGCCAGCTTGGCGGGGTCATCCTGCCAGCGAGCCATTGGCCCACCACACCGACATCTGCTTGACAGTGCTGGCCGGACTGCCGACCTTCGTGTACATGTCAGGCCTGGTGTTTCGTCCTCAGCGGCGGTTCCTGCGCATGTGCATTGGCTTTATCACCGTGCACGGGCGTTACGTCGTCGGCATCGTGGGTTGGCACTCATCACCCGACCAGGCGGGTAAACGCGTGTCGGGCAATTACGGGCAGAAGCGGAGACCGACGGCGCGGGGCCTTAACGTCGCCGCAGCGCCATCCGGCGACCGGCCGGCTGCTTTTCGCCGGCCCTGAAATCACTCTGCCAGGTAGGGGGTTTCATCGGCGTGGTTGCTCGTTCTGAGTCGAGCTGCCCGGCGAGCCAAGGGAGGGCAGCGGCGAAGGCCCGCGCAGCGAATTTCCACGTGTGCTCCCCCGGAAAGACTTGGACTTCGGTGGTGATGCCGGCCCGGCGGGCGGCGGTGGCGAGTTGAGCCGCGTTGCGGACGTGCGTCGGCTCGCCGAAGCCACTGATGAACAAGCCTGTCGCGGCGCGGTACGCGCCGTGGCGAGCTAGCACTGTGACCGGGTCATGCGCCGCCCACGCTGCTTCGTCACCGTGGAACAAGCCGGCCACGGTGTCCTGCTTGCTGCCCAAATTTGGGCCGAGATCACCTGATATGTCGACGAAGTGCCTGAAGGTATCCGGGTGCACGACCACCAGGTCGACGGCGCAGGTGCCGCCCATCGACCACCCGAGTACACCCCAGTTGTCCGGCGCAGCCGCGGCATCGAACGTCGATGTGACATAGTCGGGGACGTCGTTGACGAGGTGGTCTTCCGCATTGCCGGCGGCGCCGTTGACGCATTCGGTGTCGGTGATGACGTCGCCGGTCGCGTCGACGAACACCAGGATCGGTGCCAGGCCGTTGTGCTGGGCGGCGTAGGCGTCGGCGGTTTGCACGGCGTGTCCGGCGCGGATCCAATCGTCCGGTGCGGCGAACACCCCTCCGATGAGCTCGACGACCGGCAGGTGCGGTCGCGGGTGCCGGAACCATGCCGGTGGCAGGTAGACGAATTCCTGGCGATGCCGAAAGTGACTGGCAATCGCGGGAATTGACGCCGCGACGAGACGGCCGGTTGATGTGTCCGGCGAGACGGTGCCGAGCTGGGTGGTATCGAGGGCAGCAGGCATGGGTGCATGCGATATCGACAACCACGCGTCGCGGATCGTCGGGTAGTAGCCGATTTCAGCGTTGACGGCAACGGCCAATGTGCTGGCGGTCAGCGGAACGGCCAGCGCCGCCAGTCCCCGTCTCCACCATCGGCCTCCGCGCCAGCCGACAAGCAGCATGAGTGCGGCGAACAGCAGTACGGCCAACCACACCCATGTCTCGACCGGCAGCGGATCGGCGAGGGACAGCTCAACCGGCACGGCAGCCCGGGCCAGGATGGTGCCCGTCACCGCGGTCACCACAACAGCCGGCAGCCAGCGGGTTCGCCACCGTCGGTTGCGCCACCCGACGGTGAGCAGCACGACCGCGACTGTGGCTATGCGCAGCAATTCCGGGAACCAGCCGTCCAGTAGCGAGATCCTCATGTGCATCGCCCGGCGGTGGCGGCGGTCGAGCACAACCACATCCGCGCGCTCGGCCACATCAACACGACATCGGCGATCCGCTGCGCTGCCATTGCCAGTCTCGTTCAGCAACTGCGGTGGCGGCCGTACATGACGTGATGCTAACCACGTCTTTATGCAACATGGTGTGAAACGCCTTGAACGGACGGCAGGCCTTGCCGCGACAGTGCCGGGAGTCGATCGGCATGCCGTAGCGGATCGGCCGACGAGCGTGAGATCTTGCGGCACATCGACGTGCGATGCTCCACGCCACGCCTGCGTGAGCGCACTGATTCATCTCAGAAGCAAGTCGTGAATACGGTTTTCCTGCAAGCCATCTCAGTTCGAGGCGGCCGCCCTTCGACGCACAGCGGGGCCTCGGCTGGTGGAGCCCGGTTCTCAAATGGGTCTTGCCCGGCCGGGGGGACTGGCCGCACCCGAGGCCGCGACCGCGACCGTGGAGTTGATGGCCCATCTCGGGCGCACAGCCACGAATAACACTGTGGCGCAAACTAGTTGGCTGCGCGTCCCTTCAACGCTCGACGACTAGACGGTAGGGGGCTGACTCGAGGCTGAACGCTCAGGCTGTGCTCGGACGTGGGTTGCCGGGGCGGGTGAACACTTGCTTCCGTAGAGCCATGGTTGCAGATCAGGAGGCCTCCCGTGAGTTTCAACGGTGGCGCCTGGATTTCTGAGGCAAACTATCTTGAGCAAGCTGAACTCGACTGGGGCGCGTTGACAGTAGAGAAACCTGGCCAGTCAGGTTCCGCCCAGGCATAGGGATTAGAGGTTGCGGTGGATGTGACCTTTGCCGGTGCCCGGGATGCACAGCTGTTGCCCTGACTAGTGCCACTGAGGTTTCCGCCCGTCGAGAGCACTATCGGCGGTGGTGCCGGAGCCGGGCTACTGCTGTCGGCGAGTGCGGACGGTGCCGACCAGGTCCCCGCCGCGAGTATAAGTACAACAAGCCTTTTCATTCTGGTCTCCAATTTTGTCCAACGGGCTGGCGTGGATACTGCCAGCGCCAGGTGGCCGTAGCAGTGCCAGTTCGCGTCAAAGGCGGAATACACAGGGGATTCGCACCAGTTTGGCTCCTGTTCTCACAGTCATTTACGCGTGATTTACATGCTGGTGACGTTTTCTTTTATGGCACAACTAGATACGGCCGTGCACAGAATGCGCTGGGCGTTGCTCATCGATCCGGCTTTCGTTGCACGTTCCCACTGGGTGGCGCGAAAATCACGGCGCTCCACACGATTTCCGCATCAACCCCGTTGGTGTTGACGAAACCGGGGGCTCAAAACAGATCATGTAGCCGTGAGACTTCCTGCGAGGTTTGGAGGACATTTGGAGACCTCAGATGCGATCCGCGCACCCGGACAAGGCCGCGCGATTCTCGGCGTGCCCGTCGACCGCTTCATGGCATATCTGAAGTGCCCAGAAACCCTCTCAAGCATCGGCTTTCAGAGCAGAGAGGAAAGTGCCCGGCCCACACGGCAAAGGCACAGGGATTACCCAGCTGTTTGACCGGCGAGTGCTCGGACTTCCGCGATACAGTTCCACCCCACGATGAAGGAGTCGTCATGGTGATTCCATTTGACCGGAAGCGCAACGCCGCCGCCATCGCTCTCACCGGCGCCACCCTCGTCGGTGCGATGCTGTGGGCCTCCCCTGCGATGGCCGATCCCCCGCCCGGATGCAGCGCGGCCGATCGCATGCAGATGATGGCCGATGTCTCGTCGGCCACGGCGGATTACGTGCGCACTCACCCCGACGTCAATACGTTCTTCTCTGGATTGGCGGGTCAGCCACACGACGCCATGCGCACCCAGATTCACGACTACATGAACGCCGATCCCACAGTGGCGTCAGACCTTCGTGGGATCCGTCAGCCTATGAAGGACATGCGTGACCGCTGCGGCGCGTTCTTCAAGAAGACGTAGGCGGACACCGGCCACGAACCCCGGCATCCGAATGCGTGTCGCCGTTGACGGGTGCCGCGGCCATCGTCACATTTGCGCACTGATGAACACCTTCGAACACGTGATGGTGGGCGAATGCTCCAAGCGTGCTCGGCGATCCCGGCCCACTTGCTCCCGGTGAGGCATACAGAGGTGTGGCACGGCGCTCTTGTTAAGAAGCACTTGGTATCTCAGCCAATTGCCAGCTATCTGCCAGATTCGCTGCGGGGTAGAGGATCTCGTTCGCACGATCAAGTAGTCATGCCTGCCACCAACTCTCCTGGCATCCGAGTAAACGAGCCGATTGTCTGAACTACGGCAAGACATCGACGCTAACTCGGCTCGCGGTTGCGTGGCAGCGGTCCAGATCGGCCGCTCGTCGCACCCATGCCAGCCCCTGTGCAGGGCTAAGTCTCGTTCATCGCCCGCGCGAGGCCGTCCCTCAGTCGTTCGGTGAGGTAGTAATAACCGCCTCCGTCGTAGCTCGGGTCGCGGACCACCTCTGTCAGATCCTCCGGCTTCTTCTTCAAGAAAGAATGGACCTGCCCCTTCGTCGTGACAAAGTAGTGCGGCTTTGGTCCGGTTTTGCGGGGTGAATCGATATCCCAGCCGCGTGTTGCCCGGAAATCCCGACCTCTGCCGCGTGCATTCAGGTGGAGCTTGGCCGGCTTGATTCGCAGTCGCTTCATGGCCTCGATGAACTCCGCGACCGCTTGAAGCTGTGCGTGCGCTAGCTGGCGCTCCTCCTCGGCTTCGCGGTCTTCGCGCTCATCCTGTTCCTGTTGCGCCTTCTTCAGTTCTTCGCTCTTGTCCGCAGCTTCGTCCCACAAGGCCATCTTCGGTATTCCCCTTGGCTTGGCGTCGACATAATTCCAGTTGTACTGACGCCCACTGTAGGAACGCAAATGTCGCGGCACGCGACCACCTCGGAGAGTCGACGGATCCCACGGCAACGCCGGCGACCACCCTTTCAAAGGCGTGGTGCCGTTGCTGGTCTGGCGCTATGGCGTCAGCCAGGGACGCGAGGCTAGGGGCGCCCTCGGCTGGTCCGTGGGTGGTCCCTGCGCAGTCGGCCTCACCATGATGCACCCCGCCATGTTTCCTGCCGACATCGCCGGCGATTACACCCCAATTCTGGGACGGGACAACAAACCATCGAGAGGCTCTTCGGGGGCGCGTGGGTGAGTGGTCACGCTAGGACCAGCCCCGGGGTCAGCTGGTCGCCGTAGGGATCGGTTCCCTGACCGGCGAATCTTGTCTACTGGTCCGTCGGACCGGCCGGGTCCGTACCCGTTGCGGCCACCAGAACCAGCGCCCAAGAAGCGCCGCGATCGACGGCGTCATGAACGAGCGAACGATCAGCGTGTCGAACAGCAGGCCCAGCCCGATCGTGGTTCCGACCTGACCGATGATTCGCAGATCGCTGAACACGAACGAGGCCATCGTGAACGCGAACACCATGCCGGCGGCCGTCACCACTCCGCCGGTGCCAGCCATAGCTCGAATGATCCCGGTCCTCAGCCCGGCGTGGATTTCCTCCTTGAACCGCGACACGAGCAGCAGGTTGTAGTCCGACCCGACCGCCAAGAGCAGGATGACCGACATTGCGAGGACCATCCAGTGCAGGTCGATGCCCAAGATGTGTTGCCACACAAGGACCGAAAGCCCGAAGGATGTGCCGAGCGACAGCAGCACGGTACCGACGATGACGAACGCGGCGATCACACTACGGGTGATGACCAGCATGATGATGAAGATCAGGGAGGCGGCCGCCAGCCCGGCAATCATCAGATCGAAGTTGGAGCCTTCATGCATGTCCTTGTACGTGGCAGCGGTACCGGCCACGTACACCCTGGAGCCTTCCAGCGGTGTTCCCTTGATGGCTTGAAAAGCGGCGTTCTTGATCAGGGGAATATGCGCAATCCCCTCGGGGGTGGCGGGATCACCCTCGTGAGAGATGATGAAACGGATCGCTTTTCCGTCCGGGGACACAAACATCTTCAGTCCGCGCTTGAAATCCGGGTTGTCGAACACCTCCGGCGGTAGGTAGAACGAGTCGTCGTTCTTGGCGGTGTCGAATGCCTGCCCCATGGCGGTGGAGTTCTGCCGCATGGCCTGCATCTGATTCTGATAGCCGTTCTGCGTCTGATACATCGTGAGCATCAGGGCCTTCATCGTCTTGAGGTTCTCGATCATCGGTGGAATCAGCGCCAGCAGCTGGGGCATCAGCTCATCGAGCTTGTGCATATCCCCTGTAAGGGCTTCCAGGTCGTCGCTGAGCATGTCGACGCCGTCGAGGGTGTCGAACACCGAGCGCAGCGCCCAGCACATGGGGATGTTGTAGCAGTGCGGCTCCCAGTACAAGTAGTTGCGTAGTGGCCGGAAGAAGTCGTCGAAATCGGCGATGTGGTCACGCAATTCGTTGGTGTCTGCCACGGTCTGATCGGTCTTGCCGACCATGGAGTGCGTGAGAGCGTCGAGCTGCTGCATAAGACCGTACATCTGTTGCAGGTTGTCGATGGACGCCTGGATCGTGTCGGCCTGTTTCAGCATGTCGTCGATCTGATTCTGCTGGTACGTCTGGTTCATCGTCTGCGTGGTGCCCTGCATGCTGATGAGAAACGGGATCGACGTGTGCTCGATCGGGGTGCCGAGGGGGCGCGTGATCGTCTGCACCCGGCCGATGCCGGGAACGTGGAAGACACCCTTGGCGATGCGATCGATTACCAGCATGTCGGCCGGGTTGCGGACATCGTGGTCGGTTTCCACCAGTAGTAGTTCGGGATTCATCCGCGCTTGCGGGAAATGCCGGTCGGCGGCGGCGTATCCGACATTGGCCGGGATGTCGGGCGGCAGGTAGTTGCGGCTGTCGTAGTTCGTCTTGTAGGCCGGCAGCGCCGCCAAACCGATCAGGGCCAGCAAGCACGTTGCCGCCAGAATCGGCCCAGGCCAGCGCACGACAGCTGTACCGACCCGTCGCCAGAACCGCTTCTTGATCGTTCGCTTCGGATCAAACAGTCCGAACCGGCTTCCAGCGACGATCATCGCTGGGCCCAGTGTCAGCGCCGCGATCACCGCGACGAGCATGCCCACCGCGCACGGCACGCCCAACGTCCGGAAGTAGGGCAGCCGCGTGAAACTCAAGCAGTACATCGCGCCGGCAATTGTCAGGCCCGAACCTAGGATGACGTGCGCCGTGCCGTGGAACATGGTGTAGTAGGCGTGTTTTCGATCCTCACCGGACTGGCGAGCTTCTTGATAACGTCCGATGAGGAATATCGCGTAGTCGGTTCCCGCGGCGATCGCCAACAGCACCAGCAGATTCACCGCGAAAGTGGACAGGCCGATGATGTTGGCGTTGCCGAGGAACGCAACGATTCCTCGAGCCGCACCCAACTCCACAAACACCATCAACAAGACCAGCAGCATCGTGACGATCGACCGGTAGACGATCAGCAGCATCACGGCGATCACACCGATGGTGATCGCCGTCACCTTCATCACGCTCTTGTCGCCGGCGTGGTGCTGGTCGGCGTTCAGCGCCGTCGGGCCGGTGACGTACACGCGGATTCCCGACGGCGGCGGCGTGTCGGCAACGATGCGGCGAACCGCCTCCACCGACTCGTTGGCCAAACTCTCGCCCTGATTCCCGGCGAGATACAGCTGCACGTAGGCGGCATTTCCGTCCGCGCTCTGTACGCCCGCGGCGGTGAGCGGGTCGCCCCAGAAGTTCTGGATATGCTCGATGTGCTTGGCGTCCTGCTGAAGTTTTTCGATCAGCCCGTCGTAGTACCGATGAGCATCTGGGCCAAGCGGTTTTTCCCCTTCCAGCAGAACCATGGCGGAGCTGTCCGAATTGAATTCCTGGAAATCCTTTCCCACCCGCTTCATGGCCTGCATCGAAGGTGCGTCGGCGGGACTCATCGACACCGTGTGGGCTTCGCCGACCTTTTCCAGCTGCGGCACGAACATGTTGAGCACGACCGTCAGCCCAAGCCAGAACAGCAGGATCGGTACCGACGCCAAACGGAGCATGTGCGCGAGCCACGGCTGCGCGAACGGGTGATCTTCGAACTTCTCGTCGACCTCAGCGGTGCTGGTCACGTGCGGCCGCCGTCGTGTCCGCCCAAACGACTGCGTTCGGCGCCCGCTGGGGCGCCAGGTCGCCTCAGCGTCGTGCCCGTGGCCCTGTTCTTGCAGGGGACAGCGGTCGCGGCCATTGAACAGTAGAGATTAGCTCACTTAACTGATTCGCGGGACCCAGTCGGAAAAAGAAGACGTCGGCAGAGAGGTCCCGCGCGTGCCTCGTGCGATAACAAAGCACGGACGTGCGGTGTCGGCCGCGGTGCGAAGCGTTGGCCGAGCCGGCGGTCTGGGTGGTCGAGCCGGCACCCGGGAGGTGCTGCAACGGGTGGCGTCCGATGTGGGCACCGGCACGAGGTCCGGACGCCGAGGAGCTGGGCCGCGGCACGGGCCGCGCGGGCTGTGTTGAGGTTGAGGCCTTAACCGGGGACGAGTGCGAACACCGGATGGTCGGCCTCGTGCGGCAGCTTGCGGAAGTAGCCGTCGACGGTCTTGCCCGCCTTCTTGCGGTACGCGGTCAGGATCGCCTGCCTGTCGTCCTCCGGCACTTCGGTAGCGACGTACGCGGTGGTGCCCGATCTGTTGCTGATCGTGATATTCGGGTTCGCCCGAACGTTCTTCACCCACTGCGACTCCCCGCGGGTGGACACCAGATACTTGACCCCGCCGACGCCGACGGTGAGCACCGGTATCTTCTGCGACTCCCCGCTACCGCGTTTCGTGACGGTGAGTGTCTCGGTGTCGGCGATGCCGAGAGCCATCGCGATGGGGTTGAAGATCTTGGCGACGAACCACGGCGGCTTGAGATAGGCCATGACTGACGAGTTTGATGGTCGGCATGCAGTTACCGCAATGGCTGGCCCGGTTCAATCGGCACGTCACCAACCCGGTCCAGCGGTTGTGGGCAGGATGGCTGCCCACGTTCGGCATCCTCGAGCACGTCGGCCGCAAGTCCGGCAAGCGCTACCGCACGCCGCTGACGGTGTTCAGCACCGACGACGGCGTCGCGATTCTTCTCACCTACGGACCTGACCGCGATTGGCTGAAGAATCTGACCGCCGCCGGACACGGCCGATTGCGGCGCTACGGCAAGACATTCGGCGTCGCGGACCCGCGGGTGATGCCGAAGGCGGTGGCCGCGCCGTCGGTCAAGGGGCTGTGGCGGCCGATCTTCTCGCGGCTGCCGTTCGAGTACGCGGTGTTGCTGAAAAGGACCGAGGCATGACCAGTTTCGCGAGACGACGGGCAGAGTTCAACCGGCGCGTGACCAATCCGCTGGTGCGGCCGATCAGCGGCTGGGTGTCGATGTGGTCGATCGTCGAGCACGTCGGCCGCCGCTCCGGTAAGACCTACCGCACCCCGGTGTCGGCTTTCCGCACCGACGACGGTGTCGCGGTGCTGCTGCCCTACGGCACCGACACCGACTGGCTGCGCAACGTCGAGGTCGCGGGCGGCGGTCGAGTGAAGTTGAGCGGCAAGACGTTTCGGGTGACCAATCCCCGGATCGTGCCGACCGCCGAAGCAGTCAAATCTGTGAAGCCGCCGTGGGGACAGATCATGAGGGCGACCGGCATTCAGTCGACGCTGCTGCTCACGCGTGCCAGCTGAGGATGTCGCCCGCACCCGACGTCAGCACGGTGCCCTGCATCACCCGCAGCCTGCGTGGCGTCAGGCGTAGCACGGCGAAGTCGGCGGACCTAGGTCCGCCCTGCCACTGCGGAATGATCGCCGGGTCGTAGCCGACGGGTGCGGGAGCATCCTTGAACATGTCCCAGACAGCGGTGCAGGTGTCGTCGTCGAGGTACCACTGCGCGAGGCATTCGGCGCTGCAGGTGTCGTGGCTGGTGGTCCAGTAGCTGACGGACACCTCGGGGTGGGTTGCCAGGTGCTCGTGCTTGAGTTTCGTCGGCACGGTCGCGATCCAGCCCGTCAACGTCGTCCCGTCCCACTGCCATATCGGGTGAAGGATCCGGGTGCGCGGCCGTCCATTGGGGTCGACCGTGGCGACCGTCGCCCACACGATCGAATGGGCCATCTCGACGAAAGCGGGCGCGATGCGTTCCAGCGGTGTCATGTTCGTATCTTCGTCCGCCGACCTCGCGAGCGCGACCGTCACCGCCGCGTCGTCGCAGCCAGTTCACGTTCGCGGAGCGCCCCGGGCAGGCTGGGCAGGAAGTGGGCTCGGGCGAACGCGCGGATGTCGTCGGCGCTGTCCAGCGGATGCGATGACGGCAGCAGTACCGCCATCAACGCGTAGCGCAGGATCGTGTCGGCGAGCTCTGCGACGGCCTGCTGCCCGATCCGCTCGGCGAAACCCTCGGGGAAGATCAGCCGCAGCGCGTCGGACATCCGCTGCACCGCCGCGGGGTAGTGCTGATGCGCGAGCTGCAACGTCAACGCGGGCTCGTCGGTGATCATCCGGTTGAGCACGCGGTGGCGACGCAGCTGAATGATCGCCGACGTGAAGGCTTCGACGTAGTAATTGCTCTGCGGGCCAGCCTGTTTCAGCTCCGAGGCGATCTCGGTGAACAGCGTGGCGTTCTCCCGGTCGATCACGGCGGTGACGAGTTCGTCGCGGTTGGCGAACCGGCGGTAGATGGTCATCCTGCTTACCCCGGCGCGGCGCGCGACGTCGTCGAGCGCGACCCGCCGGAACCCGTGCCGCTCGAACTCGACGACGGCTGCGTCGAGGATCGCGGTGGTGGCGGGCTCAGACGCGGGCATAGCCGGCTTGCGCGAACTTGTTGTAGCGCAACCGCATTGGCAGGCGGTCCCACACCCAGTTGACGGCCCGCGTCCGGCACAGCGCGGCGAACCGCTGATAGCGCTGCTCCTGGCGCTCGCTCCACGGCAGGCCCAACAGCACCCGCGCTCTGGGCGGCAGCCCGCCCGTCGTCAAGAACGCTGCCAGCGGGTCGAACGCCACGGCGACGATCCGCCACAGCGCAGCAGGCACCCCCTTGGGGCACGGGAAGCCCTTGGTGACGTACCCGACGCCGTATTTGGCGGTCGGATGCGCGACGACCACCTCGTCGAGCATCCTGTCCCAGTACCGCTCGAACGCGGCGTAGTCGGCGGGCATCGGCCGGTCGCTGACGCCGTAGCGCCGGTACCAGGTCTTTGACTCGAGGTAGATCTGTTCCTTCTCGGCGCGGCTGAGCCGCTTGACGAATGTGTCGGCGAAAAACAGCACCTGCTCGACGAACGTGGCGTGCGCCCAGAAGTAGGTGTCCGGGTCGAGTGCGTGATAGCGGCTGGCTTTTCCTGTCTGGCTGGGCATGTCCCCCTTGATCTGGTGGTGGAAGTCGCGGACCTGCCGGCCCGGGTGATCGTCGTCGGAGCCGTACACCGTGTTGAAGATCGGCGGCAGTGACCGCTTCACGCGGGCCGCCGTGTCGTCGAAGAACACCGAGTGGTCCAGCACGCCCTGACCGAGTTCGGCGAGCATGTTCTGCAGCACGGCCGGGCGAGGGCCGATCAGGTACATCCGGTTGTCACCGAAATACCGCCAGACCAGGGACTGCGGCCCGAGCGGAAGAGCATCGCCGGTTTGCGGCGTCGTCTGCGCGAGCTCGGTCATAGCGACAGTGTTACAAATTCCGCACTCTGTATCACTCAGCTGTGACGGAGTTCACGCGAGCACCGCGCGGGCCAGTGCCTGGCTCAGCCGCAGGATGCGCAAATCCCCGATCGGAGTGCCGCCGCCGCGGTTGCACACCATCGCCAGCGCAAGGTCGTGCTCGGGGTCCGCCCACCCCCCGGATCCGCCGAACCCGAAGTGCCCGTAGGCGCGTGGCAGCTGCTTGGCGATGATCGGCGTCCGGTGGTAGCCCAGGCGCCACTGCATCGTCACGACGACGACGCGGTCTCGCTGGTTGTTCTGAATCGTCGACGCTTTGCGCACCGTGGCCTCCGACAGGATCCGAACGCGGCCCAGCTTGCCGCCACCGGCCAGCATCGCGTACATCCCGGCCAGCGACACCGCGTCGAAGTATCCGTTCATGGCGGGCACGGCGGCGTCGAGCAGGCGCGGATCCACCAGCACGTCCTCCATGCCACGGAACATCGCGGTGTTGAGCATCCGATGCGGGTTGACCGGCGAGCCCACGGCCCGCAGCCCGCGCGACACCTGGTCCACCGCGAACCGGCCCACCGGGGTGCGTAACTGCTTGAACGCCAACGGTTTCAGCGGAGCCACCCGGTCCCGCTCTTCGGGCGGACAACCGATGAAGAGTCCGTTGAGTCCGAGCGGCTCCGCGATCTCGGTCTGCACGAACTTCTGGATCGGTACGCCGGAGATGCGCCGCACCAGCTCCCCGACGAGCCAGCCGAACGTCAGCGCGTGATAGCCGACCGAGGTGCCCGGCTCGTATGCCGGCTTGGCCCGAGCCAGCGCATCGGTCATGTGGTCCCAGTCGAGGATGTGCGAACCGTGGTCGATGATCGTGCCGAGGCGGTGCAGCCCCGCGCTGTGGCTGAGCACCTGGCGGACGGTGATCTCGCTCTTGCCGTTCTGCGCGAACTCGGGCCAGTAGTAGGCGACGCGCTCGTCGTAGTCGAGCTCGCCGCGGTCGGCGAGCACGTGCGCGCAGGTCGCCGCGACGCCCTTGGTGGTGGAGAAACACATCGCGAGCGTGTCGCGCTGCCACGGGTCGCCGTCGCCGTTGCGCCGGCCGCCCCACAGGTCGACGACGAGCCGGCCGTGGTGATAGACGGCGACGGACGCGCCGCCGTCCGTGCGGGCGATCTGGCCGCTGAAGATGTCGGCCACTTCGGCGAACTTGTCGTCGTAACGGCCGATGATCCGGCCCGATACCGAGGTGCGGGTGTCCATTTATTCCAGTGTCCGTCACGCGTGCCGTCGCGCGACGCATTCTGGGAAAAATGTAATGCCAGAGGTGACCGCGAGAGGGAATCCAGAGCTGTGCCCCGGCCCCAAGATCACGACCGGTAATTCGGTTTCGGCGACCCGAGTTGACGCAGGATCACCCAGCGCGCGACCAGGAATCCCAACGCCCCGCAGTAAAGGGCCTTGACCGCCATCAGCCAGCCCAGCGACATCGTCCTCACCCCGATCGCGTTCAGCGCCCAGAAGACGACGACCACCAGAACCGACGCCGCCACCCCGGACAGCAGCCCGTGCACCAAGGGACGTGTGAGATGCCCGGCGCGCAGTTCGCGGCGCACTCCGAGGCCGGCGAACAGCGCGACCAGTACCGACAGGATCAGCGACGTGATGACGAAGTTGACGACGAGCCCGTCTGCGGCCCAGACGGGCGCGGGTCGCCTGGCGCGGCTGGAGAGCCAGTCGATCGCGGGGTTGACCACCGCGTTGACCAGTCCCGCGATCGTCGCCTGGACCCGAACGTGGGACGCCACGTTCATTCGGGCCGTGACGGCCGGGCCGCGAACGCTTCGCGGCGGTGCGCGGCGAGATCCCGCAGGTAGCCCTCGACCTTCTCTGGGGCGCTCCAGTACTGGCGCCACAACTCCTTGGGTCCGTCCGGGAACGCGATGATGCCCTCGCCCGCGGCGACCCCGTCGAGGATCGTGCGGGCGGCCTGCTCGGCCGGGATCGCGTCCTCGGGCGAGCGGGCTTCGACCGCCTCACCGATGATCGGCGTCCCGAAGATCCGGCTGACCACGTTGCCCGGGCAGACCACCCGGTCACGGTGTGCGGCGAGTTGGTCGCAGGCCGAGGCCAGCCGGTCGGTGTCGCGGTCCGCGAGCACGACGACCGCGCCGCGCTGCAGCAGCGCGTCGCTGACCGCGTAGCCGATGCCGGACGCCGCGCCCGTGACGACGCAGACCTTGCCGTCGAAGTGCCCGCTCACCGCTCCAGCTCTCGAGCCTGGCCGCCCCGGATCACCTTGCTGCTCTGGACCAGGATGCAGCCACCGCCGGCCGTCCACTCGACACTGCGATTCATCGCGTAGCCCTCTCGATGACCGCTTCGGTGATGTCGAAGCGCTGGGGCAGGAAGCGCGACAGCGCTTCACGGTCGGTGCGGTAGGTGAAGTGACCTTGCGGCGAGCCGCAGTGCGCGGGCATCGGGTAGCTGAACATGGCCATCCTCGCTCAGTCGCCAGGGCACGACGCGCCGAAGCCTACGTCAGTTCGCTTCGCGCTGCGCCGCTTCGAGAACGCTTGAGCCGGGCGATCCCGACGACCGTCAGCACCCCGGCGATGGTCCCCAGGGCCAGGGCGAGCACCACCAGCGGCGGGTAGTACGCCACCGACTGCGTGGTGGGTTCGCCGTCGGCAATCGGCGGCACTGTCACCGTCGACTGCGCCATCATCCAGCTGGCGACACTCCCTGCGGCGGCGGTGACAGCGAGCGCCAACTCGACGACAGCGCGCCTCACGGCGTGGCGCCGGGCGGCCGGTTCTCGGCATTGCGCTGCTCGACCAGTTCGGTCAGGGCGGCGCGCAGCTCCCGGTGCCGGCGCGCCCACGCCTGCACCATCCGGCCGTGGCTGAGCTTCAGGCCGATGGCGGTCCGCCCGCGCGGAATCCCGGTCAATTCTCCAAGCGCGCGGGCCGACTGCCACTTCTCGGGATCCGCACCCGGTTCGGGGAAGACCTGCACGATGTCGGTGACGTGGACGGTCTCCGTGCCCTGGCGCAGCGTGTCGCGGGTCAACTCCACCGAGGTGTGTATGCGCGCGGCCTTCACCTGCAGGGCCAGAAAGCCCGACACCATGATCAAGAACATGGCCGGCACCAGCCACTGCGCGCCGAGGCCCGCGTTGATCTCGATGCCCAGCATGGTCAGCGCGGCCGCGGGCCCGGCGAGCAGCCAGTACCAGCTTGCGCCGACCTCGTAGAACAAGCGCTCGGGCTGCGTGTCAGCCACTGTCACCCCCCGGTTTCACGGCGTCGAACCACGCGTCGGCCGAGTCGCGGGTGGCCGCCACGGCAGCGACGAGCAACGCGATCATGGCCAGTAAGACCGGCACGGGATAAATCTGGAACAGCAAAGCGAACGCGGCGACCAGCAGCACGATCGCGTACGACAACGTGACGGCGGCTCGGCGAAAGCGCTTGTGACCGCGGCGGGTTCGGCCGGCCAGGTATCCGACCGCAAGCCCGGACGCGATGTAGAGCGCACCGACTCCACGCGCGAACCACACCAGCGTCTGCATCTGGTCCTCGGAGACACTGGCCTGGAACTGGCCGTGCGCAGACTCCGGCCGCACGCTCAGCAGCATCAGGCCCGCAAGCACCAGCAGTATCGCCGCCACCAGCCACGCCCAGAACGCCACCTGAACGGATCGCGGCCACGGCTCAGCAGACGTCATGATCGACCCAGCCTATCGGGGTCACCGCGTGAAATACGCATGGGCGTCCTTGCGGTGCAACAGGTACGCACCGCCCGCGATCAGCACGGAACCGAAGATCGCGGTGACCGCGTACACCACCGCGGCGACCGTGCCGCGATTGCCCGCCACCAGGCTGAAGCCGACGTAGGCGATTGTGGCCAGCCCGCCGCCCGTCAGCACTGTGCGCGCCCAGCGGTAGCCCTGACGCATCAGGAACAAGAACGTCACCACCACAGCGCAGACCAGAACCAGGAACAGTCCGGTGACTGCGTACACGATGGCGTGCGAGGGCAGGTCCGGGGCCAGAGCGGTGTCGACCGCCTGGCCGATCAGCAGAAGGGGCAGCGACGCGAGCCATAGGCCGAAGCCGGTGTCGACGTCCACCGGCCGGGTCGGCGGCTTGGCTTCCATCGACCCGTCAGCCGAGCCATTCTGCAGCATCAGCGGCCCAATACGTCAGTACGATGTCGGCGCCCGCGCGGCGGATGCCGGTGAGTGTTTCCAGCGCGGCCGCCCGGCCGTCGATCCAGCCGTTGACGGCGGCGGCGCTGATCATTGCGTACTCGCCCGACACCTGGTAGGCAGCCACCGGCACCGGCGAGATCTCGGCTGCCGCGCGCACCACGTCGAGGTACGCCATCGCCGGTTTGACCATGATGATGTCTGCGCCTTCGTCGATGTCCAGCGTGGTCTCGCGAAGCGCTTCCCGTGCGTTGCCCGGCTCCTGCTGGTAGGTGCGACGGTCACCGGACAGGCTGGAGGCCACCGCCTCCCGGAACGGCCCGTAGAACGACGACGCGAACTTGGCCGCGTAGGCCAGGATGGCGACGTCGGTGTGCCCGGCTTGATCGAGACCGTCGCGGATCGCAGCGACCTGGCCGTCCATCATGCCGCTTGGCGACACCACATGAGCGCCCGACTCCGCTTGCACCACAGCCATTTCCACGTACCGCGACAGCGTGAGGTCGTTGTCGACCCGCCCCGAGAAGTCGACCAGGCCGCAGTGGCCGTGGTCGGTGAACTCGTCCAGGCAGGTGTCGGCCATCAGCACCGTCGCCTCGCCGAGGTCCTTCTTCAGTTCGCCCAGCGCCCGGTTTAACACGCCGTCGAGCGCGACTCCGGCCTCGCCGGTGGGATCCTTATCCTCCTCGCGGGGAATTCCGAACAGCATGATCCCGCCAACGCCGGCAGCGACGGCATCGGCCGCCGTTCTGCGCAGGCTGTCATGGGTGTGCTGGACGACGCCGGGCATGGATGCGATCGGACGCGGCTCGTCGATGCCGTCTGCGACGAACATCGGCAACACCAAATGCCTTGACTCCAAGGATGTTTGGGCCACCAGCCGACGCATGGCCGGAGTGGACCGGAGCCGGCGCGGACGCTGGCGGGGAAATCCCACAGCTAGCGCCTGCGGCTCTTCTTACGCGGCGGCGGCAGTGCGCCTTCGGACCGAAGCCGCGCCGCGTGCTCGGCCAGCGCGTCGACCAGGGTGCCGATCTGCGCCACCTCCGGTTGTACGTCGACGCGCAAACCGAATTCAGCTGCCGTCTCGGCCGTTTTCGGCCCGATGCAGGCGACGATGGTACGTGCGTGCGGTTTGCCGGCGATGCCGACGAGGTTGCGCACCGTCGAGCTGGAGGTGAAGCACACCGCGTCGAACCCGCCGGACTTGATCATCTCCCGGGTCTCGGCCGGTGGCGGGGCGGCCCGCACGGTGCGGTACGCGGTGACATCCTCAATCTCCCAACCGCGTTCGCGAAGACCTTCGGCGAGCGTCTCGGTGGCGATGTCGGCACGCGGCAGCAGCACGCGGTTCACCGGGTCGAAAACGTCGTCGTAGGGCGGGAATTCGTCGAGCAGCCCCAGCGAGCTCTGCTCACCGGACGGCACCAGCTCGGGGGTGATCCCGAACGCGCGCACGCGGTCGGCGGTCGCCTGCCCGACGCAGGCGATCTTCACGCCCGAGAACGCGCGGGCGTCGAGGCCGAACTCGCCGAACTTCTCCCACACCGCACGCACCGCGTTCGTCGACGTGAACACCACCCACTGGTAGCGGCCGTCGACCAACCCCTTGACGGCCCTTTCCATTTGGGCAGGGCTGCGCGGCGGCTCCACTGCGATGGTCGGCACCTCGATCGGCACGGCGCCGTGGGCGACGAGCCGCTCGCTCATGTCGCCGGCCTGGTCCTTGGTGCGCGGCACCAGCACCGTCCAGCCGTAAAGGGCCCGGCTCTCCCACCAGTTGAGCTTGGCGCGGTTGGCGACGGTGCGGCCGATCGTGACGATCAGCGGCCCGGTCAACGGCCCGGCCGGATCAGCCCCGGCGAGTGCGGAGCTGTCGGTAAGCGTCTGCAGCGTGGCTTCGACCGAACGCTGCTGCGTGGTGGTGCCATGCGCGGTGACCACGCACGGAGTGGCCTCGTCGAGCCCGTAGTCGACCAGCGTCCGGGCCGCGTCGGCAAGGTGCTCGGCCGTGGCGTGCAGGATCAGCGGGCCCGGTGCGGCGGCCAGCGCCGCCCAGTCCACGTCGCCGCGCACGTCGGCGACGGTGTGCGACGAGCCCAGCGGCAGCCCGGCATACGTCGGCACCGCGGTAGCGGCCGGCAGGCCCGGCACGATCTCGAAGAGCAGGTGCGTCTTGGCGATCGCCTGCACCTCGGTGATCACCGCATCCACGGACAGCGGATCGCCGGCAACCAGGCGCACGACGTCGGCGCCCCCGCGGGCCTCGGTGGCCAGCGTCTTGGCGACCTCGGCCGGATCGCCCAGTGCGGGCCGGATATCGGGCACGCGCGGCAGATTCGGGTCGATGGTGTCGTCCGTGATGCCGGGATCCGGCGTCGTCAGCTTCGGCGGTTCGGGCAAGCTAGACCCGACCAATGCCAGCACCTGCGCCGGCACGTCGGGATCGGTGAACACCAGCTCCGCGCAGGACAGCACGCTGCGCGCGCGTCCCGTCAGCAGTCCGGGGTCACCGGGCCCGGAACCCACGAACACGACGCGCCCTGGCTTGGTCTTACGCCCTCGCGTCATCCCTACCCCACTTCACCCTCACTCGCGCTCACGCGCGGCCATCAACTCCCGGGCGCCCAGGTCGAACAGCTCGGCGGCCACTGAGCGGCCAAGCTCCGCGGCCTGCCCGGGCGCTCCGATCCCGGACGCACGGATCACGTCGGATCCGTCCACCGTCGCCACGCAGCCGCGCAGCGACAGTTCGTCGAAGACGCGGCCGTCCTCGTCGATCGACTCGACCACCTCGGCGATCGCGCCGACCGGCGCGGAGCAACCCGCCTCCAGTTCGGCGAGCAGGACCCGTTCGGCGGTGACTGCCGCGCGCGTGTCGGCGTCGTCGAGCTCAGCCAACAGCGTCGCGAGCTCGGTGTCGCCGCTGCGGCACTCGACCGCGAGCGCACCCTGAGCCGGCGCCGGCAGCATCTGCACCGGCTCCAGCGTCTCGGTGACATCGCCGAGGCGTCCGATGCGGGCCAGACCCGCTCGGGCCACCACGATTCCGTCCAGATCACCGCTTAGCACCCTGTTCAACCTGGTATCAAGGTTGCCTCTTAGGGGGCGGATTTCCAAACCGAGACCCAATGCTCTAAGTTGCGCGGCCCGTCGCGGGCTCGACGTGCCGACCACCGACCCCGCCGGCAACTCGCCGAGCACCATCCCGTTGCGCGCCACCAGCGCGTCCCGGGCGTCCTCGCGCCGCGGCACCGCGGCGATGGTGAATCGGGGATCGGGCGCGGTCGGCAAGTCTTTGTAGGAGTGCACGGCCATGTCGACGCGACCGTCGTCGATGGCCTCGCGCAGCGCGGCGGTGAAGACGCCGACACCGATCGTGGCGATCGGCTCGTCAGATTTGTCGCCCTCGGTCCTGATGGTGACCAGCTCCGCCGCATGGCCCTTCGCGATCAGCGCGTCTCTGATGGCACCGGCCTGCGTCGTGGCCAACAGACTGCCGCGGGTGCCGATCCTTATCGTCAAGCGCTGCTTTCCGGCCTGTCGATGGCCAGTTCGCCGGCCGCGACGGCGTCGACGGCCTGCTGGTCGAGTTCGAAGAGTTCGCGCAGCGCTTCGGCGTAGCTGTCACCGCCCGGCGCGCTCGCGAGTTGCTTGACACGCACCGTCGGCGCATGCAGCAGCTTGTCGACGACGCGGCGCACCGTGCGGGCGACCTCCTCGCGCTGAGCGCCGTCGAGATCGGGCAGCCGGTTGTCCAGCCGCAACAACTCGGCCTCCACGACGTCGGCGGCGCGCTGGCGCAACGCCGTGACGGTGGGAGTGACCTCGGCCATCCGCTGTGCCGAAAGATATTGCGCCACTTCGCAAGCCACGATGCCGCGGGCGGCTTCGGTGTCTGCGGCCGCTGCGCGTGCGGATGGTTCGCGTTGGATGCGGTCCATGTCGACGACGGACACGCCGGGCAGGCCCGCGACCGCGGCGTCGACGTCGCGCGGCATGCCGAGATCGCAGATGACCAACTGCTTCTCGTGACCGTGAGCCAGCCCGCGGTGCACGTCGGCAAGCGAGACCACCGGGCGTACCGCGCCGGTACAGCAGATGACGACGTCGGCGTCGGTCAGCACCGGCGGCAGATGGTCGAACGGGAACGCGTCTGCCGCGACGCCGATCTGACGGATCGTGTGCGCCAGTCTCTTCGCCCGCGGCAGCGTCCTGTTGACGATGTGCAGGCGCGCGACGCCCGCCCGCGCGAGCTGCTTGGCCGACAGCGCACCCATCGCGCCTGCTCCCACCACAACGGCGCTGCGACCGGCGAGGCCTTCGAGTTGCTTGTCGGCCATGCCGAGCGCGACGGAGACGACGGACGCGCCGGCCGCGTCGATGCTGGTTTCGGAGTGCACCCGCTTGCCGACGGACAGCGCACGCTGCGCCAGGTCGTGCAGCACTCGCCCGACGGTGCGGTTCGCTTCGGCGGTGGCGTACGCGCGCCGGACCTGGCCGAGGACCTGCTGCTCGCCGACGACGGCGGAGTCCAGCCCGCTGGTGACGGCGAACAGGTGCTCGACCGCCGCTTCGGCGTAGCGCACGTAGGCGTACTTGGTCATGTCGTTCAGCGACATCCCGGAATGCTCGGCGAGCACTTGGCCGATGACCGAAAGGCCGCCGTGGAAGGCGTCGACGACCGCGTAGATCTCGACGCGGTTGCAGGTCGACAAGACCATCGCCTCGGTGATCAACGACGATTGCAGCAGCCGTTCGGCGATTTTGACTTGATCGGATTCGTCGGTGCTCAACTGCTCGAGCACCGACACTGGTGCGCTGCGGTGCGAGACCCCGAAAAGCAGCACGCTCATGGCCGTATCACCACGGCATACACGGTAATCGTTGGCTGCTTAGCGCACCAAATTTCGCCGGACGTTAGGGGGCGAGGTCGGCGCGCAGCCGGGCTTCGTCGACCTCCCAGTAGCTGTGCTCGCGCCCGTCGAGCAGCACCACGGGCAGTCGGTCGCCGAACTCCGCGCGCAGCCGGGTGTCGCCCTCGGCGGCTTGCGCATCGACGTCGGTCACCGACAGCTCGAAGCCCAACTCCGCGGACAGCTCACCAAGCCGACGGGCCGCCTGCTCACACATGGCACAACCCTCGCGCGTCAGCAGACTCACCCGCCGGATCACGCCACAAGTGTGTCCTACTGTTGAACCGTGACGGATCCCGACTCGC
>JBLNEK010000231.1:0-6793 GCA_050262635.1 Candidatus Sericytochromatia bacterium | reverse complement strand
GATCCCAGCTATGACCCGAACAAGTGCATCTTCGAGGTCTCGTTGTTCGAGCTGTACCCGAAAAGCGAAGAGCCGCACACGGAGTGGGAGTACACACCGGTGGGCGATCCGCGCTGGCGGTCCGTGCTGCCCCAGGACTTCTCGAACATGGCCGCAGTTCAGCAGGGAATGAAATCTCTGGGCTTCCCCGGTACCAAACCCAACCCCTACCGCGAGCGCAGCACCGTGAACCTCCACTACCAACTGTCGAAGTACATGGGCACCGGCGCACCTAGAGAGCTGTAGAACGTAGGAGAATCAGAAAAAAATGACCATGTTCGACGAGTGCGGCCCCACCGACACACCGGACGGCATCGACATCCCCGCGCTCCGGGAAAAATATCTGCAGGAGCGCGACAAGCGGCTGCGACCGGAGGGCAGCAAGCAGTACATCGAACTCGAGGGTGAGTTCGCAGACTTCTACGAAGTCGATCCGTATACGCCGGTGACGCCCCGCGACCCGATCTCAGAAGACGTCAGCGTCGCTGTCCTCGGCGGCGGCATCGCAGGTCTGCTGGCAGGGGCGTATCTGAAGAAGGCCGGCGTCGAGGATGTCCGGATCATCGAGATGGGTGGGGATTTCGGCGGCGTCTGGTACTGGAACCGCTTCCCAGGGATTCAGTGCGACAACGATGCGTACTGCTACATCCCGCTGCTTGAGGAGCTCAACTACGTGCCGTCGAAGAAATATGCCGACGGCCCCGAGATTTTCGATCACTGCCGGCGCATCGGGAAGCACTTCGATCTTTACGACAAGGCGATCTTTTCCACCCAGGTTCGCGATTTGCACTGGGACGAGTCAACGGAGCGCTGGCGGATCAGCACCAACCGTGGCGATGACATCCGGGCACGTTTCGTCGTCATGACCGCCGGATCGTTCAATCGGCCCAAACTGCCGGGAATCCCGGGTATCAAGGACTTCAAGGGCCACCAGTTCCATTCGGCGCGATGGGATTACGACTATACCGGCGGAGACGCGAGCGGTGGGCTGGACAAGCTGGCCGACAAGCGTGTCGCGTTGGTGGGCACCGGTGCCACCGGCGTGCAGCTCGTGCCGCATCTCGGTCGGCACGCCAAGCACTTGTACGTTTTCCAGCGCACCCCGTCATCTGTCGACGTGCGCGGGAACAAGCTCACTGATCCGGAATGGGCCAAGTCGTTGCAGCCCGGCTGGCAGAAGGAGCGGCAGCGCAACTTCCACTCCTGGTCACCGTTCGGAGCGGGAGCGGTTTTCGGCCAGCCAGATCTTGTCTGCGACTTCTGGACCGAGCTGGCGCGCAACATGACTGCGCGGATCGCAACGATGGGGGATCCCGCTTCACTGTCGATCGAGCAGATGATGGCGATCCACGAAGAAGAGGATTACAAGGTCATGGAGCGGCTCCGGCGCCACGTCGAAGACGTGGTCGAGAACCCGGAAACCGCCGAGGCACTCAAACCGTACTACCGGTTCATGTGCAAGCGGCCATGTAGCAATGACGAGTATCTGCCGACGTTCAATCGTCCGAACGTCACATTGATCGACGTCTCGGCGAGCAAGGGCGTGGAACGGGCCACGGAGAAGGGGCTTGTCGCCAACGGCATCGAGTACGAGGTCGATTGCATCATCTACGCAAGTGGATTCGAGATCACCACCGAGATCCATCGCCGCTATGCGATCGACACGATCGAGGGCCGCGGCGGCTTGTCACTGTTCGATCACTGGCACGACAGTTACAAGACGCTTCACGGGATAATGACCCGGGGCTTTCCCAACCACTTCTTCACGGGCTTCATTCAGGGCGGGGTGGCCGCGAACACAACCGCGATGTTCGAGCAGCAGGCCGAGCACATTGCCTACCTGATATCCGAAGCAGTCAAGCGAGGTGCCACAACTGTCGAGCCGAGCCAAGCGGCACAAGACGACTGGGTCCGGACCATCAAGGAACTTGCTATCGACAACTCCGAATTCGCAATCTCCTGTACGCCAGGCTATTACAACAACGAGGGTGGCGGTGGCGGCGAGGGTATCCGCTCCGCGATCGGTGAGTACTACGCGCCCGGCTTCTACGCCTTCGACGATTTGCTGAAGGAATGGCGCAGTAAGGGCGATCTCGAAGGCCTGGTCCTCGGAAGCTAGATGGCTGAACTCAGATTCGACGATCGTGTCGCCGTCGTGACCGGCGGCGGCCGCGGACTCGGCCGCAGCTATGCGCTGCTGCTCGCAGCCCGGGGGGCCAAGGTGGTGGTCAACGACGTCGGCGCGACGGTGACGGGCGAGGGCGCCGATGCCGGTCCGGCCGAGCAGGTGGCGGCAGAGATCAGAGCCGCTGGGGGGCAAGCTTTCGCATGCGCTGAGTCGGTCACGACGTCCGACGGCGGCCGCGCAATCATCGCGGCGGCGCTCGAGCACTTCGGCCGCATCGACGTCATGGTCCACAACGCCGGCAACGTCCGCCGCGCTTCGTTGAAATCGATGACCGATCAGGACTTCGACGCCGTCGTCGACGTGCATCTGCGTGGCGCGTTCAACGTCGTCCGCCCCGCGTTCCCGCTCATGTGCGAGGCCGGCTACGGCCGAATCGTTTTGACGTCGTCCATCGGGGGCCTGTACGGCAATCACGAGGTGGCGAACTACGCAATGGCGAAGGCCGGTGTGATCGGCCTGTCGAACGTCGCCGCGCTCGAGGGCGCTGCTCACGGGGTGACGTGCAACGTGATCGTTCCCGCCGCGGTCACCAGGATGGCCGAGGGGCTCGACACGTCGGCATACCCCCCGATGGGCCCGGAGTTGGTAGCGCCGGTGGTCGGCTGGCTTTGCCACGAAACGTGTTCGGTCACAGGCGAAATGCTCGTCGCGATCGCCGGCCGCGTCGCCAGGGCCGTCGTGGCCGAGTCGCCGGGCGTCTACCGCCCCGGATGGTCGATCGAGGACGTCGCAGCGAAGATCGACGCGATCCGCGACGCTAGCGCGCCGGTGATCTTTCCCGTCGTCCCGGATGGCCACAATCAGCACATCTCTTACAGCTTCGCGATGAGCCGGGAAGGCGCGCTCCATGGCTGACGGCGGTCCGCTGGCGGGCATACGCGTGGTCGATCTGACCGCGATGGTGATGGGCCCGTACTGCACGCAGATCATGGCCGACATGGGTGCCGACGTGATCAAAGTCGAACCGCCCGAGGGCGATAACACGCGATACATCTCGGTAGGGCCGGCTCCCGGCATGAGCGGTGTGTTCGTCAACGTCAACCGGGGCAAGCGCAGCGTGGTGCTCGATCTACGGTCAGAGGCCGGAAAGGCTGCTCTGCGTAGGCTGATCGAGACAGCCGACGTGTTCGTCCACTCGATGCGTGCTAAAGCCGTCGCCCGACTAGGATTCGGCTACGACGACGTCGCTGCGATCAATCCGGCGATCGTCTACACGAACTGCTACGGTTACGGTCGGCGCGGACCCGACCGCGACCGGCCCGCCTACGACGACACCATTCAGGCCGAGTGCGGGCTGCCGGCTGTGCAGGAACAACTGACCGGCGAAGCCAACTATGTCGGAACGATCCTGGCGGACAAGGTCGCCGGGCTCACCGCGCTGTACGCCACGATGATGGCGTTGTTCCATCGCGAGCGGACCGGCGAAGGGCAAGAGGTCGAGGTGTCGATGTTCGAGACGATGGCCTCGTTCATGCTCGTCGAACACGCCAACGGCGCGATGTTCGACCCGCCGCTCGGGCCGGCCGTCTATCCGCGCACCGTGGCGCCCAACCGGCGCCCGTACCGCACCAAGGACGGCCAGATCGCTGCGCTGATCTACAACGACAAGCACTGGAACGCGTTCGTCGACGCCGTGCGGCCGGCATGGGCGAGCGACCTGTTCGCCACGCTCGAGCAGCGGGCCCGCCAGATCGACACTGTCTACGGCCTGGTGGCGGAGACCATGCGCGAGCGCACCACCGAAGAATGGCTTGCGCTTTTCCGTGAACTCGAAATTCCCGCTGCCGCCATCCACACACCGGATGCGTTGTTCGACAACCCGCATCTGAACGCCGTCGGCCTGTTCGAGACCGTGCAGACACCGCAGGGCCCCGTGCGGTTCCCCGGTGTGCCGACATGGTTTTCGCGCACCCCAGGTCATGTCGCAGGCCCCGCGCCGGAACTCGGTGCCGACACCGCCGACGTGCTCGACGAACTGGGCGTTGCTGCCGACGCCGAACCCGTGCTGGGTCCGGGATAGGGGCGAACGTGGATTTCGACATGGGCCCGGCAGCAACACGGCTGCGTGCGAAACTACGCGAGCTGGTGGAAACTCATGTGCCGCCGGATTTCCTCGGCGCCTTCACCGACGACCCTGCCGACTTGGAGGTGGCTCAACAGTTCTGCCGGCTGCTCGCCGAAAAGAGCCTGCTGTGCCTCGCCTGGCCCGAGGAGTTCGGCGGCGCCGGGGCGTCCGTGTGGGAGCAGACCGTGGTGCGCGAGGAGATGTGGGCGCATCACGAACCGCGCGGCGCACAGTACATGGGTGTGAACTGGGTCGGGCCGATCATCATGCGTCACGGCACACCCGAACAGCGGCGCAGACACCTGCCGCCGATCGCGCGCGGCGAAGTGATCTGGTGCCAGGGCTTTTCGGAGCCCGAGGCCGGTTCCGATCTCGCGTCGTTACGGACGACCGCGCGGCCCGACGGCGACAGCTGGCTGGTCAACGGCCAGAAGATCTGGACGTCCTACGCCACGATGGCACAGTGGTGCTTCCTGCTGGCCCGGACCTCGAGAGAGGAGAAGAAGCAGCAGGGCCTGACCATTTTCCTTGTGCCGATGGACGATCCGGCGATCCAGGTCAGGCCGATCCGGGCCATACTTGGCCCGCACCACCTCAACGAGGTCTTCTTCGACGACCTCCGGGTGACGCAAGCCGACGTGCTCGGTGAGGTCGGTGGCGGCTGGTCGATCGTGGCTGACGTGATGTCGTTCGAGCGGGTCGGCATCGCCCGGTATGCCCGCTGCGAACGGCTGCTCGCGCTCGCGCCCACGGTGCTGGCGGACCGGTGGGAGGAGCTGCCGAATGAGCTGCGTACGCGGTGGGCGCGCATGCTGGTGCACTGCCGGCGCGCACGTCTGCTCGCCTACCAGGTGGTGTCCCTGCAATCGTCGGGCCAGGTGAAACCGGCTGACGCCGCGGCGTATCGGATCGCGGTCACCAAGCTGGACCAGGACAGCGCCGAAGTTCTGATGGAGATCGCAGCCGTACTGCCGCGCGACGACGAAGACTCCCGATATTTTCGTGCCGAGGTAGAGGACCACTGGCGCTACTCGCAGGCGTCCACCGTGTCATCCGGCAGCATCGAGATGCAGCGCATCCTGCTCTCGCGGGCCATTCTGGCGACCGAGAAGGCCCGACCATGATCCTCGACCTCGGCCGCGAAGCCAAAGAGTTTGGGCGCGAGGCACTTCGCGCGATCGAGTCGGCCGGCGGCGACCTCTTGCTGCAGCAGGCCGAGGCGAAGCCGCAGACTCGGGAGTCACTCGTCGCGCCGATCCTCGACGGGCTCGGCGCATGGGAGCTCGAACCGCGCAGCGACGCCGACTCATTGGAAGCTGCGGCGGCGCTGTGCCGCGCCGCGGGCTACTGGGCGTTGCCGTATCCGTTGGCGGAGCGCCTGGCGCGCGCCACCGACTTGGACGTGGACGGGCTGGTCTTGGTCGCCGATTCCGCGGCTGAGGCCGCGATCGACGGAGTCCCGAAGCGTTGGGCGGCAGTGACATTGGATGGCCGCCGGAGCAGGGTCGTCGGCCGGACCGCTTCGGGTCCGGCGTTCGCGTCGGCGCTGCAGCTCGAGGCAATCGATCACCACGGTGCTGGTGACGTCGCGCTCGCACTGGTGCTGCCGTGCTGGACGCTGCTCGGAATGCTGGACCGGGCGATGGACCTGACCGCCGCGCACGTGCGCCTGCGCAAGCAGTTCGGGCAGCCGCTGTCGTCGTTCCAAGGCGTGCAGTTTCAGCTGACCGACGCCGAGGTGGAGCGCAGCGGCGTCGATATCCTGGCCAGGTACGCGCTGTGGAGCATCGGATCCGACGACGCGCTCGACGACGCGCTGGCACTGCGGCTGGCCGCGGTAGAAGCCGCCGAAGTCGTGTTCCGGGTCTGTCATCAACTGCACGGCGCGGTGGGGTTCTGCGACGAGACGACGCTGTCGTGGCTGTCCCGCTACAGCCAGCCGCTGCGTCGGCTTCCGTTGGGACTCTCGGCCACTCGCGATCACCTGACCCGACGTCTGGGTCGGCGAGCCCTGACCGGCCTGTACAGCAGCGGTGAAGGATGAGGCCACTGAAGGTGGCGGTGATCGGCACCGGGTTCGGCAAGCATGCAGCGGCTCCGGCCTACCAGAACGCCGGCTTCGAGGTCGACGTCGTCAACCCACGCGACGAAACGTCGGTGCGACGCGCACTCACCTCTGACGTCGACCTGGTGTCGGTGCACTCGCCGCCGTTCCTGCATCTCGAGCACGTGATGAGCGCGCTCGACAGCAGCCGGGCCGTGCTGTGCGACAAGCCATTCGGCCGCAACGCCGACGAAGCCGCGGCGATGCGCGACCGGGCAGAGGCCGCCGGCGTGCTGAACTTCCTCAACTTCGAGTTCCGCTGGAAGGGTTCGTGGGCCGCGGTCAAGCAGTTGAGCGCCGACGGATTCATCGGCCGGCCACAGCATCTGAGTTGGACGTTCTTCGGTAGCGGCCTGCGCGGCCGCAGGTATGGCTGGATCAACGACCGCGAGCTCGG
>JBLNEK010000230.1:0-4516 GCA_050262635.1 Candidatus Sericytochromatia bacterium | reverse complement strand
AAATGCGTCCATTTCCATTCTACCGCGCACCCAACGCCCGACGTGGCAATTGCCACGCAATTGAGACGTTTGGCCCGCGGATTGTGTCCTGAATGCAGTACCGACAGGCGCAAGATCGTCTTGTGAACGAAGGAAGGTGCTGCTGAGACCAATGGACGCGCAAGCAGGACTTCCGATTCGCATCGTCGTTATGGGGCGGCCAGGGATTGCTCGCGAAGTTGAGGTCATCCTGCGTGGCGACGGTCACGAGGTCTACCGCACGCCCGATGACGGAAGCCTCGTCGCGCTCGTCGCGCGTGTCCGGCCGCACCTTGTCATCATCTCCCTGGACATTCCCTGGGCCGACCCGATAGATGCGAATGGTTGGGTCGAGCGCCTTCGGCCGGTGCCGGTGTTACTCATCGGAGACGTCGAGGACGTAGGAGACGTGGACAGCATCCCCCGAATATCGTCGTCACTCGATTGGGCTTCGTTGCGGACGACCGTCCGCAGGCTCGTGGGCAGGTCGAACCTGAAGCCTGAGGTGTGAGGAATCATCGTCGATCCGGATCTACTCGAGCGGGCCAACGAGGTCCCCGACCTGGCGGAAGCGCGCTTCGTCTTCCTTAAGTCGCTTCGCGCGGCCGATCTGGTTGACTGCCGACACGCCTTGGTCGGCTCCGCTTGAGCCGAGCAGGCCGAGACGGTGGGTTCACCGCCTCACTGGGAGGAGCTTCGAAGCGGTAGCCGATGCCTTTGAACGTGGTGATGTACGTACTCCCGTCACCGCGCGTGTCCAGCTTCGACCGCAGCCGGCTCACCCACATCCGCAGGTAGCGCACCTCGTCGCGGTACTCCGGGCCCCAGACACGGCTCAACAGCTCCCCATGCAGCATAACCCGCCCGGCATTAGCCGCTAACTGCTCCAGAAGCTCCCACTCCGTCCGACTGAGGCGGCATTCCTCGCCGGCGACCACCACCCGTCGCCGCTCGAGGTCGATTTCTAGCCCGGGGTAGCGCAGCAGGGAGCGGCCACCCGGCGGAGCCCCAGCCGACGCTCGCCGCAGCATGGCGGCAATGCGGGCCGAGAGTTCCTCGGGATTGAACGGTTTGATCATGTAGTCGTCGGCTCCCCCACGCAGGCCGCGCAGCTTGTCAGCGTCACCGGCCCGCGCCGTCAGCATGATCACCGGGATCTGGCTCTCGGCCCGGATCCGGCGCAAGGTCTCAAAGCCATCGATCCCAGGCATCATCAGATCGAGCACGACGAGATCGGGACGGTCCTCGTCCAGCCGAACCAGGGCCTCCTCGCCGCTGGCCGCGGTGACGACCGCGTACTGTTCCGATTGCAGCTCAGCCCGCACGAGGCGGATGATCGTCGGTTCGTCGTCGACGACGAGGATGAGACGCTTGCGCATTGATTGTTCTTTCTTACCTCTGGCGCTCCGCCGCGCGAGTGCCCCATGTGTCCTGAGAACACCATCATAGCGTCAGGAGGAATTCCCTATTCGGCCACAACGTCCGATGGCAACAACGAGTTGCCACCCCTCATCACCGTCGCCTTCCGCGATCTGGATGAGTTTGGTGCAGCCGCGACTCATCCGGAGGCGCTGGCGCCCCCGGCCAAATTGTCGTTGCCCGACACGCTGTGCAGGGGAAGTGCCTCCGTCTCAGTCGGATTGACCGGGTCGCGGTCGCGATGCATCGCCGAGCGCTGTCTCGAGGTAGACGATCGCACCGTCGAGCGTTGCCAACTTCGGGTAGTCTGCCTCCGGGACGTCGACGTTGAGCGCCTCGTGCAAGCGGATGATCAGATTGAGAAAGTCGAACGAGTCGATGTCGAGCTGATCGCGAAAATCGACGTCGGGCGCCAGGGTGGCCAGTTCCGCCTCGGGGGCGATTCGCGCCAGTTCGCGGAGGATGGTGGCTTTGATTTGGGCCTGGTCGGCGGTCATAACTTCTCCGGTTCCTGCAAGAGCCGGTCGATGGTGGTCAGGAAGCGACCGCCGCGGTGGCCGTCGCTCACCCGGTGATCTGCAGCAAGCGTCGCGTTCAGGATGGGTCGAACACCGAGGAGTCCGTCGACCGCCCAAGGTCGTTCGACGATCTTGCCAAACCCAACCAACGCGACCTGCGGTGGGTAGATCAGACCATAGACCGTGGGCACGCCCTGCTCCCCGAGGTTCGTGACCGTAATCGTCGGGTCGGCAATCTCCGAACTGCGCAGCTTGCCGCCACGAGCGCGGTCGATGACGTCACGCAGCTTCGCCATCAACTCGTCGAGGCTGAGCTGATCGGTGTCGTGAATGGCAGGGGCGACCAGCCCGCCCCAGCGAAGGAAGATCGCCACCCCGACGTGCACCGCCGCGCTTGGCTGAAAACCAGCATCGGTGTAACGGCCGTTCATCTCCGGGACATCACGTACGGCAAGCGCAACTGCCTTGAGGAGGAGCGCGGCGGAGAGCAACCGCTCAGATACCGGACGCTTCGCATTGGTCGCCTCGAGCCAGTCGAGTGCTCGTTTCAGGTCGATCTCAGTGCCCAAGTAGTAGTGCGGGATCTCCCGGTTGGAGCGACTCATGGCAGCGGCGATCGCGGAGCGCAACCCCGCAGCCCGTTCTGTCGGTGCCGGTAAGGCCACCTCAGCGACAGCTGCCGGAGTGATCGTCAGCGGGGCAGGAGCTTTGGCAAGGGCGGCCGCCTGCTCAACGTCGGCGACCGCGATCGCCCCACCCGGTCGGGATCCCCGCACCGTAGCCAGATCGATGCCGAGTTCCGCCGCCCGGCGCCGGGCCAACGGCGAGGCGCGCAACCGCGCAGTCGGCACGACGGGGCCCAGACTCGGTTCCGGTGGAACGACAGTCGGTGCCGGTGCGGCGACCTCGGGAGCGGCAGCCTCGGGTATGCCGACCGCCTCCGACACGCCGTTGAGTCGAGCCAGGACCGTTCCCACCGGAACCTTGGTTCCCGCCAGGACGACGAGCTGCGAAATCGTGCCACTGTCGAAGATCTCGACGTCGATCGCGCCCTTGTCCGTTTCGACGACAGCCACGACGTCGCCCCGCTCGACCCGGTCACCAGGCTTGACCAGCCACTCGACCAGGGTGCCAGACTCCATGTCCGCGCCAAGCGAAGGCATGCGGAATTCAGCCATGGATGCCTACCGTCACCCGCGCCGCCCGCGCGATAGATTCCGCTTGCGGTAACGCGGCCTGTTCGAGGTGCTGAGGATAGGGGATTGGCACTTCAGCGCCGCAAACCCGGGCGATGGGCGCGTCGAGCTCATAGAACGCATCCTCGATGATGCGGGCGCTAATCTCGGCCGAAATACCGCCGCTACGCCACCCATCGTCGACGATCACAGCGCGGTGGGTCCGGTTGACTGAGTCGAGGATCGTCTGGGTGTCAAGCGGGCGGAGAACGCGTAAATCGATCACCTCGGCGTCGATTCCCTCGCTGGCGAGCAGCTCGGCCGCCGCCAGCGTCCGATGCAGCCCACCACCGTAGGCGAAGAGGCTGACGTCTTTGCCCGGCCGGCGAATCCTGGCCCGGTCGATGTCGACCGGGCCGGCCTGGGGAGGCAGATCCCCTTCCATCGGGTAGAGATACGCGTTCTCGAAGATGAGCACCGGGTCCGGGTCCTCTAGCGCCGGCCAGAGCATGCCGCGCGCGTCCTCGAGCGTGGCCGGAGTGAGGACTTTGATGCCCGGAATGTGCGCGTACCATCCTTCCAGGCTATGAGAGTGCTGCGCCGCCAGCTGCCGGCCGCCTCCTGTCGCCATGCGGATCACGACCGGGACGTTGAACTGGCCGCCCGACATGTGGAGGATCGTGGCCGCGTTGTTGACGATCTGATCCAGTGCCAGGAACGCGAAGTTGACCGTCATGATCTCGACGATTGGGCGCATTCCGCCCAGGGCGGCCCCGATCCCGGCACCGACAAACGCCGATTCGGACAGCGGGGTGTCACGGATGCGCTCGGGGCCGAACTCGGCCAGCAACCCTTTGCTGACGGCGAAGCAGCCGCCATACAGTCCAACATCTTCACCCATAAGAAAGACGCGCTGGTCCCGCTGCAGGGACTCACGGAGAGCGGCCCGCACCGCCTCGCGATAGGTGAGGTGTGTAGTCTGCTCACCGCCTGGGAGCGTGGTCGCAACCGCAGCGATGACGCTCATGCTGCCCCCTTGATTGAGGAGACGAACCGGGTCAACTCCTCGACTGGCTCCCAATGACCCGCCTCGGCAAACACGACGGCCGTGTCGATCTCCGCCGCGACCTCGGTCTCGAGGCGTTCAACGTCGGCTTCAGTCAGCAGTCCACTCTCGCGCAACCTCGCCTGAAACGTCGCGATCGGGCACCGCTGTTTCCATTCCTCGACTTCCCGCTTCTCGCGATAGAGTTCCGGGTCATACATTGAGTGGGCGCGGAAGCGATAGGTGCGGCACTCCAGAAATTGCGGACCTTCGCCCGACCGCACTGCCTCCACGGCGCGCTTGGCCGCTGCTTCGACCGCGAGCACGTCCATGCCATCGAC
>JBLNEK010000229.1:0-15552 GCA_050262635.1 Candidatus Sericytochromatia bacterium | reverse complement strand
GGCCGGCGCCGGTGAGCACGACGGCGCGCACGTCGTTGTCGTAGCTGATCTCCTCGATCACGCTGCGCAGCGGCACCATCACGTCGAACGCCATCGAGTTCATCCGCTCGGGGCGGTTCAGAGTGATCAGCGCGACGTTCGGGCGCGGCCGGTCGACGAGGACGAAGTCGTTGTTCACGGGTTGCACGCTATCGCGCGCCGACGGTTACGCCTGTTCGCCGTCGTCCTGCGCATTCTGCGCGGCCAGCGCGGCCTCAACGTCGAGCTTCTCGACCTGCTGGACGAGGTCCTCGAGCATCGGAGGGGTCAGGGCGCCGGCCTGGTTGAACACCAGCGTGCCCTTCTTGAAGGCCATCAGCGTGGGGATGGCGCGGATCTGTGCGCGGGCGGCCAGCTCCTGCTCGGCTTCGGTGTCCACCTTGGCGTAGACGACGTTGGGATGCTTTTCCGAGGAGGTCTCGAACGTGGGTGCGAACTGCTTGCACGGGCCGCACCATGATGCCCAGAAATCCACCAGCACTATCTCGTTGTCGTTGATGGTGTCGTTGAACTGATCGGTGGTGATGTCACGGGTTGCCATGCTTAGGCCAACGCTCGTCAACTGCGGATATGTTCCCGGCGGCTAGCCGGCGCTGCTCACTAGGTAGCCGCACAGCAGCACGACCACCCATGCGGCGAGGATCAACGGGACGACCCACTGGTTTGCGTCCCGGCTCTTCGGCTGCCCATGCCGGGCTACTGCCGGTGTGGCCATGACCGTCGCCTCCTTTATTCGTGGCTAACCTCCTTCTAGCCACTGCGGGAGTTCTGCAAACCTCCTGGTTGGTGGAGATCAAGTTGGCGCACGGCGGCGACCAACCGCTTGACCTCCGCCGCCGACGGCTGCAACTCGTACGCGTGGTGGTGGCACGCGCGGCTCAGCGCGTACCACAGCCGCTTCGCGCTCTCCCCCGCCTCGGCGCCGCGCAACGCGCCGAGTACGACCAGCTTCGAAATCGTGGTCGGACGTTCCCGGCCGGCCGGCAGCCAGGTGCTCATCTCGTCAAGCCAGTCCTCGAACGCCAGCCGGGCCAGCACGGCTGCCGTTCTCGGTCCGCGCGCGCCGAGGCGGACGTCGCCGTCGAGAACCTCGTCGGCGTAGTCGAGCACAGCGGCGCGGTCGGTCATGGCGCCGAAGAGCCCAGGTCCTTGACGACAAGCCGGGCGTCGTTGACCGCTGCCCGGTAGTCCACCGCACCGCCGTGCAGTCCCTTCGTCACGACCGTCATCGTGTCCCGGCGCGCGCGGCCCCCGCTTCGCCATTTCTCGACCGCCGCGTCGTCGTCCCGGTTGAGCGCGATGGCCAGCGCCAGCCGCTTCTTTACCGTCGGCGCTTGCTCCCACGTCTGTTCGACATCGTGCCGAGAATGCCCTTCGGTCAACGCCTGTGAGGAGAACAACTCCCACGCTGCTGCTTCGACGGCCTCGCGGCACAACATCGGGATCGCGGCCTTCTTGACCTCGTCGGGAACGGCTTCGTCGACGGCGATCGCGAATGCGTCGTCGAGCAGTCGGGTGGCCGGACGGCTGGCCTCGGTCATGGCCACAGAGGAGTTCGCGCCCCGGGTGACCTCGATGATGCGCGCCGGCGCGCGGGAGCGGCGAATGGCCGCGGGGAGCCGGTCATCGTGGGTGAAGACGACGATCTGGCGGTGATCGGCCAGGGAGGTGAGTACCTCGAGGAAGCCGTCGATCTTCGAGGGGTCCATCGCCTGGATCGGATCGTCGAGCACCAAGAACCGGAACGGGCTTTCGGGTGACGTCGCACGCGGGATGAAGACAGCCAAGGCGAGCGCCTGCAGTTCGCCTTGGCTCATCACACCGAACGCCTCCGACTCCGACCCGTCGACGTCGGCTTCGAGCACGACACGCCGATTCGTCTTCTGACCCTCGAGCCGGATCGCGCCGAGGTCAACGTTGCTCTCCTGGCGCAGGGCCGCCCAGATCTGCTTCGCCTTCTGCGCGAGCGGTGCGATCCGCTGGTTACGAAGCTCGCCGGCGTTGCGCTGCAACCACTTCTGTGCCTCAGTGGCGACTTTGAGCTTCGGCTCGGCCTCGCGGGCAGCTTGCGCCTTCTTCACCCAGTCGGCCAGTTCGACCGCTACCGGGGCCCACGCGTCTTCCCGTTCGCAGATCAGGGCGTCGGCCTGCTGCCGCAGAGCCGCATAGGCGTTCTCGACTTCCGGCAGCGTCAGTTCCACGTGACCGACCAGTGCCAGATTGTCGTCGGTGGGGAACTGGGAGAATCTGTCATAGGCTGCCCGGGCCACCGCGACGTCCAAGTCCGCGTCGGCCAGTGGCGGCGGCTGGACACGCCGGATCAGGCTGATGAGGGCGGACCGCGCTTGCCGGGTGGCCGCGCGCGCAGCGGTGAGATCCTCTGCGGCGCTTCGGTCTTGCTCGAGAGCGGCGCGGGCGGCAATGGCCCAGTTCGCGTCGAGCGTGCCCTGCCCGCACACCGGGCAGGGCTGGTCGCCGTGGTCGGCGTGGAAGGTCAGCCCGATGTCGAGCAGTCGGGCGCGATCGGCGGCCAGCGCGTCAGAGCGGCGCATCTCTTCGCGTTCGTTCTCGGCGGCCGATTTCAGAGCGGCGCAGGTGGGTTGCGCCTCGTCGGCGGTGAGCACGGCAAGCCGCTGCGCCTGCTGCCACGCGAACGGCACGGATGACGCCGCGCCCTGAGTGATCAGCGGGCGCACCGTCTCCAGGTGGGGCTTTGTCTTCTTGACTTCCGCCAAAGCTGTTGCGGCACGGGGGTCTTCGTGTGCCTCGAGGATCGGCCTCAGTGCGTCTTTGGCCTTCTTGAGCTCCGCGGCCGGTTGCCTGAGCTCTCTGACCTCGGCGTCGAGGCGCGCAATGCCCTCCGTCAGTTGTTCCAGGCCCAGCAGCTTGTACAGCTCGTCGTAGAAGTCGCTGGGGCGGCCTTCGAGGATCGCCCCGAGTTCGTCGTAACTCAACAGGGGCCGGTACATCTCGAGCGCGGCTTCCCAGCCGAGAACGCTTGTGTCCTCGCGCTTTTGGCCGGGACGCTGCACCCATCTCTTCGTCTCGTGAACATTCACGTCGCCGGACGGCCAGTCCACACCGATCGTGGTGACACCAGCACCTTCCTCGGCGATGCCGACGCGGATCTCGGCCGGCTCGCCGGCGTGCAGGTTGCGCCAGTGTCGCGACCAGACGGTGGGTTTGTCTTCCCAGCGGGAGTTGGTTCCCGTCAGCGCCAGTTCGAGGGCTTCGGCGAGCGTGGACTTACCGGAGCCGTTGCGCCCGGCGACGACGACGAGCCCGGGTCCGGGCGGCAACTCGAGTGTGGTCTTCGGCCCGATGCCGCGGAACCCCCGCACGGTGATCGACTTCAGGTATGCGCCGACGGGCTCGGCTGCGGTGTGCTCGGGTGTGTTGAGCGCGTCGACAAGTTCGGTCGATGTGGCGTCGCTCCCGAGCACATGGGCCAGGTCATCGGGGGCACCGAGAGCGGCGAGCACCACCAGCCGGGCGTCGTCGGTGAGGTCCGCGTCGTCGTCCGCGCAGCGCAGGACGTAGTTCTTGAGGCGGTCGTCACTCGTCATCACGGTCGGGTACCCGTTGCCCGGCGGATTCATCTGGCCCGCGCTGATCGGGTCAGCGAGGGCCAGACAGCGGTCGGTTGTCGGTTAACCGGCGTTGATGCAGCCGACGCCGTTGATGCAGCCGTTCAGCCAGCCTGGTCCTGCGTTGGCGTTAGCGCCCGGCACGCTCACGTCGACTCCATCGGGGCCGGCACTCGCGTCAGCGCCGGGCACACCTATGTCGGCGCCAGCCGGGCCCGCATTTGCGTTAGCGCCCGGCACAGTGGCGTCCACGCCGGCCGCGTCAGCACCCGCGTCAGCGCCCGGGAGGTTGACGTCCACGCCGCATTGGTTGACGTCTGCGCAGCCGGGTGGGTTGTCAGCCGCGTAGCTGGTGGCAGAGGCGGTGGGCGCTCCAGTCCACATTGCAGTGACTAGGGCGGCGGCCGCCATACTGGTCAGCAACATCCGTGTCATCGACTCTTTGCTATCTACCATGCATTTCGGGTAGCCAGCTCACAGGTCCTTAAACGCGGTTCTCCGTACTCCGGGCACTAAACAGTGAAGCCCAACGCCCGCAACTGCTCCCGCCCGTCTTCGGTGATTTTGTCCGGCCCCCACGGCGGATTCCACACCCAGTTGATTTTGATGTCGTTGACCAAACCCGCCCCGACCAGTGCCATGCGAGACTGGTCTTCGATGACGTCTGTCAGCGGGCATGCGGCCGACGTCAGCGTCATGTCGACGAGCGCTGTCGTACCGCTTTCATCGCGTTCGATGTTGAGCCCGTACACCAGCCCAAGGTCGACGACGTTGATGCCCAGCTCCGGGTCGACGACGTCGCGCATCGCCTCCTCCAGGTCGGCCAGCAGCTCGTCATCCGGCAATTGAGCGGCCGTTTCGCTCATCGTCCACCTCCTGCTTACCTGTCGCAACGCTCGCCTGCGCGAGCGCGTCCTTGAACGCCATCCAGCCCAGCAGCGCGCATTTCACCCGGGCCGGGTACTTCGCCACCCCTGCGAAGGCGACCCCGTCGCCTATCACGTCTTCGTCCCCTTCGACGGTCCCGCGCGAGGACACCATCTCGGTGAACGCGCGCACGATGTCGAGTGCCCGGTGCACGCGCTGCCCAATCACCTGGTCGGTGAGCACCGAGGTCGACGCCTGGCTGATCGAACAGCCCTGCCCGTCGTACGACACGTCGGCTACCCGCTGCCCGTCGTCGCT
The DNA here is from genome assembly GCA_050262635.1 of Candidatus Sericytochromatia bacterium. Lineage (GTDB taxonomy): Bacteria > Actinomycetota > Actinomycetes > Mycobacteriales > Mycobacteriaceae > Mycobacterium. The sequence goes on along the minus strand of JBLNEK010000229.1, from coordinate 10,741 downwards.
CAGCGCGACCCGCAACTTCACCTCGTCGCCGCACGTGGGGTTCACGTGGTAGACCTCGGCGCCGTACGGCTCGCGCAGCCCGCGGTGATGGGGGTGCTTGTAGTGATCGAGGATCACTTCCTGATAGATCTGCTCGAGGCGCAACTCAGGCTCCGCCGAAGAACTTCACGGCCCGGCGCACGCCATCCACCAGCCGGTCCACTTCGTCGACGGTGTTGTACACCGCGAACGACGCCCGCACTGTCGCCGCGATGCCGAACCGCCGATGCAACGGCCACGCGCAGTGGTGACCGACGCGCACTGCCACACCCTCGTCGTCGAGGACCTGGCCGACGTCATGCGCGTGCATACCGTCGACAACGAACGCGACCGGAGAACCGCGATCCTGCAGTGTCGTCGGGCCGATGATTCGGACACCGTCGACGTCGGACAGACCGTCGAGCGTCGCCTTCACCAGCGCGCGCTCGTGGGCTTCGACCGTGTCCATGTCGATCGCCTGCAGATACCGTGCGGCAGCGACCAATCCGACGACTTGCGACGTCATCGGCGTGCCGGCCTCGAACCGCTGCGGCGCGGGCGCGTAAGTGGTGGCTTCCATCGTCACGGTCTCGATCATCGATCCGCCGGTGATGAACGGCGGCATCTGGTTGAGCAGCTCGCGGCGGCCGTACAACACGCCAATTCCGTTGGGCCCCAGCATCTTATGCCCCGAGAATGCGGCATAGTCCACGTCGAGGGCGTGGATGTCAACCAGCCGGTGCGGCACGGACTGGCACGCGTCGAGCACGGTCAGCGCACCGACCGCCTTCGCTCGTTTCACCACCTCGCTCACCGGCCCCAACACTCCGGTGACGTTCGAATGATGGCTGAACGTCACGACTTTCACGCGGTCGTCGAGTTCCAGGCTGTCGAGGTCGATGCGCCCGTCGTCGGTGACTCCGTACCAGCGCAGCCTCGCGCCCGTGCGCTGAGCCAGCTCCTGCCACGGAACGAGGTTCGCGTGATGCTCGAGTTCGGTGGTGACGATGACGTCGCCTTCTCCGACTGCCCTGTCGAATCGCTTGTCGCCCAGTGCATAAGCGACGAGGTTCAACGCCTCGGTGGCGTTCTTGGTGAACACCAGCTCGTCCGCGTCGGCGCCGACGAACGTTGCGATGTCGGCGCGGCCCTGCTCGTAGGCGTCGGTGGCCTCCTCCATCAGCTGGTGTGCCCCGCGATGCACGGCGCCGTTCGAGGTCGTCAGGAAATCGCGCTCGGCGTCGAGCACCTGCACGGGCCGCTGCGACGTGGCGCCGGAGTCGAGGTAGGCCAACTGCTTTCCGCCGCGCATCACCCGCTTGAGGATCGGGAAGTCGGCGCGGATCGCGTCGATGTCCAGCGGCGTCGTCATCTATGCCCCCGCGGCGGCCTTCTCGGCGAAGCGGACGTAGCCGTTGGCGTCGAGCTCGTCGGCGAGTTCCGGCCCGCCGGATTCGACGATCCGTCCGCCGACGAACACGTGCACGAACTCAGGCTGGATGTAGCGCAGGATGCGGGTGTAGTGCGTGATCAGCAGGATGCCGCCGTGCGTTTCCTCGGCGTAGCGGTTGACGCCCTCGCTGACGACCCGCAGCGCGTCCACGTCCAGGCCCGAGTCGGTTTCGTCAAGGATCGCGATCTTCGGCTTCAGCAGGTCGAGCTGCAGGATCTCGTGACGCTTCTTCTCCCCGCCCGAAAAGCCTTCGTTGACACTGCGTTCGGAGAAGGCGGGGTCGATGTCGAGGTCGTCCATGGCGGCCTTGACTTCTTTGACCCAGTGCCGCAGCTTCGGCGCCTCGCCCCGCACAGCGGTGGCCGCGGTGCGCAGGAAGTTGGACATGGACACGCCCGGCACCTCAATCGGGTACTGCATCGCGAGGAAAAGCCCGGCGCGGGCGCGCTCGTCGACGCTCATCGCGAGAACGTCCTGGCCGTCGAGCGTGATCGAGCCGGACGTCACGGTGTACTTGGGGTGGCCGGCGATCGCATACGACAGCGTCGACTTGCCGGACCCGTTGGGCCCCATCAGCGCATGAGTCTCGCCGGACTTCACGGTCAGGTCGACGCCGTTGAGGATCGGGACGTCGGCGCCTTCCGGGCTCGTGACCGAGACGTGCAGGTCCTTGACTTCCAGTGTGGTCATGATTGGGCTGTTCTCGATTCCGTGATCGCTAGCTCGTTGTCGATTGCTTCGGTAAGGCGTTCACGCACTTCTCGTACCGCGATCTTGGCGATGATCTCGTTGAAAAAGCCGCGGACGATCAGCCTTCTCGCCTGGGCCTCCCGGATACCGCGAGCGCGCAGATAGAACATCTGCTCGTCGTCGAAACGCCCTGTGGCGCTCGCATGTCCGGCACCGATGATCTCGCCGGTCTCGATCTCGAGATTGGGCACCGAGTCGGCGCGGGCACCGTCGGTGAGCACCAGGTTGCGATTCACCTCGAAGGTGTCGGTGCCGGTGGCGTTGGCGCGGATCAGCACGTCACCCACCCACACCGTGTGGGCGTCGGGCTTGCGGGAATCTGGATCGCCCTGCAGCGCACCCTTGTACAGCACATCGGAGCGGCAATTGGGTTGTGCGTGATCAACGAGCAGCCGCGACTCGAAGTGCTGGCCGTCATCGGCGAAGTACGTGCCGAGCAGTTGCGCATCGCCGCCGGGTGCGGTGAAACGCACTGTCGCGGAGGTTCTGACGACGTCTCCGCCGAGGGTGACGTTGACATGGCCCAGGACGGCATCCTTGCCGAGGCGCGCGTGGTGAGCGCTGACGTGCACCATGTCGTCGGACCAGTCGGCGATCCAGATCACGCCGAGAGCTGCCGAGTCGCCGACGATGATCTCGACGTTGTCTGCATACGTTCCGCTGCCGCGCAGGTCGACGACCACGATGGCCCTGGCGAGCTCCTCGACCCGGATCTGCAGATGCCCGTAAGCCGTCTTGCCTTCGCCGGGTCCGGTGATGGCGATCTCGACCGGTTTGGCGACCTCGGTTCCGCGCGCGACGGTGACGACGGTCGCTTGGTTGAACGACGAGAACGCCTGCGCGGCAACGCGGTCCGCCGGGACACCGCCCTGGCCGAGCCGCTCGTCGCCACGGCGGACCTGCTCGACGGTGACGCCGGGGCGCTCGGTGACGGTTAAGGAGGCTTTGCCGGTGGCCGGCGCGGACCCGTCGTGCAGTCCGCGGAGCCGCTTGAGCGGGGTGAACCGCCAGATCTCGTCGCGACCGCTGGGGACTTCGAACGCGTTGACGTCGAACGAGGTGAAAACCTCGCCCTTGTTGGCGGCAGCCAACGTCGAACCGCTGTTGGCGGCAGCGAACGTCGAGCCGCTGTTGGCGGCAGCCAACGTCGAGCCGCTGTTGGCCGCGGCGAGGGCTGAACCTTCAACCGCTTCAGTCAGGTTGGTCACTAATTTTCCCGTCGCTTCGCTCGCCCCGGTCAGCCGACCGCACCTTCCATCTGCAGCTCGATCAGCCTGTTCAGCTCAAGCGCGTATTCCATCGGCAGTTCCTTGGCGATCGGCTCGACGAAGCCGCGCACCACCATCGCCATCGCCTCGTCCTCGGTGAGGCCGCGGCTCATCAGGTAGAACAGCTGGTCCGCGCTGACCTTGGACACGGTGGCCTCGTGGCCCATCGTGACGTCGTCCTCGCGGATGTCGACGTAGGGGTAGGTGTCTGACCGGCTGACGGTATCGACAATCAGCGCATCGCATTTCACGCTCGAGCGGCTGCCGTGGGCACCCTTGTTGACCTGAACGAGGCCGCGGTAGGACGCGCGGCCACCGCCGCGGGCCACCGACTTGGACACGATGTTGCTCGACGTGTTCGGCGCCAGGTGAAGCATTTTCGCGCCGGTGTCCTGGTGCTGGCCCTCGCCGGCGAACGCCACGCTCAACACCTCACCCTTGGCGTGCTCGCCCGTCATCCAGACGGCCGGGTACTTCATAGTGACCTTGGAGCCGATGTTGCCGTCGACCCACTCCATCGTGGCGCCGGCCTCCGCACGGGCACGCTTGGTGACAAGGTTGTAGACGTTGCTCGACCAGTTCTGGATGGTCGTGTACCGGACGCGGGCCTGCGGTTTGACGATGATCTCGACGACAGCCGAGTGCAGCGAGTCCGACTTGTAGATCGGTGCAGTGCAGTTGTGTACCGCGAAGCCGTAGGCCAGGTAGCTGTCCGGCGCCTCGACGTCGAGGTTGAAGACGGGCTCGTGTGCCTCGCGAACGTGGCGCTTCTTGATCGGCACCGCGAAGTAGTCACCGCAGTCGCGGGCCTGCTTCGGACCATGGCCGCCCTCTGTCCACTGCACCTGATAGATGTCCTTGCGAACGATATTGCGGCCTTGGATGATGCCAGGGCCGCCCGGACGGCGCAGCTCGACCGTCGCGTAATGACCAAGGCGCGCAAGGATTGCCTGCAGCTGGAAGGCCCACACCCGCGAGGTCGTGTGTGCGCGCTTCCAGAGTGCACCACCGCGACGGGTGACGTTGCCGTCACCATTGACGTAGGCGTCGACGAGCTCGCGCAGGAAGGTCTCATCCTGACGCATCAGCAAATCTGACAGCTTCTTGTTCGCGGATCCGCATCCGACGTTGTCGTGCATCGCAGCGTAACCCGCCTTGGTGTAGACGGTGACCCGAGCCGAGTGCTTGTGCTCTTCGATCAGCACCGAACCGGCGGTCTCGTACAGCGACTTGCACGCCTGACGCACGTCCTCCACGTAGTCGAACTCGTCGCTGTGGAACGAGAAAATCAATGACTCACAGCCGCTGGTGAGCGTCGCATAACCCTCTGCGAGGTAGTAACCCGCAAGCCGGGCGAACTCGAGCGGCAGAACTGTCTTGTGCGGAACGGGCTTCGGCTTGGGATAGACGAGGAAGTCACCGTCCGCGACATCCTTCGCCGCGATCCAACGCGGCTCGGCCGCCTTCAACTTCGCTGAGTTGACTTCGCATTTCCAGTCGTTGCGCTCCTTGCGCTTGACGCGCACCTCGTCGCGCGGGATGACGAGGAGCGGGTGCTCGGCCGTCACCGAGAACGTGTTGGCCGGGGACAACGGCGTGAACGTGAACAGTTCCCCGTTGAGGTCACGGACCTGAACGGCGTTGACTCGATGGGGTTTTCCGTCATGGCTCATGACGTAGTCGCCGACTCGGACCTCTTCGATCTTGCGCAGGTCGCCGTCCGCCATCGTGACCAGCTCACCGGCCGGGAGGCAGCCCTCGACGTAGTGCACGTACGCGCCCTCGTCGGCGATGATCAACGTCCGCTCGAACTGGCCCATGTTCTCGGTGTTGATCCGGAAGTAGGCCTGCAGCGGAATGTCGACGTGTACGCCCGGCGGCACGTAAATAAAGGAGCCACCGGACCACACTGCTGTATTCAGTGCAGAGAACTTGTTGTCGCCGGCAGGAATCACGGTGCCGAAGTACTGCTTGAAGATATCCTCGTGTTCCTTCAGACCCGTGTCTGTGTCCAGGAAGATGACACCTTGCGCCTCGAGGTCTTCCCGGATCTGGTGGTAAACAACCTCCGAGTTGTGCACCACGAGGCCTTCGGCGACGAAGTTGTGCGGCCCGTCGACTTCGATGTCGTACACCGGTTCGACCGCATAGGGTTCGATCGACTTCACCCGCTCGAAGCCCAACCAGTCATTGCAATGCACCCTGATCGTCGTGCCAAGGGCGCCGTTCGACGTCTGGAAGTAAGCACGGCGCCCAAAGCGTTCGGTGCGTTTCGGATTGCGGCATCCGAGTCGCTCGGAGTCGCCGGAAATACCCAGCCGCCAAGCGATCTGCGTGCGTTCCGGCGCATGCCGATGCGGCTGCGTGAACGACCACGGCCCAGCTGCTCGCAGCCCCGAGAGCTCTGCCAGTTCGCGGGCCTGGGTAATCAGCGGCTCGTTGGCGCACGTCAGCAGTACTGATCCACTGGATGCCGGACTGACGTATCCGTCTGCGTCGACCCAACCGCCGAGAAACGCCAGCCGCTGATCCACCGGCAACTCGTACACCCACTCCGGAACGCGCTTGGTCAACGACGTTCCGGTAAAGCCGAGTTCAATGATCCACTCCGTCAACGCTTTCGAGTTCACGACTATCCGGTACTCGTCAGCTTCGATGCAGCGCAACGCGAACAGTTTCTTGACGACACGGGTGACTTCGGCCCGCAGTTCCACATCTGTTGCAGGAATAGCGAACTGGACACGATACGTCTGCGTCGACAGATGTAGATTGCCATCACCGACGTAGAGGCCGAGCAGCCACATCAGGTCAACCGAGCTGATCCCCGGCGTCTGCAGACCGGCAATGCTCGGAAGCCTTTTGGCCACACCGAAATTCGGGATTCTGCGCGGTACGGCGATGAAGTCACCAGGCTCGATCTGACCGACCGTCACCCAACGTCGGTAATAGCGCGCGCGCTGCCGACCCGGCTTTCGCTCGTCACGCAATACGAGCATCGGGTGGTTGTCCGTCGCGCGGATGCTGCGCCGCCCAGTCTTGACCTCATAGGTCTGGCGCGTGTCGGTCTGCGCCGACGCCTTGACCGGCGCCACGACGAACCGCTCTGTATCTTCGTCGTACGCGAATACCCGGTCGCTGTAGGCGATTTCCTTTATCGGAACCTGGCCACGGTTGGCCGTCCAGACCAAGGTCTCGCCAGCCAGACATTCGTATTGAGCCGCTACACCGGCCACCAGCCGCTGCTTCTCGGCCTCGGGGATGCCCAGCCGGTCGTAGGTGTTGCGGATGTCCTCGGGCAGGTCCTCCCACGACGCCGCTTGCTTCTCGGTGGACCGCACGAAGTACTTGATGTTGTCGAAGTCGATGCCTTCGAGGTTGGAGCCCCAATTCGGCATCGGCTTGCGCTGGAAGATGCGCAGCGCCTTGAGCCGCTGCTGCAGCATCCACTGGGGCTCGTTCTTCTTCCCCGAGATGTCGCGCACGACATCCTCGTTCAGCCCTCGCTTGGCGCTGGCGCCTGCGGCGTCCGAGTCGACCCAGCCGTAGCCGTACCGGCTCAGCGAAGCGATCGCTTCGTCCTGGCTGAGCGGCTCGCCGATCTTGTGGGTCGATGTGTCCGGCGTCGCCGTCATATCGAGGCTCCTTCGAGTGTGGTCTTCCCCTCGCGCGGGCTGTGCGCTGAAGGGTCAGGCAGTGGTACGTGGGTGGTGCAGGCGCAGTCGCCGTTGACGATCGTCGCCAGCCGCTGCACATGGGTGCCAAGGATCTCCGCGAAGGCGTCCCGCTCCGCCTGGCAGAGTTCCGGGAACTCCTCCGCCACGTGCGATACCGGGCAGTGGTGCTGGCAGAGTTGGATGCCCTCCACCTGGCCGTGCACTCGCTTGGTCGTCGTCGCATAGCCGGCCTTCGTCAACGCCGAAGCGACGCGCTCTGCAGTCGCCTCGACGTCGTCGTCGTCCTCGCCCACGCCCGTCAAGATCGTGTCGATGCGCCGCCGGGCGAACGTGCGTACCGCCTCGTCGCCGCCGATCTCCCGGAGTTGACGCATCGCGGCGGCCGCAAGGTCGTCATAGGTGTGGCCGAGCTTCGCGCGGCCCGCAGCCGTCAGCCGGTACCGCTTCGCCGGCCGTCCCCGGCCGTGCTGCTGCCACGACGCCGCCGGGCTGGCCTGCGCCTCACCCGCCTCGAGCAGTGCGTCCAGGTGCCGACGAACTCCCGCGGCCGAGATGCCGAGCCGCTCTCCGATTTCACCGGCCGTGATGGGTCCGGACTCCAGCAGCAGCTGGACGATCTCGCCACGCGTGTAGCGATCAGTTTCCGGACGGATTTTCACAACACCATTGTGACGGAATTCCGCGGCAGGGTCTACGAAGGCCGCCCTAACCAGCACGGTGAGATTGCCCACCACTCTCGATCGTTACGCTGCACAGATGGCTCTCCGCCGCCATGGCTCTCTGAGCTCGTCGATTGCCCGCCTGCACGGCGATGAGCGGACTGTCGGCGCGCCGCTCAACCCCGCCGAGCTGGTGGCGATGCGCCGGACCAGGCTCTTCGGCGCAACGGGCACCGTGCTGATGGCCATCGGGTCTCTCGGTGCCGGCGCACGGCCCGTCGTGCAAGACCCCACCTTCGGCGTCCGGCTGCTGAACCTCCCGTCGCGCATGCAGACCGTGTCGTTGACCATGACCACCACCGGTGCCGTGATGATGGCGCTGGCCTGGCTGATGCTGGGCCGCTTCACACTCGGCGAGCGCCGCATGTCCCGCAGCCAGCTCGACCGCACGCTGATGCTGTGGATCCTGCCGCTGTTGATCGCACCACCGATGTACAGCAAGGACGTCTACTCCTACCTTGCGCAGAGCGAGATCTCGCGGCTCGGGCTGGATCCGTACAAAGTCGGGCCGGCGCCGGCGCTCGGTCTCGACCACGTCTTCACGCTGTCGGTGCCCAGCCTGTGGCGCGACACCCCGGCGCCGTACGGCCCGCTGTTTTTGTGGATCGGCCGCGGCATCTCGGACATCACCGGCGACAACATCGTCGCGGCGGTGCTGTGCCACCGGCTCGTGGTGCTGATCGGCGTCGGGCTGATCGTCTGGGCGACTCCGCGCCTGGCCCGACGCTGCGGCGTCGCCGAGGTCAGCGCGTTGTGGCTGGGCGCCACCAACCCGCTGCTGATCATGCACCTGGTTGCCGGCATCCATAACGAGGCTCTGATGCTCGGGCTGATGCTGGCCGGCACCGAGTTCGCCCTGCGCGGTGTCGATTCCGAGCGCCCCCTGGTGCCGCGACCGCTGCGATGGCCTCGCAACCGCGCAGACTGGCAGCACTGGTACCCACTGGCGATGCTGCTGCTCGGCACAGTGCTGATCACGATGTCCGCGCAGGTCAAGTTGCCGTCGCTGCTGGCGCTGGGGTTTGTCGCGATGGCGCTCGCGCGACGCTGGGGCGGCAATATCCGCGCCCTTTTGGCCGGGGGCGGGTTGCTCGGCCTGGTGTCGCTGGCCGTGATGGCGCTCATCGGCTGGGCCAGCAGCCTGGGCTTCGGCTGGGTGAACACCCTGGGCACGGCGAACGTCGTGCGCAGTTGGATGTCGCCTCCGACCCTGCTGGCGCTGGGCACCGGCCAGGTGGGCATCCTGCTCGGGCTGGGCGACCACACCACCGCCGTGCTGGGCCTGACCCGTGCGATCGGCGTGCTGATCATCGCGATCCTGGTGTCCTGGCTGCTGATCGCCGTGCTGCGCGGCCGACTGCACCCGGTCGGCGGACTCGGAGTCGCTCTGGGCGCGACGGTCCTGCTGTTCCCCGTGGTGCAGCCGTGGTACCTGCTCTGGGCGATCATCCCGCTGGCAGCCTGGGCCACCCGGCCGCGCTTCCGGATCGCGACGATCGTCGTCACGCTCATCGTCGGGATCTTCGGACCCACCGCCAACGGCGACCGGTTCGCCCTGTTTCAGATCGTCGACGCGACCGTGGCCAGCACCGTCATCGTGCTGATCCTGATCGCACTGACATATTCGGTGCTGCCGTGGCGCAGCGTCCGGCACCCCGTTGCAAGCAGCGAGGAGGCGGCCGAGCCCGAACCGCCCGAGCCGCGCACCCCGGCGCCGGAACCGAGCCCGGTGCCTGGCGCTTACGCTGAATCCCCGTGACGTCGACATCAGCGCCCCGCTCTTCGCGCGAGCGCTCATCGCCGCCAATCCCCGTGCGACTGCGCGGGGTCTGCAAAAGCTACGGGCCGACGGTCGCGGTGTCCGATCTCGACCTGGACGTCGAACGCTCCCAGGTCTTTGCGTTGCTGGGGCCCAACGGCGCGGGCAAGACCACCACGGTGGAGATGTGCGAGGGGTTCGTGCGGCCCGACGCGGGGACCATCGAGGTGCTCGGCATGAACCCGGTCACCGACAACGCCCGCTTACGGGAACGGATCGGCGTGATGCTGCAGGGCGGCGGCGGCTATCCCGCCGCCCGGGCCGGCGAGATGCTGAATCTCGTTGCGGCATACGCGGCTAACCCGCTCGACCCGAAGTGGTTGATGGACACGCTCGGGCTGACGGACGTCGCGCGCACCACGTACCGCCGGCTGTCGGGCGGGCAGCAGCAGCGTCTCGCGTTGGCGTGCGCGCTGGTGGGCCGCCCCGAACTGGTGTTTCTCGACGAGCCGACAGCGGGCCTGGACGCGCACGCGCGCCTGGTGGTGTGGGAGTTGATCGACGCGCTGCGCCGCGACGGTGTGACCGTCGTACTCACCACTCACCAGCTCACGGAGGCGCAGGAGTTAGCCGACCGACTGGTCATCATCGACCGCGGCGTCCCGGTGGCGTCCGGAACCCCGGCCGAAATCATGCGCAACGGCGCCGAAAACCAGCTGCGGTTCACCGCTCCACCAATGCTCGAGTTGTCGCTTCTATCGGCGGCATTGCCCGAGGGGTACAAGGCGTCGGAGGTGTCGGCGGGCCAGTACCTGGTCGAGGGGCCGATCAATCCCCAGGTGCTCGCGACGGTCACCTCGTGGTGTGCGCGGCTCGACGTCCTGGCGACCGACATGCGCGTCGAGCAGCGCAGCCTCGAAGACGTGTTCCTGGAGTTGACCGGCAGGGAGGTGCGCCGATGATCCGCCCGGCGCCGAGGTCATCGAGACTGCGCACAGATCGCGATTTAGGCGGAATTTGCGATGAGTTCGCAGTCTCGCCGCGTAGCCAGGAGCTCACGTGAAACAGACACCTTTCGCACCACGAACAATAGCGGCCCA
>JBLNEK010000228.1:0-6053 GCA_050262635.1 Candidatus Sericytochromatia bacterium | reverse complement strand
AGGTTTTCCTTTGCATCAGGGTGAGTGGGGGTCGTTGTAGTCGTACAACCACTCTTCGGCTTGGTTGACGAATCACCCTCGGCTTGGGACTTGGGACCCTTCTCTCATTGGCGTGGGAAGTGGTGTGATTGCAAGGGTAAATCCGCAATGACGCAACAAACCTGAGGAGCATCATGAGTGATCTCCCTGCGCGCCGGCAGCCTCGGTCGTGGCTTCCGGATTTGTCCGAGCTGTTCACCGGTTTTCCATCGTGGTTTGGTTCGCGGCCACCCTTGGAAGGCCATCTCATCCGTCTTGAGGACGAGATCGAAGACGGCCACTACGTGGTGCGCGCTGAACTTCCGGGCATCGATCCGGCCAAGGATGTCGACATCACCGTGCACAACGGCCGGCTGACGATTAAGGCTGAACGCAGCGAGAAGAAGGAATCCAAGGGCCGGTCGGAGTTCTCCTACGGCTCATTTGTCCGCTCGGTCACGCTGCCAGCGGGCGCCGACGAGGACGGCATCACGGCCACCTACGACAAGGGGATTCTCACCGTGTCGGTGAAGGTGGAGGAAGCCAAGCCGGCTGAGAAGCGAATCGAGGTCACGCCCAAGACGTGACGACCGCCAGCGTTCCGGATCGCCGCCGCCAACGTTGACGACATCTGCGCCATCTACTTGGCGTGAAAGGCGAAAGTCAAAGGCATAACTGTCTACCGCTATGGCAGCCGCCAGGCGCAAGTCTTGGCTAGCGGCGGAACGGTTCTTGGCCCAAGCCGATACGGAGTTCCGCGGCGGCTGTGTCGGATGTGTTCGGGAGTGCTGGCCGTCTCGAGTCCGTCGCCGACACGGCGGTGACTTATGGCCCTGCTGTATGAGCCGACCTGGGCGTAATAACGAGATCATGAGGCGCAAGACCGAATTGCCGCCTGTTGTGGACGTCGAAGTGACGACACATGGTCAGCTGCCGGATGCCGCGGATTACGCGCGGAGCAAGATCGGAGTGCTGGGCCGGTACACTCACCGACCTGTCCTGCATGCGCGGGTCAAATTGAGCAGGCATCCTGATCCGGCGGTGGAGCGGCCCGTGGTGGCGCAGGCAAATCTGGACGTCGACGGCCGGCTCATTCGTGCCCAGGTGCAGGAGGCGACCGCGCGCGAAGCGATCGATCGGCTCGAGGCGCGGTTGTGGCAGCGGCTGGAGCGGGCGGCCGAATACTGGGAGGCGCGGCGAGGCAGGCTACCCGCGGCCGGTCCACACAAGTGGCGCCACGAATCCGAGCCCATGCACCGGCCGAGCTATTTTCCCCGTCCGGCGGACGAACGCCGTGTGATGCGACGCAAGTCGTTTGCTATGGCGCCGTGCACGGTGGACGAGGCCGCGCTCGAGATGGACTTGCTCGACTACGACTTTCACCTGTTCAACGAGAAAGGCACGGGCAGCGCCGGTGTGATCTACCGCGCCGGTCCGACGGGTTATCGCATAGCACTGGTAGCGCCTGCTGATGGGAATCAGCTGAGTCCGTTCGAGTTGCCGGTGACTGTCAGCACCCAGCCCGCCCCGTGTATCACGGTCGAGCAAGCCGCCGAGCGCCTCGGCCTGCTCGGCCTGCCGTTTCTGTTCTTCATTGATGCCGCCCAGGGCCGCGCCAGCGTGTTGTATCACCGATGCGACGGCCATTACGGGTTGATCACGCCAGCGGGCTGACGCACGGCTGATGGCCCACTCAGCCTTTGACGACGCCTAACGGGACTAGGCGCGCAACCTTGCGCGCAAGCCCGGCGTGATGACTGACGTCGATGACGGCGTCGATGTCCTTGTACGCTTCTGGCTTCTCCTCGGCCAGCCCTCGCCGGGAACTGCCGCGCACCAGGATGCCGGCTCGTTCCAGGCCATGGCGTACTAGGTCTGCATCGGTGTGGCGGGCGGCCTGGTGGCGGCTTTGCACCCGGCCGGCGCCGTGTGCGGTCGAGAAGAAGGCCGGGTTGCCGGGCACGCCGACCAGTACATAGGAGGCGGTGCCCATCGTGCCGGGGATCAGCACCGGCTGGCCGATTGCGGCAAGTTCGCCCGGTACGTCCGGATGGTGCGGTGGCAGCGAGCGGGTCGCGCCCTTGCGGTGCACGCACAGGGTGCGGGCCTTGCCGTCGACGGGATGGGTTTCGATCTTGGCGAGGTTGTGGGACACGTCATAGAGCAGATCCAGTGATGACTTGGTTTCCTGCTCGAACACCCGGCGCGTCGCCTCGGTCAGTAGTTGGCGGTTGGCGCGTCCGTAGTTGGCCGCGGCGGCCATCGCCGCCAGGTATGCCTGTCCCTCGGGGGAGTGGACCGGAACGCCTGCCAGTTGGCGGTCGGGCACCTCAATGCCATAGCGCCGCATGGCTTTTTCCATTTGGTGAACGTAGTCGGTGCAAATTTGATGACCCAGGCCTCGTGAGCCGGTGTGGATCATCACGCAGATCGTGCCTTCCGCCAGTCCCATCTGCGCCGCACTGGCTGGGTCGTAAACGCAATCCACCGCCTGCACCTCGAGAAAGTGGTTGCCGGAACCCAGACTGCCTATCTGGCCGAGTCCGCGTTCGACAGCACGGTCACTGACTATCGCCGCGTCGCCACCGTCGAGCACGCCGCCGTCTTCGCACCGCTGCAAATCCCTTGCGACGCCGTGTCCCTGCTCCACCGCGAAGTGGGCGCCGCCGGCGAGTATCTGCTCCAGCGCGCGCCGGTCGGGCAGCCGCCACACGCCCTTGGTGCCCACGCCGCGCGGTATCGCCGCGTCGAGGCGGTCCATCACCGCTCGCATCTTTGATTGCAGCTCCTCGCGGTTGAGGGTGCTTATTAATAGCCGCACCCCGCAGGAGATGTCGAAGCCGACCCCGCCCGGGGAAACCACCCCGCCGGCGTCGATGTCGGTTGCGGCGACGCCGCCGATCGGGAATCCGTATCCCCAGTGCACGTCCGGCATCGCGTAGGACGCCCGCACGATTCCAGGCAGCGTCGCCACGTTAGCTACTTGTTGCAGCGCCATGTCCCCGTGTTCGTCGGGCAGCAGTGATCGCGACGCGAACACGATCCCGGCCACCCGCATCGCGCCCTCTTGTTCGATCCGGAACCGGTACGGGGTTTCCTTGATGATCTTCATCATTCGCCTACGTCACACGTCCAGCGTCACCGCGCAGCGCCAGCCCTCTCGGTCCTGCGAGAAGTGAAGCTCGTTGAGTGACACCGCCTTCGGGACCGCACCAACCTGGGGCAGCGTGCTCGCATCGACCATCGCGAAGGCGACGTCGACGCCGCCGTCTGTGCGCTCCGTCTCGAGGTCGACCGGCGCCTGACCCTCGGTGTCCAGCAGGTAGATGACCTCGTCGAGCACCGCGACCAGCAAATCATCGTCCCTGTCGCCGGTTAGCCGGCGGCGGCGAATGCGCTGCGAACGAACACCTGAGGTATCCAGGAAGCTCTCGACCGCGCCGAGCACGGCCTGACGGACGCAGCCGTCGCGGGTCGGCGCCCACGCCTCGATCCGCAAATCCGCGGTGTGCGGCACGCTTCGATGCCCTGACGCGTTGGCCACCATGGCTTTTCGTCGCGCTTTACGGGTTTGCGGGCGCGGTCACCGGGCTCAGGTGGTCGATGAACCAGTCGCGCGCCAGCTCGGCGACCTGCTGGAGCGCGCCCGGCTCTTCGAACAGATGGGTGGCCCGGGGGACCACCACGATCTCGCACATGCCCGGCACCACCGACCCCGCACGCCGATTCAGGTCGAGGACGGTTTCGTCATATCCGCCCACAATCAGCAGCGTGGGCGCGCGCACCTTCATCAGCGCCTCACCTGCCAGATCGGGCCGGCCGCCGCGGGACACCACCGCCGCCACCTTCACGCGGGGATCGGCGGCGGCGACCAGCGCCGCGCCCGCCCCGGTGCTGGCGCCGAAATAGCCGACCGGCAGCGCCGCGGTGTCGGGCTGGCTGGCCAGCCAACCGGTTACGTCGACCAGCCGGTGCGCCAGCAGCTCGATGTCAAAGACGTTGGCGCGGTTGCGTTCCTCGTCAGGCGTCAGCAAGTCGAACAATAGCGTCGCAAGGCCGGCCCGGTTCAACACCTCGGCCACGTACCGGTTGCGGGGGCTGTGGCGGCTGCTGCCGCTGCCGTGAGCAAAAACCACCATGCCCGCGGGGTTCTCGGGAATGGTCATGTGCCCGGCGACGGGCACCGGGCCGGCAAGTACCTTCACTTCCTCGTCGCGCAGCGGCGGATCTGCTGCGGCATCGACCGCAGCTGCCTCTGCAAAGTCATTTCTGGCACGGTCGAGAAGGGCAATCACTTCGTCGTCGGAGGTCTGGGTGAAGTGGCGGTAGCCCTGCCCGACGGCGAAAAAGAACTCAGGTGCGTGTAGGCAGACCACCTCGTCGGCGTACCCGGCGAATCTTGCGACGATATCGTCCGGGCCGATCGGAACCGCCAACACCACCCGGCTCGCGCCCGAGGCGCGGGCGACCTGACACGCCGCCTTCGCGGTCGCACCAGTTGCGATACCATCATCGACGATCACAGCGATCCGCCCGGTCAACGAGATCCGGCCGCGGCCCCCGCGGATGCGGTCCGAGCGGCGCTGCAGCTCGGCCCGCTGCTCGCTTTCGACCGCGTCTATGTCGTCGCGGCTGAGGCACGCCTCACGCACGACGGCGTCATTGATGACCCGCACCTCGCCCCCCTCCCCGATGGCGCCGAAAGCCAGCTCAGGCTGAAACGGCACACCCAGCTTGCGTACGACAAGGACATCGAGTGGTGCCTGTAGTGCCTTGGCGACCTCGAAGGCCACCGGCACTCCGCCGCGGGGCAGACCGAGGACGACGACGTCCCGGCCGCGGAGAGATTCCAGGCGCTGCCCCATCTGGCGTCCAGCGTCGACACGATCGTCAAACAGCTTCATGAGGAGAGTGTGCCGAGAACGATGACGGTCCAATATGGGATTAAGTCCTCAGATCGTCCTCACTAGTTCGCCGCCGGAGTCGTCCGGGGATGGATGTCATTGCGCAGTTAGAACTTCCAGGAGACGGCCACGTCCGACGGCGACACGGATCTTGAACCGGCGGCTTGTGCCCCCCATGGTATTGCGCAGCCATTCGGCGTCGGTTGGGGACGCGCGCTCCAAGCGCATCTGCCGCACCCGTAACGGGATCAACCGCAAGGAAATCAATTCCCCGTGGCGCGATCGGTGGAAGCCAAGTACAGCAACCGAAGGTCGCTGCGGAAAGATTCGTGCCCGCCGATGCCCTCGTAGTCGTCGATGACATCGCCGCAGCCATACAGGATGGGTCGGCCGCGGTATATCTCGATCGGACGGGGATGGTGTGAGGAGTGCCCATGAACGATGCCGACGCCGGCATCGATCAGCCGGTGCGCGAACGCGATGTCGCTCAGCCCGATCGCACAGCCTCAATTGGATCCCCAATGCACCGAGACAACCGCAACATCGCCGCCGCGCTTACGCGCCAGCAACTCTGCCGCCACCTCGTCGGCGGCGTCACGCTGCGAGGGATCCCAAACCAACCACACCCCGGCTCGGTCGCTGCGTGCGGCCCAGGATTCGAAAACGCCCGCGGATTTCATTGCCACCAAGGCGATCAGAGCCCGATGCTGACCGTCAACCGCGACCACCGCAGGCCGGCGCGCCGCGGTGAGGTCGGCACCCGCTCCAGCGCCCTGGATCCCCGCCTCACCCAAAGCTGTGACCGTATCGGTCAGCCCCTGGTAGCCGAAATCCAGAATGTGGTTGTTGGCAGCGCGCACACGTCCGGCCGGAACACCGTCAACGCGGGCACATTATC
This sequence comes from Candidatus Sericytochromatia bacterium, assembly GCA_050262635.1. Taxonomy (GTDB): domain Bacteria; phylum Actinomycetota; class Actinomycetes; order Mycobacteriales; family Mycobacteriaceae; genus Mycobacterium. The sequence goes on along the minus strand of JBLNEK010000228.1, from coordinate 233 downwards.
GGGGTGCATCCGATAACACACCGGCTTGCGTTGTGCGAATTCACCGTCGGCCGTGATCGTTGTCTCCAGATTGATCAGACGAACGTCGGGTTGCCTAACTGCCGGGTCAGTAGCGCCAGGTCGGGACACCGGCTTATGCGTTGTGAGGAGATTGTGCCCAAACAACCGCCGGCGCCGCTCGACGTCGGCATCGTTCAACCCGACCGACGGGTCAACCCCCAACTCGTTTGCAA
>JBLNEK010000227.1:0-8509 GCA_050262635.1 Candidatus Sericytochromatia bacterium | reverse complement strand
GTGCTGGTCAGCGACAGGACGGCGCCCTGCCGATGCGGCTGAAGCTACCCTGCTTGCTGTGACGGGCGGCAGGGCCGCCGGTTCGTCGACAAACGTCAAGCGACCAGATCTAGGAAGCAGGTTTTGTGAGACGCAGACTGCCCTCCCTGGCCATCGGCGCAGCGACCGTCGCGCTGGTCGCGGCCTGCTCCACCAACTCGTCCGGGCCCGACAACCCGCAGACGTCGGCGTCCCCGACCCAGCAAAACGCCAAGCACGGGCCGCTCTTCCCCGAATGCGGCGGCATCAGCGACCAGACGGTCACCCAGTTGACCGAAATGGTCGGGTTGGTCAACACCGCACGCAACTCCGCCGGCTGCCAGTGGCTGCAGAACGGCGGCATCATGGGCCCGCACTTCTCGTTCACCTGGTACCGGGGGAGTCCGATCGGGCGCGAGCGCAAGACCGAAGAACTGTCGCGCACCGGCGTCGAGGACATCAACATCGAGGGACGCAACGGTTTCATCGCAGTCCAGACCGATCCCACGCTCGGCGACAGCCTCTGCGAGATCGGCATCCAGTTCGACGACGACTTCATCGAGTGGTCGATCAGCTATAACGAGAAGCCGTTCCCGGCGCCTTGCGACGTCGCGAAGGAACTTACCCGCCAGACGATCAGGAACGCGAAATGAGTAGCGCACGCCGCGCGGTGGCCGTGGTTGTCGCCGCGCTCGCCGTCATCGTGATGCTGGCCGGCTGCACCCGCACGACGGGCGGCACCGCCGTGGTGGCCGGCTCGAGCGGACTGCCGGAACGTAACGACGACTCCGAGAAGAAGTATCCGAACCTGCAGAAGGAATGCGACGTACTGACCACCGACGTGCTGGCGAAGACCGTCGGCGCGGATCCGCTAGACATTCAGAGCACGTTCGTCGGTGCGGTGTGCCGGTGGCAGGCAGCGAACCCGGCCGGCCTGATCGACATCACCCGCTTCTGGTTCGAGCAGGGCAGTCTCGACAACGAGCGCAAGGTCGCCGATTCGCTGAAGTATCAGGTCGACACCCGCCGGGTGAACGGCGTCACTCGATCGTGATGAAGCCGACGAACGACCCGAACGGCGCGTGCGGCGTCGCCAGCGATGCCAGCGGCGTGGTGGGATGGTGGGTGAACCCGCAAACGCCCGGAATCGATGCATGCGGGATGGCGATCAAGCTGATGGAGCTGACGCTCGCCACAAACGCCTAAGGCGGGCGCGAGGAGCACAGAGAGTGGGCCCGCTGCGCGGGTGTCGCCTGGCAGGCTCAGCGCGGCACATGGAACGTCACCAGCGCCGCGCTGCCCCTACCGAGGTCCCGCCACGGCCCGCCGAACCGCAGCACAGCGATCGCCGACGTCGGGAACTTCATCGAGATATGTTCGGCGGCAACATGGTTGCTCTCCGAGGCATCCGCCAGCCCGAGCGCGACACTGCTCATCGCCGGCTCATGCCCGACCACCAGTAGCGTGCCGACGTCGTCGCCGACCCGGTTGATCTCGTCAATCACCGTCGCCGGCACCGCGTCGTAAAGGCGCGTGACGAACGTGATCGGCACGTCGAGCCCGGTTTGGGCCAGCGTCTCGCGCGTGCGTGCGGCTGTCGAGCACAGCACCGCGTCGATCGGCGGTATGTGGGAACGCAGCCAGTGCCCGGCGAGGGCGGCCTCCCGGATGCCGCGCCGGGCCAGCGGGCGGTCGTAGTCGGCCACCCCGCTCGGGTAGTCGGACTTCGCGTGCCGCATCAGCAGCAGAGTGCGTTCGGCCATCCACCCACGATAGGGGCGATGTGGGGGTTCCTTCCCGCGAGCTGGAGATACCTGCGCCCGGTTGCGGGGAGGTTTGGGTAGGGCGGGAAATGCCATGCCGATCGAGGTCCCCGAACTTGTCGGTGGCCGGTCCTATGCTCGCGGCGAGTACTCGAGAGGAGGGCCGATAATGCGATTCATCCACACCGCCGACTGGCAGCTCGGCATGACGCGGCACTTCCTCAACGGCGATGCGCAGCCGCGCTATTCGGCCGCCCGCCGTGACGCGGTTCGAGCGCTCGGCGACGTCGCCGCCGAAACCGGCGCCCAGTTCGTGGTGGTCGCGGGCGACGTGTTCGAACACAACCAGCTCGACCCGCGCGTCGTCAGCCAGTCGCTGGAGGCGATGCGCGACATCGGCATCCCCGTCTACCTGCTGCCCGGCAACCACGACCCGTTGGACGCGTCGTCGGTCTACACGAGCGCGCTATTCCTCACCGAGAAGCCGGCGAACGTGCACGTGCTCGCGACGGGCGGCGTCCACGAGGTGAGGCCGGGACTGGAGATCGTCGCCGCGCCGTGGCGGTCGAAGTGTCCCACCACCGACCTCGTCACCGAGGTTCTCGACGGGCTGTCCGCCGACGGTCGCGCGCGGATCCTCGTGGCGCACGGCGGGGTCGACGCGCTGGACCCCGACCCGGATAAGGCGTCGGTGATCAGGCTGGCCGCGGTGCGCGCCGCGATCGAGCGAGGTGCGGTGCATTATGTGGCATTGGGGGACAAGCATTCTCGCACCCAGGTTGGCGACGGTGGCCGGGTTTGGTACTCGGGAGCGCCGGAGGTGACCAACTACGACGACATCGAGCACGATCCCGGGTACGTGCTGGTCGTCGACGTCGACGACGACGATCCCGCGCGGCCGGTCACGGTCACGCCGCGCTGCGTCGGCCGGTGGCGGTTCGTGACGCTGCGCCGCACGGTCGACGACAACCGCGACATCGCGGACCTGGACATCAACCTCGACCAGTTCCCCGACAAAGACCGGACTGTCGTCCGGTTGGTGCTGATCGGATCGCTTAGCGTCACCGACCGGGCGGCGCTCGACGCCTGCCTCGACAAGTACGCGCGGCTGTTCGCGTCCCTGCGAATCTGGGAGCGGCACAGCGACATTGCGGTCGTCCCCGAAGACGGCGAGTTCGGCGACCTCGGGCTCGGCGGCTTCGCGGCAGCCGCCGTCGAGGAGTTGATGGCCACCGCGCGGTCAGAAGACGACGAGGCTCCCGACGCGCAGGCGGCCCTGGCGTTGCTGCTACGGCTGGCCAACAGGGGTGCGGCATGAAGCTGCACCGCCTGGTCCTCACCAATTACCGTGGCATTTCACACCGGGAGATCCTGCTGCCCGACAGCGGCGTGATCGTGGTCAGCGGCGCCAACGAGATCGGCAAGTCGTCGATGATCGAGGCCCTCGATTTGCTGCTGGAGGCCAAGGACCGCTCCACCAAGAAGGAGGTCAAGCAGGTCAAGCCCACCCACGCCGACGCCGGCACTGAGGTGGAGGCCGAAATCAGCAGCGGCGCCTACCGGTTCGTCTACCGCAAGCGCTTCCACAAGCGCTGCGAGACGGTGCTGACCGTGCTCGCCCCGACGCGCGAACAGCACTCCGGAGATGACGCGCACGGCCGGGTGTGCGCGATTCTGGCCGAGACGGTTGACACCGGGCTGTGGCGTGCGCAGCGTGTGTTGCAGGCCGCGTCCACCGAGGCGGTCGACCTGTCCGGGTGCGATGCCCTGTCGCGCGCGCTTGACGTCGCAGCCGGCCAGTCGGCTGCTCTCTGCGGCGACGAGCCCGTGCTCATCGACCGCATCGATACCGAGTACGCGCAGTACTTCACCCCCACGGGGCGGCCGACGGGGCAGTGGGCCGCGGCGATCGCCGCTCTCGCGGACGCCGAGGAGCAGGTGTCGCGTTGCGCCGATGCCGTCGCCGAGGTGGACGAGTCCGTCAGCCGGCACGCCGAATTGTCCGAGCTGCTCGCGGAATTGGACGCAAACCACAAGCAGGCGCAGCAAAAGCTCAGCGCGGCGCGGGAGGCCGCCGCGGCGATAGCGGCACTCACCGCGGAACTGCGTGAGGCACAGGTCGTTTCGGCGGCGGCGCAGGCGACGGCTGACGCGTCGACAGCGGCGCACGCCGAACGCCGGCGGTTGATCGGCGACGTCGAAGAGCGAGCCGGTGCCATCGCCGGACTGGAGGACGAGGCGGCACAGGCCGCCGAACACGAGTCGGTGGCAGCCGAAGTCTGTGACGTCGCGGTTGCGGCCGCCGAGAAATCCGTCGCCGCGCTGGATGAAGCGCAGACCCGCCTCGACCAAGCTCGGTCGACGTTCGACCGGTCGTCCGATCGCGACGAGCTGACCCGGTTGACGGCCAGGTTGGCCAAGATCGACAGTGCCCGCGGCGAACTTGGCCGGGCAGAAGACGCGATCTCGGCGAACACTGTCACCGACGCCGTGCTGCGAGGCGTCGAGGTCGCGGCGGCGGCCGTTGAGAAAGCGGCCGCGCTTGCCGAAATCTCCTGCCCCAGAATCGAACTCACGGCGCCAGCCGACCTCGACGTGGTGATTGGGGGCCACCCGACCCGGCTGTCGGCGGGCGAGACATGCGCGGTGAGCGCCAACGCGGCCACCGACGTCGAGGTGCCCGGGGTCCTGCGGGCACGCGTCGTGCCCGGCGCCCCTGCGAGCGATACCCAGGCCACATTCGAAGCGGCGCAACGTCATCTCGAAGACGTCCTGCACGCCGCCGGCGTCACCGACGTGGACGTCGCCCGTATCCAAGCCGAACGGCGCCGCGAGATGACCTCCGAGCGTGACCGGCTGACCGCGACGCTCATGGGCCTGTGCGGAGACGACCCGGTGGACGAATTGCGCTGCAGGCTGGACATTTTGCGCACCCGGGTGGGCGCCCACGACGGCGGCATGGACAGGGCGTCGGCGCGCGCGGTGCTTGATGCTGCGACAGAGGCCCATCGCGAGGCCGCTGCCCATTGTCAGCGCAGCCGAGAAATCGCCACGTCGGCCGCGGCCGCACTCGCCGATAGGCGCACGGCGGCAGCAGTTCTGCAGGAGAAGCTGGTCGCTGCCCGGGCCGAACTCGAAGCGTCCCGAGCGCGGCTGAGCAGCCAGCGCGCCGAGGCCGGCGACGAGCGCCTCGAGGCTTGCGCGAGAGCCGACGCGCAAGCCGCCGGACAGGCGGCGGCCCGGGTGGCCGACGTGCGTGCCAGGCTTGGCGAGCAGGGCGCGGACGAAGTCAGCGCCGCACTCGAAGACGCCGAGGGGCACGCCAACGATGTGGCCCGCGCACGCGGCACTGTCGCTGACGAAATACGTGATCTTGCAACACAACTGCGGGTCTACGGCACCGAGGGCCGCCATGGCCGGCTGGATGCCGCGGAGATCGACCGCGCGCACGCCCGCCGCGAGTGGGTTCGCATCGGGGGCCGTGCCCGTGCCGTGCAGCTGCTGCGCACGGTGATGTTGCGGCACCGCGACGAGACCCGATCACGATACGTGCAGCCGTTCAGAGCCGAGGTCGAACGGCTTGGCCGCATCGTGTTCGGCGACAGCTTCGAAGTCGAGATCGACAGTTCGCTGTGCATCTGCAGCCGGACCCTGGGCGGTCGCACCGTCCCTTATGAGTCGCTGTCCGGCGGAGCGAAGGAGCAGTTGGGCATTGTCGCGCGGCTCGCGGGGGCGGCGCTGGTGGCCAAGGAGGACAGCGTGCCGGTGATCATCGACGACGCGCTCGGCTTCGCCGACTCCGACCGGCTGGCCAAGATGGGCGCGGTCTTCGACGCCGTCGGCACCGAGGCTCAGGTGCTGGTGCTGACGTGCAGCCCGCGCCGCTACGACAGCGTCGAGGGCGCGCACCATATCGAGTTGACGGCTTGACCATCAAAACTGGGCCCTCAACTGGAGGCGGGCGCCGCGGCGAGCGCCAGCACCTCGTCGAAGCCGGCGACGAGGCATTCCTGGAATACGTCGTAGTCGGCGATCGCCCCGGTGTCGACGTCGATGCCCAGCGCGCAGGTGTCCACGTACGTCAGAAGCGTGACGTTGACCGCCGCACCGATCGTCGGCCCGAACGCGTACTGGACGCGCACCCGGGCACCACCGAGATACACCGGTACCGGGATTCCGGGTACGTCGCTGCACAGGAAGTCCACGTGACGCAGGATCGACCCGATGTACCACCGCGGCATCAAATTCAGCGCTCCGGCGATCCACTGCGTGTAGGGCAGCGACCGCTCATGGCGGACCTTGCTCGTGCGCTCGTGAATCTCGCGGATCCGCTCGGCCGGGTCGGCGACGCCCACCGGAACATCGAAACGCATCAACGTGATCCGGTTTCCGCCGATCTCGTCGCCCTCTTCGCGCAGGCTCATCGGCATCGTGAGGTGCAGGTCGCCGACATCGGCACCGTGGTGTTCGTGGTAGCGGCGCAGCCCACCGGCCACCCCGGCGACGAACGCGTCGTTCAACGCGCCGTCACCCCGGTGTGCGGCCTCCCGCAGCTGCTGGAACGGGACCTCGTGCACGCCGAGGCGGCGGATCAGGGTCCGGTCCTTCATCAGCGGCGACCCCGTCCGGTTCACCGGGCGCACTGTCCGGTAGACCGACGCGGCCATCTCGGCGGCCGACGTGACGGCGGGCAGCGGTCGCCGGATGCCCTCGGCGATCAGCTTCGGCGTAGTCTTCAGCGCGCCCGCGAGCGCATTGGCGACCAGTCGGACGTCATAACGCGCGGTGTCGCGGTAGCCGCTGAGCCACGTGGGTGGAGGAACCTCGGGAAGTTCGGCCACCGGCCCGTGCTTCTCGGGTGCCTCGGAGAGGTCGAAGAGGATCATGCCGATCTGGATGCCGCCGACGCCGTCCGTGAGCGCGTGGTGGAACTTCAGCACCACGGCCGCGCCGCCGTCGACAAGGCCCTCGATCAGAGTCGCCTCCCACAACGGTCGCGCCCGGTCGAAGTCGTCCATCGCGGCGACGCGGGCCATCTCCAGCACCGTTTCGAAGGTGGCAGGAGGGGGCGTCGCCACTCTGCGCATGTGGAAGTCGAGGTCAAAGTCGGGGTGCAGTTCCCAGCGCGGCGGCGCGGGTGGCGGCGACTGCACCACCCGTTTGCGAAGCATGGGCACCTTCTCGCAGACGAGGCTGAACCGGTAGCGCACCTCGTCCCAATCGGGAGACCGGTCCAGCATGATGATCGTGACCACCGTGGAGCGCAGTCTGGGATCGCGTTCCATGGCCCACGTGAACGCGTCGCTGTTGCGCATGAACTCAGTCAAGTGCTGATCATGAGGCAATTTTTAGCCTTCCGTCCGCAGTGCGTCCGCAGTAGATCCTAATGACTCGTCGAGCAGTTGACCGGCCGCTCGCCGGGTGCGATCGTTAGCATCCGGCCAGAGGTGGCTGTACGTCGTTAGTGTGATCGCAGCGGAACTGTGCCCGAGCGCACGCTGCACCGTCACCACATCGCAGCCCGCGCGGATGAGCCCACTGGCGTAGAAGTGCCGAAGGTCGTGCAGCCGGTGCTCGACACCGGCCTCCGCCCGCACGTGCCGCCACCAGCGCGCCACGCTGGCCGAGTGGACGGGCAGGGACGAGCCCCCGCTGCCGGGGAAGAGCCAGCGGTCAGGGCCTTCGGGAGATCGGTGCCGCCGGACGTGCTCGGCCAGCAGCTCGACGAGGCGATCCGGGAGGTACACCATGCGCTCGGATCCGTACTTGGGCGGCCGGACCTCCAGCTTGCCGTCGCTGGTCCATTGCACCTGCCGCGCGACATGAATCTCCCTGCGGAGGAAGTCGACGTCCGACACTTTCAACCCTGACGCCTCGCCGCGGCGCAGGCCCGCGAAGGCGCACACAGCGATGAACACCGCGAACGCGGGATCCGCCGCCCGGACCGTAGCGCCAACGTCCTCGGCGGTCGGAATCGCCATCGCCATCGATGCCTTGCGTTGTCGAGGAAGCCGGATGCGGTCGGAGACGTCGCGCGGCATCATGCGGTCGCGCACGGCTGCCCGTAGGACGTTATGCACGTTGGCGAACCGAGTGCGGATGGTCGTCGGCTCCAGCGGCCTGTCCTGCATCCACCGGACCCACGCCTCGATGTGCGAGGGGCGCAGATCGGCCAGCGCGACATCGCCGAACGTGACCGATCTGGCGGTCAGGTCCATCGCGTACCGAGTGCTCGACACCCACACTTGGCGGGCCGACCACTCGCGGTAGAAGCTCGCGAATGTCACCTTGCCGAGCGCCGGGTCGACGTAGCTGCCGGTTACCTGAGCCGAGACGATCGTGTCGAGCCACGACTGGGCGTCGGTCTTGCGGGTGAATCCCCTTGCGCGCTCGCGGCCGTGGTCGTCGACATACCTTGCCCGCCAGCGCTTCCCCGTGCCGTAGGCGGCGGAACGCTCGCCGCTGGCTTTATGCCAGCGGTCCTCGACCCCAGCCCTACGATTACGCTTCATCCCCGGACCCGTTCTCAAGACGCTGCAAAGAACCTTCAGTTCTTCAAATGACCTGCTCTGCTCGGATTGGCGGCACTAGCAGTTCCCTTCAGTGCCTCCTGCGACAACCCCCGTGTGCCTTGCTGGCGTCCCACGAGATCCTCGATTAATTTCACCAATTCACTCAGCGCGGCGCGCGCTGGAAGGACGCGGTTACTCCAGATGTCTTGTGCCTGC